>JALNXE010000112.1 GCA_023230525.1 Desulfobulbaceae bacterium
CATGTCGTTTTCTTCATGGCTGAGGATATGGCAGTGCCATACATACTCCCAGTCGAGGTTGAACATGCGGTTGAGGTTCGGGGTGAGCCAGGCCTGGCCGGTGACCGGATCGATCAACGACAGGGCGGTTGCGTCACCCATTGGTTTTGCCGGATTCAGCGGCCGGATGCTCTCCGGCACACCAAAAGGCATCTGCGGAGTTACCGGTTTCAAGGCAACAATCGTATCTTCCAGCGGGCTGATGCGGACCGTGTCCTTCCAGCCGAGTTCGGTGGGGTCAGGCAGGCGGATGAAGCCATCCCAGCCTACGCGGTTAAGCACCTGAACATCAAAAAGATGGAAGTGCACCGGGTGAGTGTCAACCCCGTTATGGGTGATCTTCCAGACCTGAATTCCATCCTCAGCCAAAATCTCGGACGAGGGGTCGCTGTAAGACTGGAGCACAAAATTCACTTGCCCTGCCCCGGGATTTATCGCCGTGAGGCCAAGTCCCGCCCTCATGCGACCGAATTCATCGAAGGTTTCGCCCTGCTCATCCTGAATGGCCTTCTTTTCCATGGTCACGGTCTTAATGGAAGCTGACGCAGGATTGTAAAAGCTGACAGCAAGGTCATTGATGCGCGCAATACCCCAATTGGGATATGAGGCGGGGAATGTGGTGTTATAATTTGAGTTGTAAGCGCTGAAATCCGTGCCGTCAAAAACGAATGCCTCATACAGCGCAGGATCGGCGGCCGGGTTCATATTTCCCTGGCCGGCAATGATCGGATCCTGGGAATCACGGAAAACACCGGGAGACACACCATCAGCCGGATCAAAGGCCTCGTTCAGGTTGGCCATGTTGAAAGCAGTGCCGGCCCCGGCTGCGACCTTGATCTGCATGATGGTGCGGGTATTGGGTCCGAAGCCAATTGGCGTGGTATCCGCGCCGCCCATGCCGCGTTTATCCGGGGCATCGGTGTAGTAATCGTAATGTGGATCGATCGCCGGCCAGGGAGCCGGTGCGTCGTTGTAAAGAATCAGTGTCTGACCGGCATAGGCGGAAAAATCGACGATGACATCGGCCCGTTCGGCCGGACCGACGATCAGCGAGCCGCCGTTAACATTACCGGCGTTGAAGGTGGTGACATCAGCGTTCCAGGTAACTGGCTGGTTGGGGAGCACCACCGGCTTGGGCAGGAAACCGCCTTCAGTACCGATCATAATCCAGCTCGGTCCGATCCAGCTCCAGTCCGGAACCCCGCCGGGACGGCCGTCTTCCGGCCAAGTCGCGGGTTTGGGCAGGATGCCGCCGCCTCCGGGTGGAGCGGTACTGACAGCGATCGGGCTGGCTGAAACCATCCGAACCTCGGTCTGTGAAGCACAGGTGTTGGCAAAAAGATTATCGTAACCCGGAGCAGCGAAATCCGCGCACACCGGCGGAGCCTGAGGCGTATTGACCGGAACCGGCGGATTGTTGTCCGCAATGTACATCTGCAGATTAAAGAACCGGTCATGGGCCGCGTTCAGGATTCTGAAACGGTAGGGTTTGGGATCGACATTCAAAACCGGGTAAGCCGTGCCGTTGACTGTCGGGGTGTCCATGAACGCCTCCGCGCCCCAGGAGGGGTTGGGCGAACTGGGAATCTCCGGAGCCTGGCAGAATCCGGCGAAACTGCCCGGAGTGGCTGCATTATTTGGATCGCAGGCCGGGTCATAATACGGATTGGGGATCGGCTGGAAAAAGTTATTGGTGGCCGGCCAGAAATACGGGCCGTATGCCCAGCGGCCCATGGGGGCAATACCGCTGGGGTCAAAGGGGTTCTGGGCGGGCATGTAAACATGCGGCCACCAGAGGTCGCCTTCGACGGGGGTCATCGCTGCACCGGGGGTGCCATCCCAGGGTTGCGTTCCCCAGGCCCAGGTCGGGTCGGTGGCGGCAATGGTGCTGGCGTCAACGTAAGTTTTGTCCTGGATCACCAGGGGAATCTCGTCAGCCGGGTTGAGGCCGGGAATGGTCCCGGCGGCTATCAGGGCCTGCTCGGTGGTATCACGGATCACGTAACCGGCGGCCTCGCCGACATAAACGTTCAGCCGGGTGATGCCCCAGGCATGGTCGTGGAAGAACAACATCCTCGCGCTCTGCTGGTTGGTCCAGTAGTAAGTTTGCGCGCCCGGACCGGGATCCGGCATATCGGGCACGTTCTCAACGCTTACCCCGGTCGGGTAGTCGGTCACCTCGCCTGCCGGGGTGATCCACTGATGGGGCGTGCCGTCGCTGATCCAGGGGGTGCGCCCGCCATGCAGATGGAGATCGGCCCGGTTCTGGGTGAAATCGCCGGTGGTCAGCGCGGTCGTCGCTTTGGTCACCGGATCATAATCGACCTCAAAGGGACCGGCGCCCATGATTGATGTATCCACCGGGACAAACAGATTACCGCCGGCTTCAGTGGGAAGAGTGTTGATGAATTTGACGCGCACCGGCCGGTCCTTCTGGGCGATGATGACAGGACCGAGGTAATGCGGCTCCGCCTGGGCTGAAAGGGTGTTATTGGCTGACGTACAGGGATTGGCCAGATTCAGCGAAGGGTCTGTACAGCCGCCCGTGGTATCGGTGCCGAGATTGACCTGCATGTATCCCCGCAAGGTTGTGGCGTTGGGGGCGGCAGGCAGGTCGGAATGCATCTGCTCCCGGAATTCCCGTAATTCGATTTCGTAATAATCAGAGCCCGGATAGGTGGTGATATCAGGCACGGCCACCGGGATATACTGCCCCAGGTTATTGGCATTGCCAATCCCCAGCCCCGGCAGCTTGTCAACAAATTTCCGCAGAGGCGGGGTGAAAGCCCAGTTCGGACTGGTCAGATAATCAGGAATCTTGCCCGGTCCGATGACGTAGCCCGGAGCCGCGGGGGTGACATAATCATTGAGGTAGCTCGGATCCATGTATTGGATTTGGGCAGGATCGGCTGTCAAAACTGCTGGATTGCTCGGACTGAGATATGCCCCGGCGTTGCCTGCCCCCCATAGTGGGGCCAGGACCGACAATGCGCCGGTCAGAACATAAGGCAAATATTTTTTGTACATACTATTCCCTCCTAATAAACACGAAATGTGTAAATCCCTAACATTACAATTATTATTCACATGCGCACAAGCCTGCGCCGGCAGGTTGAAGAACCCCTTTTTCTTCGCATATGCCGAGCCGGCCCGCACGGTTACTGCTCGGGCTGCGGCTCACCGGTGTTGCCCGGGCCCAATTTCTTGATCGTTTCAGCCCTCATCTTCAGCATTTCATCACGCCGCTGGCGCGCCTCCTCCCGCTTGGTCACCAGGTCTAACTGCGCTTGCGGAACCGCTGTTCTGACCTGGGATTGCTGGGACACTGCGCTGGGCGGAGCTTGCTGCGGCACAGCAGTGCCGGGCTGAGGATCGATCTGAGCCGGCTCCATCTTGGGCTGACTGGCCACGGTTGCCTCTTTGTCAGGGGACAACCCGGAAACGGAATATCTTTTCCCCACGATCATGGCCAGTGCGGTAAGCAGCAGCAAGAAAAAAATCCCATACAACAACAACTTTACCTGTTTCGTCATTTAACCTCCTTTTACTCGTTAATCCTTTTACTTATTAATCAGGTGGTTTAATCTTTTGGTCTTTAGCCGATGCGGCTGTTTAGTCTGTAACTTCGGTTATCTATCACCTCCTCTTTGTCAGTCCGCAGGCGAAACACCTGACAGACTATCCACCGGCAACCTCAAAGTCACCGGTAACCTCATTTTGACATATAGAGGTCATTAACCTTGACCCGGTATTCGTCAGCAATACAAATGCACTTCCCGTCCAGGGAAGGATTGTTGAGATCTACGAGAAGCTGCTGGTTGCCGGAAATCTTAATCAACCGCCAACCGCCGGGCTCCACATAATTGAGATAGTCCACGGACAGGGCATTGCACCGCGTTCCGCACAGCGACTGGCCGATGTCGGCATGGGCGCCGGACGGTCCCGGCTCATAACGGTATTCATTAACAATGTAAACCTTTACCACATCCCCCTGAGCGGCAGGCGCATCCTCTGCCGCTGCGGCGCAGAGCGGTGAAAAAATAGGAACAAGTAAAAAAAACAGCCAGCTCTTTCTCATTTTTGGTTCCTCTCTCTTATTATCCGGCTCTTTACCGCGTGACCCACTCACTGCGGCGTTCCAACTGCGGGTTCTCCCCCTTGCCAAGCTGGACGATAAAACACCCTTTGGATGCATAGCGTTGACCTGGGCCAAAACCTACCCGCTCGTAAAGCGGATAATACGCATCAGGCATCATGCCGATGGTGTCAAAGAAAAAATCACGATAGTATTCTCCGCGCATATCCATCAAGGCCTTCCCCAGCAGTTCATTGGTAATATAGGACTGCCGGATGATCTTCTGGTCATAGTCGGAGGTTTTCTTGCCGGGCAGCACTTTCAGCGCCAGCGCATCAAAGCGGATATCATCCTGCGGGAGCCTGTAGGGATAAGTGAAAGAGAGCAGGCCGCGCAGCTGTTCGGGGATGGTCCACAGAGCTTTCCCGACAAAGGTGCCGGAGGCGAGAATAACGCCGGGCCGGTCCGCCATGTCAGGTAAACCGGCAAAGGCCTCCAGGGCTGCGCCATCGTCCCAGACAATCAGGGCGGCCGGTTTCAGTTCGGTAATGATCTGTTGCAGCCGTTGCTGGGAGAATTGCTCGCCCTCCTTAAGAACAATATCGATAGCCGCCGGATGACCGGTGTCCGCCCAGGTTGCGCGAAAGCCGTCGGCAAGGGCGCGTCCTTCGCGGCTGTCGCGGCTGACCTGGACGATTGCCCTATCTTTGATGAGATCATACATGCCATGCAGGTAACGGGCGGCAGACTCCCCTTCCTGCCGAACACCGCGGGAAAAGTAAAGGGTGTACCAGTCATGGTCGCTGATGACCGGATAATCAACAATGGGCAGCAGATCGGGAATCTGGTTCTCCTCGCAGAAGCGATGCACCGGCTCCCAGTCCCCTGCAGAAATTCCACCCAGCAGGGCAAACACCGGCTCGGCCTGATAATACGCATCAAGCTGAGAGCGCCAGGTGGAGGAGGGTCCCTTCAGGACCCAGCGGGTCAGGGAAAACTTTTTCTGCAAAAGATCCGGCCCAAGCATGTTATAGCCCATGCGCGCCACCCGGTCGTTAGCCGAGGAGGCGGTGGTCAGGCTGTTCTTGCGGGCTATCCCGAACTCCAGGGGGGCAAGCATCGATGCAACAGCCACCGGGTCCGTGCCTTCAACAATCACCGTGGCAAATTTGATCTCGGAGTCGCTGACCCCAGGGGACGGTTGAGCGGAAAGCGTTTTCAGGTAGGCAATGAGAATTGCCATGTCCTGGTCGTTAAGATCGTAGATCGGCATCGCCTTGATCACGGAACGGCCGGCTGGGTCAACGCCGCTGGTAATAAGTTCCGCGAGGGTGTCGTCCGTATAGGCCGGGCGAGTCGGAAAATACACGGCGTAATTATGATAGGATGGCACATGCTCATAGCCCTTTATATACGGTTCGCGCGGCAGATAGAGGATCCTGCCGTTGGCAGGCGGGGTGGATACCTCCCCCTCGATGGACCCGAGTCCGCTGCGGAGATGGCAACTGACACAGGTAAAAGAGGTTCCCGAGACGGGGACATCTCCACTGACAAAGGCCTGCATAGGCTCACCCGAGGGAAGAATGCCCTCGCGGTACATCCTTTCTCCGAGTTTGTACGTCTCCTCGGCGGAAAGAGCCTGCTGGTCAGCTGCACCGTAGGAGCGGGACGCACCGACAAGAAGAAGTAGAACCGCAACATGCACAATGGCGACCTTGGTCATGAAGGCCGTAAATGTCTGACTGGAATGCATCATTTCCCCCCCCTTTGCTGAAATTCTTTCATTAAGTCACTGCTGCTCATAAGTCCATAGAGCCTGATCCATTTGCCGTCTTCCTGCGACCGGATGAAGCTCAAAGGCTGGTGATCCATTTTACTGCGGAAATACGCATTAAAGGCCTTCATCACCCGGTCGACATCCTGACGGCTGCCGGTCAGGAAATCCCAGCCGGGTTGTGCCTGGTAGCGTTCCAGGTACTCCTTCATGGCAGCTGGTGTGTCATTTTCCGGATCAATGGTGATCGAAACCAGGCGGGCATTTTTGGTCTCCGGGCCGAGTTCCCGCTGAAAATTGGCAAAGCCCGCTGAAAGTATCGGGCAGATGGTTGTACAGGTGGCGTAGATAAAATCGACCAGAACCGGCTGATCAGATTCCAGCAGTGATTTAAGCCGCACTTTTTCACCCTGCTGATTAACGAGAACCACATCCGGGATGACAACATTCTCTATAGACCGCTTATATTTTGAGGCGCCCGCGTCTGAGCCGGCCATAAGAAGAATGGCCAGCAAAATGGTAAAAATTCTCGGCATCCGGGTAAGGCGTTGCACCATCATTATTTTCTCCTTTTTTACACATTGTGGCAACATCCTACCAAATACCCCTACTTAATTCAAGCAATTTTGATAACTATTGTTAACTTCAGATTATTTCTAAAAACATGCTAACAATATCGGATAGATAAGCTTAGAGGTAAAAGAAAATGTTACAATTTGAGACAGCATTTTCTCCATTTTTTTTACACTGCCCTTAACTCCCGTTAAGATATCAATGCAATCCATGGGCCATTATTTGGCATAAAACGATAAAATATATAACAATTCTAAATAATTGATATTTACCGTACTGCGATTGGCCGGTGAATCGCGTGAAAAATTACAACGGCGGACAATGAGGGGAGGCAGTTGGCAATGCGCGGGAAGAGTAACGCAGGTCACTATACTAGACAACTACTTGAAAATATATAAAAATTTACCGGACAATTGCAGATTGCGGGCAAGGGTTTGCATGTTCCTGATCAGCGGGAAAAGATGGTTGCTGTCCAACGAAACTGGACGCGCATTTTCCAAATGTCCTGCGAGAATGGAAATTACCGCCTGTTTCAGCTGACGGCAGGCTCAGGTGACGGCGGCCGCCCTATTTGAATCGCCGGTCAGACTTTTTCTGTATCACAACTCCCTGCGCTTCGGCCAGCCAACCCGTCCGGGCCTGTCCCTGGTCATCGAACTCCGGCACATAGGGCTTGATGTCGATAAGCGGCGTAGCGTCGAGAATATCCACATTTTCCACATACAGCACGCCACCCTCCACCCGCCGCAGCCTGACCACGGATAAGCCGATGGGATTGGGCCGCTTGGGTGCCCTGGTGGCGAAGACGCCTCGCAGCCTGGTGTCCAGAAAAGGGACGACCTGCAGGGTGAATCCTTTGCTGCGATGAAGATGATAGAGCAAAATGATATGGGAGAAGCCGTCCAGATCCTGCAGGCCTTCCCGGTATTCGGCAAAGACCTCCACCCTGCCCTTCACCCCTGCTGCCCCGGCTGGCTGGATGGGCATGCCGTCAAGTTCCGTAAAGGGTGTATGAATGATGCCGATGGGCTGGAACTCAATTTTCATGCCGCAACTCCTCACTGGGCGGTTCACGAACCGCCCTACTCCTCACTCCTCACTCCTAACTCAATTCCTCAGGGCCTGCAGCGGCGCGGGAATACGGCCGCCCCTCCTGACAAAGTTATCGGCGGAGATGCGGCTGACCGCCATGATCGGGGCCTCCCCCAGCAGGCCGCCAAAGTGCACGAAATCGCCGATATCCTTGCCGGGTGCGGGGATTATTCTCACTGCGGTGGTCTTGTGATTGGCACAGCCGATAGCCATCTCATCGGCTATGATGGCAGCCAGGGTCTCGGCGCTGGTGGAGCCCGGCACGGCTATCATGTCAAGTCCCACCGAGCAGACACTGGTCATGGCTTCGAGCTTTTCAATGGTGATCGCCCCGACCTTGGCCGCTTCGATCATAGAGGCATCCTCGCTCACCGGAATAAAGGCTCCGGAGAGGCCGCCCACCGAGGAGGAGGCAAAAAGTCCGCCCTTCTTCACCGCATCGTTGAGCATCATCAGGGCAGCGGTTGAACCGGGTGCGCCGGGCATGGCAAGCCCCATGGTTTCCAGCACCTGGCCCACCGAATCGCCCTCGGCCGGCGTGGGCGCAAGGGACAGGTCAAGGTTGCCGAAGGAGACGCCAAGCTGCCTGGCCATCTCCTTGCCGACCAGCTCCCCGGCCCGGGTGATCTTGAAGGCGCTTTTTTTAATCGCCTCGGCCACCTGTCCGAGGTCGGCTGCGGGCCCAAGCTTTTCGATGGCGCGACGGATGACACCGGGGCCGCTGACGCCGACCAGGATGGAGCTTTCGCTCTCGCCAATGCCGTAAAATGCCCCGGCCATAAAGGGATTATCCTCCACCGGATTGGCAAAAAGCACCAGTTTGGCGCAACCGATGCCATCCTGGTCCGCGGTGCGCGCGGCGATATCCTTTATCATCCGCCCCATGGTGTAGCAGCCATCCATATTGATCCCGGCCCTGGTGGTGGCCAGGACAACGGAGGCGCAAAAACGCTGGGTGGTGGCGAGGACCTCGGGCATTGCCGCGATCAGCGCCCGGTCAATGGCGGTCTCGCCCTTCTGGATCATGGCGGTGTAGCCGCCCACGAAGTTGACGCCGATTTCCTCGCCAGCCAGATCCACGGCCCGGGCAACCTCCAGGAAGGCGGCGGGATCGGCCACGGGGACCACCAGGGAAAGCGGGGTAAGGCTGATTCTTTTGTTGACAATGGGCAGGCCATACTCGTTGGCGACAAAATCCGCCTTGTCGCTGAGCTTTTCACCCCTGGCCAGAATTTTTTCACGAACCTTGCGGGCACAGGCGGCGGGATTGGGATCGGAGCAGTCAAGCAGGGAGATGCCCAGGGTCACGGTCCTGATGTCCAGTTTGCCCTCAGCGATCATCCCGATGGTTTCAAGGATCTCTTCATTGGAAAATTTCATTGCTGGCCCCTACACCCTGTGCATGTATTGGAAAACTTCGGAATCCTGAACCGTGACATTGAGGGACATATCCTTGACCGCCTCCTTGAGTTTTGCCGTGATCTCTGGCAGGGAGAGGCTTGAATTTGCCCGGTCGGCCAGCAGAGTCATGGCAAAAATTTCGTCGCCGAGAATCTTCTGGTTGATGTCGATGATATTGATGCTTTTTTCAGCAAGGGCCGTGGCAATTTTTGCGACAATGCCGACTTCATCCTTGCCGATGACGGTGACGACGATGCTTTTTTTGTTTTTCCCCATTATTCTTCCCTGTTATGCAGCCGATTTTTCCTTGATAAAAAATCCATGAGACAGCCGTGATCATCCACCAGGATATCCCCATGGTGGAATATGTCAATCGAAACCTGCCGGCAAACATTGCCGCCCCCTGCCGCGTCATGGCTGCACCGGCTGTGATTTTGCCGCTGCCGCCAGTTGCATTTTTCCCGTGTGCGTGGTAATCGGGCGTTAACGATCAAACGTTGCAACGTTCCAGCGTTTGATCGTTTGATCGCTTAAACGTTTGAACGTTTCTTAAAAGTCGCCTATGGCACGGGAAAAATGGTCGGGCAAGATCGGCGTGATCATGGCGGTGGCGGGCAGCGCCATCGGCCTGGGTAATTTCCTGCGCTTTCCCGGCCAGGTGGCGCAGAACGGCGGCGGGGCGTTCATAATCCCCTATTTCATCTCCCTGCTGCTGCTCGGCCTGCCCCTCATGTGGATCGAGTGGACCATCGGCCGCTTCGGTGGTGGTTTTGGTCACAGCACCGCGCCGGGCATGTTCCACTCCATGTGGGAGAAGAACCGCTTCATCAAATACTTCGGCGTGATCGGCATCTTCGGCCCCATCGTCATCTATCTCTACTACGTCTATATCGAGTCCTGGCTGCTGGGCTACAGCCTGTTCGCCCTCACCGGCCGTTACAACGCCTGCGCCACCAGCGAGGGCATGGTGGCCTTCCTGCATGGCTATCAGGGCATTATGCACAATGAGTACTTCTCCGGCCTCGGCACCGCCTATCTCTTCTATCTCATCACCTTTGCGCTGAACGGCATCGTCCTCTACTACGGGGTGCGCGGCGGGATCGAGCGGGTCTGCAAATACGGCGTGCCGGTCCTGCTGCTGCTCGCCATCATTTTAGTGGTCCGGGTCTTTCTGCTTGGGACCCCTGATGCCGCCCAGCCGGAAAACAATGTGCTCAAC
This sequence comes from Desulfobulbaceae bacterium, assembly GCA_023230525.1. Taxonomy (GTDB): domain Bacteria; phylum Desulfobacterota; class Desulfobulbia; order Desulfobulbales; family SURF-16; genus SURF-16. The sequence continues at coordinate 10,174 of JALNXE010000112.1, forward strand.
GGCCTGGGCTTTATCTGGAATCCCGACTGGTCGGCCCTGAAAAGCTCCAGGGTGTGGCTGGCGGCCGCGGGCCAGATCTTCTTCACCCTGAGCTGCGGCATCGGCGTCATCCTCACCTACGCCAGCTACCTCAACAAAAACGACGACGTGGCCCTGTCCGGCCTCACCGCTGCCGCGGCCAATGAATTCGCCGAGGTGATCCTGGGCGGCAGCCTGGTGATCCCCGCCGCCTTCGCCTTCTTCGGCGCCGATGCCATGGCCTCCATTGCCAGGGGCGGGGTGTTCAACCTCGGATTCGTCACCATGCCGCTTATCCTGCAGAAACTCGCCTTCGGCAATCTCTTCGGCTTTGCCTGGTTCATGCTGCTTTTCATCGCCGGCATCACCTCGTCCATTTCCCTGGGCCAGCCGGCTGTCGCCTTTCTGATGGACGAATTCAACCTTTCGCGCCGCAAGGCGGTACTGATCTTCATGGCCGTCACCTTTGTCCTCACCCAGCCCGCCATCTTCTTTCTCGGCCGGGGCGTGGTGGACGAGCTTGATTTCTGGGGCGGCTCCTTTTTCCTTGTAGTCTTCGCCACGGTCGAGACCATTCTATTTGCCTGGGTCTTCGGCATGGACCGGGCCTGGACCGAGCTGCACGCAGGCTCGGACATCACCATTCCCCGCTTCTACCGTTTTATCATCAAGTATGTGACACCGCTCTTCCTGCTCTTTATCCTGGGCTTCTGGCTGGTGGAGGACTGGCTGCCGGTCATGCTGCTGAAGGGGGTGAGCAAAACGGACCTGCCCTTTGTCCTCGGCACCCGGCTGGGGCTTGTCCTGCTCTTTCTGGTGCTGATGATCATGGTGCGCCAGAGCTGGAAACGGCGCAAATTACGGAGGGAAAACTATGCTGCTTAGCGGTTGGCTGTTCATGGGACTCAGCTGGGGGGCGATCCTCACCCTCTTTGTCTATTGCCTGATCCGCACCCTCGGCCCCCGGAAGTAAAGACAGGGTATCCGGCTGCCCTGCTGCCGTCCGGAAACATCTTCATCTCCCTGCCCTTTGCTTTGCCTTCCACCGGATAAATTCTGAATATTCCCTCATCTCCTCTCCACATTCATAATATATTGATTTCTTGTTTCTTTTTTGGTAAAAGCAAGAAAAATAAACTACATCATTTGGCCAGGCTAATCAATATTCGCCGTTCATTATCCTGCCGGAAGAATTATTTGCCTTTCCAATCGGGATTCAATATAACATAAGATAAGGTCTATTATTGCCATCCACCCATTTTGCTGCCGGTGATCAGCGGGTTAAACGTTTAGCTAGACCAAGGAGGCCTAACAATTTATGCTATCACGCCAGTACCTGATCGCATCCTCCCTGTGCGTGCTCATCCTGCCTTGCCGGCCAGTCTGGGCCGGCGATTACCTTCTCTCGGCCCACGGCAATCCCGACTACGGTGTTGAGCGCACCAGCACCTCCACCCTCGGTTACGCCCAGGGGAACTGTGCCCACTGCCACGAGCAACACGCCAGCATCGGCGGGGTAGATCCTGTTCCAACCGGGAACGTGGCGAACGACTACCTGCTCTTTGATACCAACCAGACCAGCCAGACGAACAACTTCTGCTTTGGCTGCCACCAGTCGGGCGGCTACCAGACCGGCGGCATCACAATCAACAAAAGCTACAGCTACAACTTCGGCGGCGATACAACCGCCGGTTCCTATGACAGCACCATCAAGGATTCCTTCAGCCATGCCGAAGCAATGACCGGCTCCTCCCATTATCTGCCGGATTTCGTCAGCCAGGTGCTGGGAAAAACCCTGAAAAACGCCGACGGGGTGTCCTGGTCCCTGCCGGCTGGCATCAACCCCTGCGACGCCTGCCACAATCCCCATCTGGCGCAGCGCAACGTCAACTCCCCCTATGATGCGACCAAATCCGCCATCTCCAGACCCAGCGATCATAATAACAGGTTGGGAGACGATGCCTCGGAGAGGATGAGCGCCGCCTACAGCGACTACCTGTCCCCTTACTGGTGGGGCTCGACCAACCATGAGCCGGCCAACAGCACCACCTCGGACGGCTCCAATCTGCCCAATTACGTCAGGCTCTGCACGGACTGCCATAATCAATACAACACCATCAACAGCACCAATCCGCGCCTGCCCGGGTCACCGCGGGCCATCAGAAAGTTAAGCTGGAAAACCGCCGCAGCCGGCGTTACGCCAGACGGACACGGTGAGCTTGACGGCGCGACGATTTACTATGCCCGGGGCCCCTATACCAGCGGCACCAACATGACCTTGAGCTGCACGGACTGCCACGAACCCCATGGGTCAAAAAACAATATCTTCCTGATCCGGTCATCCATCAACAAGGCGGCGATCTCCACGCCCGACACCACCAACCCCTCATGGCAAAGTCTCTGCTTTTACGCCTGCCATAGCCGGGCAGGACACTCCTGGGATAGAGGCACCTGCTACAACTGCCACTACCATGACGGCGGGCATGGCGGTTTCTGATTGCCGTCTGCCTGTAACTCCTCAGGTTGTTAAGTCTATCAGCCTGTAGCCTGGCAAGTGAAAAAAGTTAGCAATACAGGCTGCCAGTTGTTTGCAGACTAAAATCTGCCCCCAAAAAAAATGGCCAAAACAAAGGCGCCTTCTCATCTGCTATTTTCCCATCACTAACCGGCTAACCCCCATCTCCGCAAGCAGGAACAACGAACAATGAAAGTCTCGCGCCGTAGATACTATGTATAAGCGCGTACGATTTGCGCAAAACGGGCCGCGCTGTTAAGCTTGTTTTCCAAACAATTAACCAGAACCATTCCAAAAGGAGACAAGCCATGGAAACAGCAACGGC
>JALNXE010000113.1 GCA_023230525.1 Desulfobulbaceae bacterium
AAAAAATGACCAGGAGATAACTGAACAAAGCGCCGCCAAGCAGCAAATGAATAATCACAAAATTCTTCAGATCAACGAATCCCTCAAAAGGGCCGAGGCAATAACGCCATAAGATATAGCCCCCGGCAATGGCGCCGTTCATCATAAAAAAGGCCGACAGCACCTGCACCGGAAACACCGGGATGGAAAAGGAGAGCCTTTCAAGGAAGTGCAGCCCGAACTGTCTGCCGATGGTTGGAATGAAATCACCGACGCCATCGGCAAAATGCGCCATCCGGTAAACAAGCTCGCCGGTGAAGGCCATGGGGATCAGGATGGGCACCATGGGCGACAACTTGCCGACAATGGGGTCATTATCCACCACTCCGAAGAGTTTGCTCCCGAGTCTTATCACCAGCAGAACAATGACAATGCAGATTCCCAGCAGGAGACTGAAAAGCAGCGGATCGGAGAGGGCGAAATAGTCGAGCGCCTGGTTGTAAACCGGTTTTTCCCGCATGAAACGGGCAATCTGGGAACCGATAAGAAAAGGCACCGTGTAGGTACAGGTTTTGTATCTTCCGGCGTTGCGGATAAGTTCATTATAGGGATTGCGCAACAGAAACTGAGGCGAGTCGCGGTCGCAGAGAGGAAGGCAATGGCCGCAGACGAGGCAATGCAGATTATTCTGGACGGAAACCGCGCCGAGATATACAGGGCAGCCTCGCCTCGTATCCGACCCTTTTTTACAGGATACGCTTTTGCAGCCCCGGCATTTATCATGGTCAGCCCGGAACTCGGTAATGGAAATCGTCGCCGCCGCTCCGCTGATCCGTCCCAGCGGGCAGAGATGGCGGCACCAGGACTGGCCCTGAAAAAGTATCGACATCACCGCCGCCCCGGAGACAATGGAAAGGACAAGATAGGACGTGCCGGCCGGCCACTCGTTTAAGCCGGTAACCGTCTCAAACCAGATGATGAGGGCCAGCAGGAAAACCGCGATGTACACCCCGTATTTCTGCACGAATCTCGGGACCTTGAGAGAAAATGTCCAGCCCCTGCTCTGCAAAAAAACACCCAGCCCCGGAAACGGGCAAATGCCGCACCACATGCGGCCGACAAAAAACCAGGAAAGAACAATGCCGGGCCAGAGTATGCCCCAGGTCAAGAAAACCGCGATATTACGCCGCGCATCCTGGGGCCCGAAAAAACCGGAAATAAGCACCAGAACAAAAAGAATATCACCACCTGTACGTAGCAGGGCGTAATGGTGCCTTGCCGCCAGAAATCTTCTGAAGGCCGGGAAAATTCTAAATAGATCCAGCCGTTGCCCGTCATCAAAGGAAATGACGCTTTTAAGCGCCCGCGTCCACCAGGTCACGCCCTTGTCCTGTTTCTCATAGAAGACCTTATCCTACCGCATCCAGAATAACCTTGACCTGAAATTCCTTACCATCACGAATGACCTTCAAAGTCACCTCGTCTCCCACCTGGTAACGCCCCATTTCCTGGCGCAGATCATCAAGACTTTTAATTGGTTTGCCGTTCAACCCGACGATGATATCCCCTAACAGGATATCTCCCCCGGTCTTTCTGACGCCGCGCAGGCCGGCCTTTTCCGCGGAACTGCCGCTCTCCACCTGCACAATCAGCACCCCTGCAACACCCAGACGCTCCATGAGCCTCTCATTGGCCACGGAGATGCCGAGTCCCGGCCTGATCAGGCGGCCATGCTTGATAATCTCGGTTACCACCCGGTTTACTTCGTCGACCGGCACGGCAAAACCGATGCCGGCATTGACGCCATCCGGACTGTAGATGGCGGTGTTGACCCCGATGAGACGGCCGGCGCTGTCAAGCAGCGGTCCGCCGGAATTACCGGGATTAATGGCGGCATCCGTCTGGATGACATCATGGATGGTTGTGCCGGTGGTCGATTTTATTTCGCGCCCGAGAGCACTGACGATCCCTGAGGTGATGGTCTGGTCAAGACCGAAGGGATTACCTATGGCAAAAACCTTCTGCCCCACCAGCAGGTTGGCGGATTCTCCCACGGGAATCGGCCGTAAAATTTTCCCGGGGGCGGAAATCTTTAAAACCGCAATATCCTTGTCTGCCGAGGCTCCCACCAGCTCAGCCTTCCAGGTGCTGTTATCGGCCAGGGTGACCTGTACCTTGTTGGCATCCTCGATGACATGATAATTGGTGACAATCCGGCCCTCCGTATCCCAGATAAAACCGGAACCGGTACCCTTGGGAATCTCATAGATATTCAGGCTGAACAGATTACGCCGCAGTTCGATGCTGGTTATATAGACAACCGAAGGGGAAGTTGCCTGGAAGAGTTCAATGGTGTTGCGCTCATCGGCGGCCAGGTCCCCCCTGGCGGTCACCGCGCGCGGCACGGCTTCGGGATTGACGACAGCCGGGTTCACCCTGACAAAAAACCACCAGAACAGGGCAAGCCCTGCCAGAAAATAAATCACGGGAGGTGTTTTTCGAAAGAACATATTATACATAACCCATCACCAGTTCAGATTCCAGGAAAGAGCCTTGCAAGTGAAAAATAAGCAGTAACACCGACAATATCAATGCAGGTGGTGACAAAAGGGCCGGTGGCGGCAGCGGCGTCAACATGGTCTTTTTTGCATGTTGCTTTCATGAAACCTGAGCCGAATACGCCGATGGTAAAAAGGACATACGGCAACGCGTTTTGCCAAAAGTGCAATACAATAACTGATAATCAAAGCAAAAAATATAAATTTATTTATCGCGGCACGTCAATGGCAAAGTCACTTAATGCTGGTCCTTCCTGAGCCATTGCTTGACAAGATTGCCGGCCTTTTCAGGATCACTCTCAGCCAGTTTGCTCATGAGCTGCTGTTCATCTCCGCGGTCAGGCAGCGACGAGCCGGCTGCTTCGGAATCTTCCGCCCCACCCGGTTCAGGCCAGGCCGCATCAGACTTCGGGTTAATTTCCTTCTTCTTCTCAGCTTCCTGCAAAATCTTGAGAGCATTTATCCTGTTCCAATTGAAAAGATAGGAAAAAAAAGGGCGCACCACAAAAAAAAGAAACAGAACAAGCAGAACAAAATAGGCCAGCGGCAGGGCGAGCCACTCGGCAAACCGGGCTATTGTTTCGTATTTTTCCATATGGGAAAGTAAATTTTGCATTTTTTATAAGGAGATACCCTGCAGGTATATTATAGTGTTTCTGCTATGAGTTTCAAGCTTGTCATGCTGTCGCTAAAAAAACCACCAACTCGTTTTTACGCAGACTCGCGGGTCAACATGAAAGGTTTCGTTTATGCAAGTCATACGCAATAAAATACTGCAGTGCCTTTACGATTACTCAAACAATGACGAAAAGCTCATAGCCGTGCTTGGTGACGTTGCAGCCGAGTTCGGCCCGCAGGCTTTTCCGGTGATCTTTCACGTGCTGACCCATCTGGACCTGAGCCAGCCGGAAGCGCAGGAGTTCTGGCAGGAGATCTGCCTGCATCGCCGGGAGATGAGTAACCAGCTCGGCCACAATGTCAATCTGCGCACCGCCATCTGCGACTATTTCTGCTCTATTCATAAATCCCTGCAAAACCCCAAGGTGGTTGAAATTCATGTTTTTGAAAACACGATCAATACCGCTAAATACGATAGATTGACCGGGCTTTACAACCGCGCCTATTTTGATGAGTCCCTGATCAGGGAAGTTGCCCGGGCCAAGAGATATAACACGGAGCTTTCGGTTCTGTTTCTGGATATCGACAATTTCAAGGCTGTCAATGACAACCATGGCCATCTTGCCGGAGATTCGGTTTTAAAGGATCTGTCCCAGGCCATCATGGGTGAAATCCGCGCAGAAGATATCGCCTCCCGCTATGGCGGCGAAGAAATCGTCATTATCCTGCCGGAAACGAAAAAGGCGACCGGGCTTATCCTGGCGGAAAGGATCAGGGAACTCATTGCCAATCTCTCCCTGCAGTATGAGGGCAAAAATATCCCGCTGACCGTCAGCGGCGGCCTGGCCAATTTCCCCATTGACAGCTGTGACGCCATGGAGCTGGTCGGGTTTGCCGACATGGCTCTCCTCAAGGCCAAAGCACTGGGGAAAAATAATATCCAGGCTTACTCGACCAATAAACGGCGCTATGTCAGGATTGATTTTTCCCCGAAAATCCTGGTCAGAAAAATCAGCATTGACGAGTCAGCCGAATCGTTTACGGCACATGCGAAAAATCTGAGCCTGACAGGTATCCTCTTCAGAAGCGACTCCCCCTGTTTTGCCGTGGGCAACAAAATCCAGCTGCAGATACCTTTTGAGGATTTCAACGTATCGGTGCTGCTGCTCGGCACCGTGGTACGCATTGAACTCGCAGGCACGGACCAGTATGAAATCGGGGTTGCCTTTCTGGAGATGGACCATACCCCTAAAAATGAGATTTCCCAATATCTCCTCAAAAAACTCGGCCAGAAAATCATGTAACTGAAATTGAGTCAATCTGAGGAATTCCACCAAGGTGAGGCCCCATCCCATGAAACCGGTAATGAAAAGCTTTTTGCAAATTAACCCGGAGAACGGCTCGATCTGGAGTCTGCGGGAAACCGGGCTGCCACCGGTAAAACGGCTTATGCTGCGGCTGACCAAAATCTGCCTCATTGTTGCCCGCGCCCCCTTCAACCAACATCTGGTCAACCATGCCTCCGCCCTTTCCTTTACCTTTCTGCTCTCGCTGATTCCCTTGCTGGCCATGGTTTTTTCCATTGCCAAGGGCTTCGGCATCCAGGATAAAATCGAACCGTTGTTGCTGGAGAAGGCCGTGGGCGGTGAAATCGCCTCGGACCTGGCTCCAAAAATCATCGAATATGTCAATAATACGAATGTGACCGCCCTCGGCTCCATCGGACTATTATTTATTGCCTATACGGCAATCTCCATGCTTGGTCAGATTGAAAACTCGTTCAATCAGATCTGGAGCATAAAAAAACCGCGCACCTTCATCAGAAAATCAAGCGACTACCTGGCCATCCTCATTATCGGTCCGCTGCTGCTCGCGGTAACCCTGGGTCTTTCCACCACCATGCGCAGTCATGCCTTTACCCAGAAACTGCTGGAGATCGGTCTTTTTGCCGGGGCCATGAAACTCTTTTTCCTCAGCCTTCCCTGGATATCAAGCATACTCATTCTGACCCTGCTCTTTGTTATCATCCCGAACACCACCGTGCGTTTCTTGCCTGCCCTGCTGGCCGGCACCATCACCGGCTGCCTCTGGCAGCTGACCCAGATCATCTTTATTAAATTTCAGATCGGGGTGGCCAAATACAATGCCATTTACGGCACCTTCGCCTCGGTGCCGATTTTCATGATCTGGCTGCAGACCACCTGGATTCTCGTGCTGTCCGGCGCGGTCATCAATTTCGCCTGCCAGAACGCCGGCAAATTTCACCCCCTTGAATTTGAAAAGAACCTTAACTTTGCCAGTAAGGAAAAAATAAGCCTGGCAGTGCTGCTGACCATCTGCCTGGCTTTCGACAGGGGCAAGGGCCCATCCGGCCCGGCAACCATCAGCGACCGGCTGGGCCTGTCCGAAAGCTTTGTCAGAAACGCCCTCGCCCGCCTGCTGGAGACAGGAAAAATCCTGCCGGTCAGCAGTGAGGAAAACGATCTTTTTGTCCCGGCAAAACCGACCGCTGAGCTGAAAATTGCTAATTTTTTCAAGGATATCGAGGGAGAGCAGGCCGACAAGCTCGAGTTTAAGGATGCAGAAATCAATGGTACCATTGCTAAAATTCTCGATCTCCGCCAACAGGCCCTGGAGATGAATTTTGAGAACAAAGGCATGACCCCGCTGGCATAAAATTTCCTCTTCAGGCAGACGCCCCCCTTCAGGCCCTTGACAAAAAAAACGACCCTGAAAAGGGTCGTTTTTGGGTCAGAGATCAAGCTTCCTGGATCTTACGGCTTAAAGTTGCCATTTTTGCGTTTCCGCAGCCGGATGGAAGCGGGAGTCACCTCAACCAGCTCGTCATCGTTGATATAGGCGATACAGTCTTCCAGGCTCATCTGCCTTGGCGGGGTGAGAATGACCGCCTCATCGGAGCCCGAGGCGCGCATGTTGGTGAGCTTCTTACCCTTGGCCGGGTTGACCACCATATCCGCGGGCCGGGTATTTTCGCCGATAATCTGGCCTTCATAGACATCAATGCCGGGGCCGAGGAAAATCCGTCCCCTTTCCTGCAGATTGAAAAGCGCATAGGCCACCGTGGTGCTTGTCTCCTTGACGATCAGCACGCCGTTGACCCGGTTGGTGATATCGCCGGCGTAGGGACCGTATTCGGCAAAGACATAGTTCATGATGCCCATGCCCTTGGTATCGGTCATGAACTGGGAACGGAAGCCAAGCAGACCCCGGGTGGGGATTTTGTAAATCAGCTTGGCCATATTGTTCTGATTGTGCATTTCCAGCATCTGGCCCTTGAGTTTGCCCAGTTTCTCGATCACCACCCCCTGGTACTGCTCATCCACATCAATGGTCAGCTCCTCATAGGGCTCGAGCTGTTTGCCGTTTTCCTCCTTCATGATGACCTGGGGCCTGGTGACCTGGAACTCGTAGCCTTCCCGCCGCATTTTCTCAATGAGGATGGAAAGATGCAGCTCGCCCCGGCCGGAAACCTTGTAACCGACGCCTTCGGTTAAGGGCTCCACGTGCAGGGCCACATCGGCCAGGGTTTCCCGGGCCAGGCGTTCCTCAATATGCCTGGAGGTGACAAATTTCCCTTCCCGCCCGGCAAAAGGGGAATCATTGGGCACAAAGTTCATGGACAGGGTGGGCGGATCAATCTCAATCAGCGGCAGAGGCCGCGGATCAAGAGGGTCGGTAAAGGTGACGCCCACGGTCACGTCGTCCATGCCTGCCACGGCCACGATTTCACCGGTGGTGGCCTCGGTAACGGGGATTTTTTCATTGGCCTCGAAACGGAAAATCTTGGAGATCCGGATGGGGGAAATGGAGCCGTCCCGCCGGGCCACGGCAATATCCCTGTTGATCTTCAGGGTGCCGTTCACCACCTTGCCGATGCCGAGCCTGCCCAGATAGGGCGAGTAGTCGATGGTATTGACCTGCATCTGCAGCGGGGCATCAATACTGCCGGAGGGAGCCGGGATGGCGGAAACGATCATCTCGGAAATGGGATCCATGTTGCTGTTTTTTTCATCAAGGGTGCGCAGCGCATAGCCCTGCTTGGCCGAGGCATAGACCACGGGGAACTCAAGCAGTTCATCCGGGGCATTGAGCTTGACAAAAAGGTCAAAAACCTGGTCAACGGCCCAGTCACAACGGGCTGCCGGCTTGTCGATCTTATTGATGACCACGATAATCGGCAGAGAATTGGCCAGCGCCTTTTTCAGCACGAAATAGGTCTGGGGCATGGGGCCTTCCTGGGCATCCACCAGCAGCAGACAGCCGTCCGCCATGCGCAGCACCCGCTCAACCTGGCCGCCGAAGTCGGCATGGCCCGGGGTGTCGATAATATTAATCCAGTAATCCTTAAAGTTATATGACCCATTCTTGGAGGAGATGGTGATGCCTCTTTCCTTCTCCAGATCCATGGAATCCATGAGACGTTCGGTAACCGCCTGGTTTGAACGGAACATGCCGCTCTGTCTGAAAAGTTGATCCACCAGGGTTGTCTTGCCATGATCAACATGGGCGATAATTGCTACATTCCTTATTTTTGACTGATCCATATCCTCGTTACTCAAATGTCCTTATGGCCGATCCCGGCAGAGACGAAACTGTCCCCGGAAAATCCACCAAAAAATTTGATATATTAAATCACATTTGCTCTTAAAACAAGATAAAAAAGTCTTGCCGGCAACAGGAGCAGCGAGTTATTTTCCTGTAACTGCATATTTTCTTGACATACTACTCAAAGTAATTGCTATAATTTGGATAACAATTTGACGATGAGGTGAACCAGATGAGCAATCAGCAGGATTCCCACTGGATTTTTGATCGTGATTACTGCGGCCGCATCCTCAAAGGCGAGTTCGGCAACGACCTCAAAAAACGGGTCGCCGGGGCCATCAGTCTCTTCCGCAGTTTCAACGTCAACGCCAATCCTTCCATTCCCTATATTTCCGCCTGGCGCGAGAACTCCGATAAATCCATCTGGTATGAGTTTGTTGGCAACCGCCTGCTGCAGCTGCTCGGCTGCCAATCCTGCGAGGTAGCGGAAATCTTCCGGGACAGCGTCCTGCAGCGTCTCACCTACCATTACGGATCCGAAAACGGGAAAATCAACAAGAAAATTCTCGAGCACCATGACCTGGCGCAGCTCCAGGATCAATTGCGCCATGAGGGGAAAAGCAAGGGCACTATTGAAGCTGTTTACAAGATATCGTTACCAGGCCGGCCGGCCATCTGGTTGAAGGACCAGGCCTCGGTGGAATCCTTTGCCGGGGACCATGTCTGCCTCTCCTGCGGTTCCCTGACGGATGTCACCATGGAGATGATGGCCGAGGAACAGGAGCAGCAGGAAAAAGAGCTGCTGCGCAGCCGGCATGCCGAACTTGAACAAAAGATCGAGCAGCAGAACAAGGAGCTGTGGAAGATGCAGCTGGAGATGATCTACCGCCTGGCCCAGGCCGCCCAGTTCCGGGACAGCTGCACCGGACCGCACATCACCAAAATGAGTCATTACTGCGACATCCTTTCCCAGGCAGCCGGCTTAAGCGAAGAGGAGCGGCAGCTGATTTTCCATGCCACGGCCATGCACGATGTGGGCAAACTGGGCATAGCCGAGTCCATTCTCCACAAGCCGGGCAGGCTCACCGAACAGGAATTCGCCATCATGAAGAGCCACAGCATCATCGGCGCAAAGCTGCTCTCAGGCAACGACTCGCCCCTGCTGAAAATGGCCAAGGGCATTGCCCTCACCCACCATGAACGGTGGGACGGCACCGGCTACCCAACCGGCCTCAGCCGGGAAGAAATCCCCCTGCCCGGCAGGATCGCCGCCATCTGCGATGTCTTTGATGCCCTGACCTCTGAACGCCCCTACAAACAGGCCTGGAATACCGACCAGGCGTTTTCCGAGGTGGAAAAAGGCAAGGGTTCGCAGTTCGACCCGGAACTGGTGGATCTTTTTCTTACCAGGAAAAGCGATATCGCCTCCATCAAACAGCGCTTAGCCTCCAGCCAGCACCTTGCCTCATCTCAACTTTTCAAACAATGATCGAGCCCGGGTCTTTCTTTTACGAATGAGAGATCACTTAAAGATCGCCTGCCCCGGGATACAAAAATGAGAAATTATTTCTGCATGTTTCCCATAGAAGGAGGTATCATGAAGACCGCCACCATCTTTCATCTGCTCCTCTGCTTATTCCTCAATTTTTCCCTGGCATTCTGCCCCGCCCTGTTGCCGGATCCAGCGCAGGCCCAGGACGATAATGCGGAGCCGGCCGAAAAATACAGCCGGGAAGAACTCGCCCAGATGCTTGCCCCCATCGCCCTCTATCCTGATACGCTCCTGACCCAGGTTCTGATGGCATCGACCTATCCCATTGAAGTGATCGAGGCCGACCGCTGGCGAAAGACAAATCCGACACTGAAGGACGAGGCCCTTGATGAGGCGCTGCTGTCCCAGGACTGGGACCCCAGCGTTAAAGCGATCTGTCATTTTCCGTCGATCCTGGCCCTGATGAGCGAACGCATCAGCCAGACCACCAACATCGGCAACGCCTTTCTCGTCCAGGAGGCGGAGGTCATGAACATGATCCAGGAACTGCGGGCCAGGGCCAGACAACAGGGCAACCTCTCCACCAACGCCGAACAGAAGGTCCTGGTCGAAAGGGAGACGATCATCATCGAACCGGCCAATCCCAGGGTTATCTACGTGCCATACTATGATCCCTTCTCCATCTATGGACCATGGTGGTATCCCGCCTACCCGCCCTATTACTGGGGACCACCGGGGCTGGGCATCGGAGTCGGCATCTCATTCTGGCCGGGTTTTTACTTCGGTTTTTCCTTCGGCAACTGGAGCTATTTCGATTGGCACCACCATTCTATTTACATCCATGTGCACAAACGGCCACGATACGTCAGCCATGACCGGTGGGTGACATCACCCGGCCCCTGGCACCACGCTCCCAGGCACCGGCGGGGCGTGGCCTATCGCGACAAGTACACGGCCCATAAATACGGTCAGCAACCCCGCCGGCCCGGGGAGGTCAGGCCAGACGCCCGAGGTTTTTCCGAAGCAGAGGCCCCGGACAGGGACAGAGACGGGCGGCGCGACGACGGCCGGGCCAGGATTGACCGGGACAGGCCAGTGGATGAGCGGGACAGAATCCAACCCGACCGGCAGGAACGGCAGCGGATCGAACCCCGGCAGCCGAGCCGTGAACAAGCTGCCCCTGAACTGCAGCAACAACAGCAAATTCAGCGAGGACAACAGGAACGGGCCAGAACCGAGCGTACCCAGCAGGAACAGGGCCGGGCTGAACAGGATCGGCAGATGCGGCAGCGGGCCGAACAGGAACAGCGGGCACGCCAACCGGCTGACCGCAGCCGGGCCGTCCAGCGCGAGCAGGCGCCGGTTCAAAGCCGCGACAACATCTTCAACCGGGTCGACAACGGCAGCAGGGAACGCAAGTCAGGCGAGCGCGGCCAGTCCAGCCGGCAGCAAAGCCGGGGCGGTTACTCCCCCGGCCAGGGCAGCTGGGACGACGAGAATGCGGGCAGCCGCCCAAACCGGGGACGCGGCGATGGAGGCCGTGACGACCGGAACCGCTCCAGAAGGTAAGCCGGAAAATTCAGCTATTGATTTTATCAAGAGAGAGAGGGACGCAGATGATGGTACGGAAAACATTTACAGGCTGGATGTTGCGATCGACCCCCGGCGCCATGGCAATGCTCATGGCGATGCTGTTCCTGGCCGCCTCCGCCGCAACGGCCCAGGAGCCGGCCACCCCGAAGAGTTTCACCTCGCCGCAGCAGGCGGTGACCGCCTTGGTCGCCGCGGTAAAAGACAACAGCGAGGCCGGGCTGCTTGCCATCCTGGGCCCCGGTGCGGAGGAACTCATCTCCTCCGGAGACCAGATCGCGGACCGCAACGGCAGAGCGCGCTTCCTCAAGGCCTATGAGGAGAAAAACCGTATTGAACGGGAGAACGAAGACCGCGCGGTGCTGCTGGTCGGCACCAAGGATTACCCTTTCCCGCTGCCACTGGTCCGTCAGAGCGGGGCCTGGCTCTTCGACACCAAGGCGGGCAAGGAGGAAATCCTCAATCGGCGGATCGGCAGAAACGAGCTGCATACCATCGAAGTGATGCATGCCTATACCGATGCCCAGCGGGAGTATGCCTGCATGAAACGCCAAGGCGATGGCGCGGAGTTCGCCCAGAAGTTCACCAGCAGCGAGGGCAAGATGGACGGCCTCTATTGGCCGGCACAGCAGGGCGAGGCGGAGAGTCCTTTCGGCCCGCTGATCGCCAGGGCCACGAAGGAGGGGTATACGGGCGGCCTGGATAATGTCCCGCCCGAACCCTACCACGGCTATTATTTTAAAATCCTCAAGGCCCAGGGCGGACATGCCACCGGCGGCGCCTTTGACTATGTGGCGGACGGCAAAATGGTCCTGGGCTTTGCCCTGGTAGCCTATCCCGCCAAATACGGGGCCTCGGGCATCATGACCTTCATCGTCAACCAGGAAGGGGTTATCTATGAAAAAGATCTGGGCGAGGAGACGGCCGGGACTGCGGCGGCAATGACCTCCTTTGACCCTGACGGCACCTGGCGCAGGTACGATGAGCCAGCCAAGCAATAACGCCAGGGTTTCCTCTGAAAGGAAACATACGTCATGGGCCGGAACACAATTCATAGTGGCGGGAAGCTTTATCGACGGCAGCGGCGCCGATGTGTGCAGGGACGTCTTTCTGGCAGTGCGGGACGGCATTATTACCGCCATTGGCTCCGCTGCGGACCTTCCCCGCAATGCCGGGACGGCAATCGCTGATTTTTCGCACTGTACCATTTTGCCGGCGCTGGTTGACTGCAGCGTCTCCCTGTCGCAATCGCCCTCCGTGGACAGGATGGTGCGGTTATCCATTGAAGAGGCCGGCTTGGCGGAAAAGGCGGCCATGGTGGAGCGGCATATGAGCTACTGCCATGCCCACGGAGTGCTGGGAGTGGCCGACAGCGATGATCTAACCGGCCTGATGGAACGGTATCATGAAGGGATGGCGCAGGGAAGCATAATGGACATTCGATCATCCGGCGGTCTCTGCCGGAGCAGGCAGGATTGGGCAGCCGGCAGCACGGCGGACGGTGATTATCTCAAGATCGGTTATTCCGGCAATATCGAAGACGGAGAAGCCCCATATCCTCGATTTGACCATGAAGACCTGTGCCGCATTCTGCAGCACAGAGGAGAAAAAAAGGCGGTGGTAGTGGCCAATGGCCGGCAACCGGTAGAGGAGGCCCTTGCGGCTGGGTGCGATGCCATCGAACAGGGATATGCCATGGGCGAGGACAATCTCAGGAAAATGGCGGAAAAGAATGTGCTGTGGATTCCCAGCGTACTGCGGGCCAAGAATGCCTTGGACGGCGCGGGCGGCGGCGGGGATGTGAGCTGCCGCTTCTCCCAGCGTTATGTGGCACCAGGAAAATCGGACCCCGGTGCGGAGGCTTATTGGGGGAAAATGCTCGCCGGACAACTGACGCAACTGCGTTTTGCCAGAAAATTGGGCGTGACAACCGCCGTGGGAACCGGCGCCGGCAGTGTCGGCATACTCCATGGCGAGTCGCTGGTGGAGGAGATGAAATTGTTCATCAAGGCCGGCAATTCACTGGAGGAGACCATTCGGTGCGCCTCGGAAAACGGTGCCCGATTCTTCGGCATGGAGAAGCTGGGAACGCTTGCTGTCGGGCGGCAGGCAACATTCCTGATTGCCAGGGGCACGGTGCAACAGCTGCCAAGAAAACTTTCCTATCTGGAAGGCATCTATGTTGACGGCGCACCCAGCACCACATACCGCAAAA
>JALNXE010000114.1 GCA_023230525.1 Desulfobulbaceae bacterium
GGGGCTATATCTTATGGCGTTATTGCCTCGGCCCTTTTGAGGGATTCGTTGATCTGAAGAATTTTGTGATTATTCATTTGCTGCTTGGCGGCGCTTTGTTCAGTTATCTCCTGGTCATTTTTTGATGAATTCGTAAAAAGTCTGTTTTCACCACGGAGCACACAGAGATCACACTAATTACAATTAGTTATCTTTGTGCTCTCTGTGATTAATTTTCAGTTTTCACGAGTCCTTCATTTTCTAACGAGAACAACCTTCTTTATTCGTTTGGCTGCCGCCTTCCGGCTGACAGAAATGTTTTTCCCTTGTCCCTGGCAATTTCCCTCATTGACTTGGAGGGATCCGTTTCCTCAACAATTTCCTGGCCGACGATCTCCTCGATGACATCCTCAAGGCTGATGACGCCGGTCATGCCGCCATATTCATTAACAACGCAGAGGAGATGCTGTCTGCGCTCAAAGAATTCAAGCAGGATGGTGTTCTGGGCTGTTTCCAGTTTGTTCGATTTGGCAAGGATTTCGACCCGGCTTGCCGGCACGGAATAAAGCACCGTTCGATGGCACTGCACAGGGCTGAAACGAGGATGGTAATACCGGCTGCCAGGCAGAGTTTTAATCAAGTGTACCTGGTTGGGCTGTGGTGAGAATAAATCAAATTATGAACTTAGGAGCCGTTACGAAATAACATGGCCATTTTTTCAATTTCGTTACGGCTCCTGAACTTGATTCCGGCTTAAGTCATGCCGTAATGACGGAGGCCTCGGGACTTCGTAAGCGTCCCTTAATGCGATGTAATCTCAGGGAAGGAAACTTTCCCGGAGCTTTCTGCCAGAAATTCTTCTATTTTCTGCTGTTGCTCCATGCTTAACTCGCCGAACTGAACGCCGTTGCGCCGAATGATCGTTGATCCTGTCGGATGAATCGGGGCGGAATCCGTGGAGGTTATGGTTTTACAGGGAATATTTTCAAGGTAAAATCCGCTTGAGCTGTTTAAGATACCGAGTTCAAAAAAAGAATCCTGGACGATGTCCCTGCTGGTGAGAAAGCGAAAAGCCAAACCGCCTTTGCTGATGTTGATGATCTGCCCGAAGGTTGTTTCGTTGAAGACAAGAATGTCATCAGAAAGATGGAACCTTTGGAATTTTCTGCGTTCAACAACCGGTTTGCTTTGCTCCATGGACATACTGTTCCTTCCAGGGGTGTTTTTTTTTACGGGGAAACCGTGTCTGGATATGAATTAAAAAAAAGCCTAACAAATACACCACAAATAAAAAAATGATACTCGATTCATTATGTGTTTTGCAATATTTATTCCTTGATTTTTTTGATTACTTTTACCATCTTTTCGGCATGATGCATTATTTGTGGGAAATTACAATAATTCATTTTCCCGGAAAGATGACCGTTTTCGTGGAAATTTAATCCGTGCTGACCATTGATCGTTATGCCGCACTGCTTGCCCGCTTGAATGTGAAGAGCGGGAAGGCCATCAAAAATATCATTCTCCTGCCGGGTATGGATTTCCTTGATCGCGGGAAGTGGTGGGTTGGGGGTGAGTGGCGATGCCGCCCCCATGAGGGAGTGGATGTGGTCTGCTGGGCGGATGACGCGGGGGAGAAACATTTCCTCGGGGAAGGAATAAAGGTGCCCTGCCTCCTGGCCGGTGAAATCCTGGCCATCTGCGATGATTTCCTGGGGCAGTCCGTTTTTGTCAGGGGTGACGGTGGCTCCCTCGGGGACATTGTCGCCGTGCATGCCCATATCCTGACGAAGGTCAGGCTGGGAGACCGCGTGGTGGCTGGTGAAGAGATCGGCATGATTGCCCCGGGGAATGGCCCGGTTCCTGCCCATCTCCATCTTTCCCTGCTCCGGTTCAGTCCGGCGCTGCCTTGGGCGGGTATTGGCTGGAAGCATCTTAACGCATGCGACCGGAGCTTGTTTCTCAATCCATTTGCATAAACAATTAAGGAGTTTGTCATGGCAGAGGCTATCGATAGAAAATTAATTCCCAGTCTTCGTGAAGGAATTGATGTGGTGCGGATGATTTTTTTTAAGCAGCTGAAGGATTATCTGCGGGAAAAATTCCCAGAAAATGGGGATGTCTATGCCGGTATGCTTGCCGGGGCAATGATGAACGATCTTTTCGGCACCCCGAATCCCCAGGAGAAATTCAGGATTTTTGCTGAAGAAAACAGCAGCCGCATCAGGCAGGAGCTGGAAAACGTCCCCCAGGCATTTAACGACCTGTGCATCCTGCTTACCGACGCTTTGCGAATGCACTTTCTCTGTAATCATCAGGAAGGCATTGCCGGCGCTGGCGAGGAGTTTCTGAAAAAGGCAAGAGATTACGGCATACTGCTTGAATCCCGCGCTGTACCGTTGCCCAAAGGGTTTATGGAGCTGGTCTACAGGGTCGGCAAGGCGAACGGCTTAATTGTTGAGCAGAAAGCATAGGT
The DNA here is from genome assembly GCA_023230525.1 of Desulfobulbaceae bacterium. GTDB lineage: Bacteria > Desulfobacterota > Desulfobulbia > Desulfobulbales > SURF-16 > SURF-16. The sequence continues at coordinate 2,456 of JALNXE010000114.1, forward strand.
GCGGGCTTTGGCTGGCCCGCCAGGTTGGTAATCATCGTGATGCGGGGCTGCTATTGATTGTTTGCTCTACAAAAATAAAAAAAAGATGCTTGCATTCGTCCCTGATTTTGCTATGCTGCTCTTTGATGAATTTTAAATGATGAATGGTCATTCAGAAAAAATGATGTTTTTAGTTTGGTTTTTTTTAATCTGACGAATGAAGTGTTAACGAAATGAGCAAACGTGAAGCTATCCGCATCCTGATGCTAAGTCCGATTTATTTCCGATTATCCCTTGCCGAACGGCATGAGCTGATTGAAGAGTTTTTGCAGATTCACATGCAGTCCTCTTTAAAGATGTCCCAGGATAATAAGTAAATTATACTTTTTCATATCCGCTTTATATTTCCCTCAAACCCACGGGTTATGAATTTTTCATAACTCATAGAGCGTGTCATCTTCAGCTGGCGGGGTTTTGCCGGCCCCTTTCATTTTCCTCCGCATTGCCGCAAAGGGATCTTCATTTTCCAGGAGTTCTCCCATCTCCGCTTCGATTTTGTCCGGGTCTTCACCCGCTTCCATGCGGCTGATGGCCTCCTCCATGCCTCCACCTAACGAGAGACCGGTCTGCTGGGAGAATTTGCGCATGAGCTGGGCCATCTGCCGGGGATCGTCTTCATTGACATTATTGGCCTCCTGGGCAATCCCGGCCAGAACCCGTTCCATTTTTGCCTCATCAAAATCCGGGACAAAATCCGCTTCCTCCCCTTTTTTTGCCTTGCCTATGGTGGCGAAGGCCGAGACCTTGCGCTGCAGCGTACCTTGACATTTTGGGCAAGGGGGCTGGGCAGAGGTGTTGACCCGGCGCGAAAGAAAATTAAAGATCGTGTGGCAGTGCTGGCAGTAAAATTCATAAATCGGCATGCTGTTGTCCTTTAGAGCTATTAAGCGGCAAGCTCCGGGTTAATTGCGTGACTCAAGATCCTCCCAGCGGGCATAGAGCTTATTGACTTTTTCCTGGGTCGGCTGCAAAAGGGAACACCACCTGGCCAGTTCCTCCGCATTGCTGGTGACAGCCGGGTTTTCCAGCTGCTGGCGGCATTGCTCAAGTTCCTCCTCCGCCTTGAGGATTTTTTCTTCAATGGTGGCAAGTTCAAGTCTTTCCCCATAGGTTAGTTTCGCCTCCCCCTGTTTCTGGGGCTTTTCTTTGACCACGGTTTTCTTTTTCACGGGTGCAGCCTGCCGGTTCTGATCGAGCAGCCACTGGTCAAAATCCTCATAAATGGCGGTCCCGCCCCTGCCGTTAAAGCCGAGAATTTTCGTGGTCACATTGTCGAGAAAAAAACGGTCATGGCTGACCAGGACCACGGCCCCGGGAAAATCGATCAGGCTCTCCTCCAGCACGCAAAGAGAGGGGATATCCAGATCATTGCCGGGTTCGTCGAGCAGGAGGATATCCGCCTGCTGCAGCATGAGGCGGGCAATGAGAATTCTGGCCTGTTCGCCGCCGGAGAGGCGGCTTACCGGCTGATCGAGCTGATCCGGCTGGAAAAGGAAACGTTTGGCCCAGCTGACGATGTGCAGGGGGCTGCCGCGGTAGATGAGCGTGTCCCCGGCCGGGGAAAGGGACTGCCGCAGGGTTTCAGCCTGGTTGATCTGTTCCCGTTTCTGGTCAAAGAGAATAATACGAATGCCATCGGCCAGCATGATTTTCCCGCTGTCAGGCGTCATGGTGCCGGCCAGGATATTGATAAGGGTACTCTTGCCGCTGCCGTTTGCTCCCATGAGGCCGAGGCGGCTGCCCGGCGAGAGCACGAAGCTGAGACCGGTGAACAGAGGCCGGCCTGCCGCGGATTTGGAAAGATCCAGGGCCTCAAGTAATTTTTTCGTCTTGCGGCCGGTGGCATCAAAGTCAATCTTCACCTGTCGGTTGGCCGCGTTCATTTCCCGCACGGCGACCAGCTCATTCTGCAGGTCATGTGCCTTATCAATGCGGAAACGGGCCTTGGTGGTGCGGGCTTTGGGACCGCGGCGCAGCCATTCCGTCTCCCGGCGCACCTTGTTGGACAGCGCGGACTGGCGCTGGCTCTGGCTGTCGAGAAAGGCCTCTCTTTCTTCAAGAAAACGGCTGTAATTGCCGTTGACCCGGAAAAATCCCTCGGGATAGCAGCGGTTGAGTTCAATGATGCGGTTGGTGGTATTCTCCAGGAAGGCCCGGTCATGGCTGATGAGGATAAAGGCAAAGGCCGGGGTGGCCAGAATTTTTTCCAGCCACAGGATGCCCTGAATATCAAGATGGTTGGTGGGTTCATCCAGCAGCAGCAGATCCGGCTGCCGGATCAATGCCCGGGCAATTGCCAGTCTCTTGCGCCAGCCGCCGGAAAGCTCGGCGACTTTCTGGCGGCCGTCCGTGAGCTGGGTCTGGCCCATGATGATCTTAATGCGGCCGTGGCGGGAAACTTCGTCATGGTCATCGGCGATAGCCTCCTCAAGGACCATCTCCACCGTCTGGTCCGGCTGGAATGTGTCATCCTGAGCCAGGTAAACCACCTGTAAACCCTTCCGGCTGATTACCTTCCCGCTGTCCGGAGTTTCCAGGTTTGCGAGAATTTTCAACAGGGTTGATTTGCCGGAACCGTTCGGCCCGATAAGGCCGAGACGTTCATTGCTGTAAAAACTAATGGATATGTCGGTAAAGAGCTGGTGTGCGCCGAAACTCTTACTGATGGACTGGCAATTAATAATCATAAAATGAGAAAAATATGTCTCGCAACAGTTTTTGGTCGTGACATGGTAAAGGATTGATGTAATCAGTTAATCTAATCTTTTTTGCTGAAAAATAAAGGTGGAGAGATTTTTTTTTGTCTTTCCCCGGCAGCAATCACCGCCACGGCAAAACAGCCGGCCCGGCACAAGCGATTCCTTAAAAAAAGTTGACTTCTCAAGTGGGTATCGGGCAAAATTGATTCCTGGTAAGTGACATCCTGTTTCAGGGAAAATATATTTTACAGATGAGGTTGTTGTCATGTCGGATGAGCCGGAAACCATTGATATCGTGGCTAATATTTTCAGCCAGGCCATTAAGAAAACCCTGGAGAAAAGCACCAAGAAAACCATCAAATATTCTTCGACGTTTCAGTCCATCCCCCGGGTCAGCCTTAAGCCTGCAATCGGATGTTTTGTCATGTTCTCCGGCGATTATTCCGGGCTGGTGGTAATGAATTTCACCGCCGAAGCGGCCATGGATCTCTATAGAAGTTACATGACCAATATGGGTTTGCCGGAAAGTGATTTAGTCCGGGAATGCACATCAAATGACGTCATTGATACCATGGGGGAAATGACAAATCAGGTCATGGGCCGCGCCTTGAGCATGGTGGAAAGCAAATTTGAACTTACCTCCTATTGCGGCCAGCCCAAGGCCCTGGCCTTGAGTAATGCCATTACCCTCACCCCTGAGATGGATTATCAGACCAATCGCCGGGTTTCCTTTTCCTTGGGGACCAACAGGTTTCATATGGAGCTTGCCCTGGAACAGACCCGGTTTGTTATCTGCAAATAGCGGAGAGCCCGTTAGTGTATGCCGTGCTGGTTCAGAAACGGAGCATACTGTTTATCTTCAATCAGGATGTGCGTTTGCAGCCAGTCTTTCAAGAAGGTGAGGACATCGATGAAATTCACCTCCTGGCCTTCGTTGATCTGGCTGATAATTTCTGACACCCTGCCGAGCATTTTCTCGTGAATTGCCTTATGTTTTTTGGTTTCCGGATAGTTGAACCGGGCAAAATATCTTTCTTCGTTGGCAAAGTGGCCCACGGTAAAGTTGGCCAGCTCGCCTAAAATCTTTTGGATCTCATTGGCTGGCTGATCCTTTTTAACCGCGGCATGGATCTGGTTGATGTAGTCCATGATCTTCTTATGCTGCTCGTCAATTTCTGCAATGCCGACGCTGAATTCGCTGGTAAAGGAGATAAATTTTCTCTCAGTTGATTTTTTGTCTGCCGTATATTTTTGCGGCACCGTAAAAACCCGCAGCACTCTGTCAATATCCTTGCCCAGGCTTGCCACCTCCATCCCGCTGGCATAGACCTTGGTTGAATCGGTTTTCATTCGGGTGCTTTCGGCGGCAACTTCAGTCATCGATTCAGCAACCAGATGGGCAAGCTGCGCGGAATCCGCTATGAGCCTGTTGACTTCCGTCACCGCTTCACTGGTGGTGACCACGGCGGAAGTCATTTCCTTGATGCCGTCCGTAACCTTGGTAAGGCTTACCGAGATATCCTTTGTTGTTACCGACTGTTCCTCCACTGCCGCGGCAATGGTCGCCACCACATTATTCACCTCGTTGATGACCTCATGGATGGTGCTGATTTCCTTGATGGTCGATTCTGTTGCCGACTGGATGGCCTTGACCTTATTGCGGATATCTTCCGTCGCCTTGCTGGTCTGGGTGGCCAGGTCCTTTACCTCGTTGGCGACCACGGCAAATCCCTTACCCGCTTCTCCAGCCCGGGCCGCTTCAATTGTGGCGTTTAAGGCGAGGAGTTTTGTCTGGTCGGAGATCTCGGTGATTGCGGAAATTACATTGTTGATTTCAGTGGCCGCACTGCCGAGGCTGTTCACCCTGTCTGAGGCATTCCGCACGGATTGAGCCGCTTTGTCGGCAACAACTCTGGCCTGTTCGGAGTTTTGCGCAATTTCGGTTATGGTGGCCGACATCTCCTCGGTTGAGGTGGAGACAATACTTAAATTGCCGGACGACTCTGAGGCCTTGGCGGAAACGGCATTCATGTTAAGGGCAAGGCGAGAGGCAACAACGGCGATGGTCTGCAGATTTTCTTCCATTTCCTTGGAGGAGACGTCCACATCGGCAGCGTGACGGGCCATTGTTCCGGCACTATTGCGCATGCCCGCGGACAGGTTTTCCAACTCCGCTGAGGCAAAGGCGAGATTTTTGGTATTGCCGATGACATCGCTTACGATTTTGGCGAGATTTTCCCGCATGTTGGCGATGGAACGCAAGGCACTTCCGCTGCTGGCCGGGTCCATGTCCGCCGTGAGATCGCCCTGGGCGATCTTTTCAATGATTTTTTCAACTTCGGCAAGGGATGAGCCGCTTTTGCAAAAAAGATCTTTCCCGAACATAAAATCCTCTTTAAGTTGCTTGTTGTATCAGAGCAGTAGAGAAAAAAGTGGACAATAAATAACTCTGACTTATCTTATGGAGATCTCAGCCGGCAATCAACCCCTGCTGCTTGGCCTGAGAGAAAGCAGAAAAGGTTTTTAAAAATGTATGTGATGCGGTAGTATAGCAGACTTTGATTCTTTCCGGCTGTGACGCATTGGACCTCGTGTATTGCTAGCGGTATCGTCCATGGAATTGAAACAATTTTTTAATTATATAACAATCTTTTATAAATTTCACCCATAAGGAGGTTCTACATGGGAAATTCCTGTCAACAGAAGAGCAGTTCCTGCAGCAGCGGCAGCTGCGGTTCACCTGACGCAGCAGTCGCCAAGCAGAATATGGCGATCACTTCGTCGCTTGGGAAGATTAAAAATAAAATTCTGGTTATGAGCGGCAAGGGCGGGGTGGGGAAAAGCACCGTTTCAACCAATCTCGCCCTGGGGCTGGCCAACAGGGGCTACAAGGTCGGACTGATGGACGTGGACCTGCATGGACCTGATATCTGCCGTATGCTTAATCTGACCGAAAAGCTGCAGTCAACCCAGACTGACGGGCGCTCCTTGTTCCCGCCGATGCAATACGGGGAAAACCTCAAGGTTATTTCCCTCGAATACATGATGGAAGACCGGGATGATCCAATCATCTGGCGCGGACCCCTCAAGGTTCAGGCGATCCGGCAGTTTATCGCCGATATGGACTGGGGGGAGCTTGATTACCTGATTATCGACGCCCCTCCCGGCACCGGCGACGAGCCGTTAACCGTGGCCCAGACCATCAAGGATGCCCTGGCCGTTGTCGTCACCACCCCCCAGGAGGTGGCGCTGGCCGATGTCAGAAAGTCCCTGAATTTCTGCAAGCATGTGAAGATGAAGGTTATCGGCATGGTGGAAAACATGAGCGGATTCATCTGCCCGCACTGCAATAAGAGTGTGGAAATTTTCAAGACCGGCGGCGGGGAGAAAACCGCCGGGGAATTCGGTGTTAATTTCCTGGGCAGGGTGCCGATTGATCCCAGGATAGTCGTGGGTGGAGATGACGGCAAGCCGTATCTCAGCTCTGCTGCGGAAAGCCCGGCCACCAAGGCCTTCGCCGAAATCATCAGCAATGTGGAAAAATACATAGCGGCAGCCGCTCCTTCTTCGTTGAAGATTGCCGATGCCGGCTGCGCCTGCGGCTCTACCTGCAATCCCACCACCTGCAGCTGTTAAACTTTTTTGGCGGTTTATCGAAGATCACGGCAATGATGGCTTGCGGATCAGTCTTATCAATAGAGCCTCTTGCAAAATGAAGGTCGTCGCGAGATCGAGAGAAAAATATTCTGGGCAAGGATGAGTTGTGAAATCGCCCGGAAGCGTAGCAGTGCTACGCCCAGGACGATTTCACCAGGAAGACGCCGCACAGGTTATTTTTAGCCGATCGGAGTAGATGTTCATTTTGCAAGAGGCTCATTAAGGTGAATTATGCTTATCAGGCAGATGACGGTAGGCTCCATGGCGGTTTGTTGTTATCTCGTCGCCTGTGAGAAAACCAGGCAGGCGATGCTCATAGACCCTGGCGGCGATGAGGATAAGGTGCTGGCCATGATCAAAAAAGAAGGGGTCAGCCTTGCCTATATCGTCAATACCCACGGGCACCCTGATCATGTCTGCGCCAACGGACCGATCAAAAAAGCGACCGGTGCCCCTATAGTCATGCACGAGGCGGATGCGGCTTTTTTCAACCGGCCCGAGGTGGACAAATATTTTTCCATGCTGGGCCTGGCCGCCTCACCGCCGCCTGATAAGCTGGTCAAGGATGGGGATATCCTGCAGGTCGGCCTGCTTTCCTTTGAGGTGATTCACACCCCGGGGCATACCCCGGGCGGCATCTGTCTGTACAGCGCCCCCCACCTCTTCACCGGCGATACGCTCTTTGTCGGCGCCGTGGGCCGCACGGATTTCCCCGGCGGAGATCTGCGGACTTTCATGCAGGCGATCCGTGAGCGTCTGCTCACGCTGCCCGATGAAACCATTGTCTGGCCGGGACATGGCTATGGCGGTGCCCGGTCCACCATCGGTGAGGAGAAACGCAGTAATCCCTTTATCAATGGAGAGTTCTGAGAATGCGGGAAATCGTACTGGGGACAGCAGGCCATGTGGACCATGGCAAGACCAGCTTTGTCAGGGCCTTGACCGGCATTGACACCGATCGGCTCAAGGAGGAAAAAGAACGGGGCATCACCATTGAACTCGGGTTTGCCTACCTTGATCTGGCCTGCGGCCATCGGCTGGGCATTATTGATGTTCCCGGGCATGAGCGCTTTGTCAAGAATATGGTGGCCGGAGTTGCCGGCATTGACCTGGTCGCTTTTATCATTGCCGCGGACGAAGGAATCATGCCCCAGACCAGGGAGCATTTTGAGATCTGCCGGCTGCTCGGGGTGAAGAAAGGGCTCATCATCATCACCAAAAAGGATATGGTGGAGGCCGACTGGCTTGAGCTGGTGGAGGAGGAGGTGCGGGGATTTTTTGCGGACAGTTTTCTGGCCGATGCCCCGCTGGTCATGGTTTCCTCGACCACCGGGGAGGGGATTGAAGAGGCGCGCCGGACCCTGGACGCCATGGTTGCCTCCTGTGAGTTTGCTGAGGCCTACGGGCCTTTCCGCCTGGCCATTGACCGCATCTTCACCATGAAGGGGTTCGGGGCGGTGGTCACCGGCACCTCCCTTTCCGGCCGGATAGCGGTGGGAGATGATGTCCGGATCTATCCCAAGGAGCTTGACGGTAAGATCCGGGGCATCCAGGTTCATGGCCAGAGCGTGGAGCTGGTGGAAGCCGGTAACCGCACGGCCATCAATATTCAGGGCATTGAAATGGATATGCTGGAGCGGGGAAATGTCCTGGCCACCCCCGGTTGCCTGAAACCTTCCTACATGCTGGACGCCGAATTTCTCTACCTGTCCGCCAACGAAAAACCGCTGAAAAACAGAAGCAGGGTGCGGGTGCATCTCGGCACGGCTGAGATCATGGGCCGTATCGTTGCCCTCGAGAGTGAGGAGATTGCCCCCGGCCGCTCTGCCAATGTGCAGCTGCTGCTGGAAGAGCCGGTGGGGGTGTGGCCGGGGGATCACTATGTGGTGCGCCGGTATTCACCGGTGACCACCATCGGCGGCGGGGTGGTGCTCAATAATTCCGCGCCCAAACGCAAACGCTTCCGGGAGGACAACTCCAGGATTTTTGCCCTTTATCATACCGCCTCCCAGGAAGATCTTGTCCTTTTCCACCTGCGGGAGAGCGGCTACCGAGGCCTCACCGGGGCGGAGCTGTCGGTGAAAATGGGTTGTTTCGGCAATCGTTTCAAAAAATTGCTGACCGGGCCGATTTCGTCCCGCAAGGTGGTGGTGGTTGATTCGGAAAAACAGCTTTATGTGGCGGAGGAAATCTATGCCGGGCTGCTGACGAAAATTGCCGACCTCCTGGCCGTCTACCATAAGGAAAGCCCGTTAAAGCCCGGACTGCCCAAGGAAGAGCTGCGCAGCCGGGCGGAGAAGGGCCTTGGCCCGAAGCTGTTTCATCTCTGCCTGGCTGATCTGAGTAAAAAGGGTATCATTGTGCAGGAGGAGGGTATTGTCCGTCTGGCCGGCCATCAGGTCTTTCTGCAGGCTGATGAAAAGGAGATCAGGGAAAAGATGGAAAAACTGTTCGCCGCGGCAGGACTGAATGCCCCGACGATGAAGGAGGTGCAGGGTGCCTTCCCTGATGTTCCCCAGTCGCTGGTGATGGAGGTGTTGAGTCTGCTGGTCAAGGATGGCCTGGTGGCCAAGGTGACCAATGATTTTTATTTTTCCACCCGGGCCCTTGATGAACTGCAGAAAAAACTGGTTGATTTTCTGCAGAAGGAGGGGGATATTGACGCCCCGCGCTTCAAGGACATGACCGGCTTGACCAGGAAATTTTCCATCCCTCTGCTTGAATATTTTGATAAGGTAAAACTGACCCTGCGGGTAGGCGATAAGCGCATCCTGCGGGCAAAGAGCTGATGGGGCTCTGCCGCTTGCCGCCTTGGTCCGCCCCATGCAACGATCACAAGCCACAGGAGAACAGGTATAAGTAATCTCACCGGAAATCTCAGCGGCCTGAAAACAGGCCAGCTCAAACGTCTGGAACGTCTCGGTAAACGCAGAACTGATCCCAATCTGATTATCTCGGCGGAAATCGCCAGGGAGATGGGGGAACTTTCTGCTGAGATCAAACGCCAGATCGGCCTGCTTATTGATCGTGCCGGGCAGGTGGAAACGGTCATTATCGGCGATCATAAAAAAATCGTCATACCCGCTCTTTCCCATATCCGTTCCGCCGGCGGCCGCCTGAAGGGATTGCGTTGCGTCCACACCCATCTCGGCGGGGAAGATCTCACCGAAGACGACCTGATGGACCTGCTGTTCCTGCGGCTGGATCTGATGGCCATGATCAAGGTCATGGACAGCGGTCTGCCGGAGAAACTCTATGCGGTGCATCTTCTCCCTGTTGCCGTTGATGGGAAAAGCTGGCATTTTCTCCCACCGGTGGTCCCCTCCCGGCAGCCGGCAAATTTCCTGGAGCTCATCGCGGCCCTGGAGAATGAATTCACCCGCTCGGCGGCGGCGAAAAAAAGCGAGGCGGGTAAAGACCGGGCCATCCTGATCAGTGTCACCACCCAGGCAAAGTCAGTGGCCCGGGAATCCATGGATGAGCTGGAGGAACTGGTCCGTTCCGATGATGTGGAGGTGCTGGAGACCATTATCCAGCGGCGGGACAAAATCAATCCCAAGCTGATCATCGGTAAGGGCAAGCTGGCCGAAATCATGCTGACCGCTCTCAAGGGCAATGCCAATCTGCTTATTTTCGACCAGGAGCTGAACCCCTCCCAGGTACGCTCCATCACCGACCACACCGAGCTGCGGGTTATCGACCGGACCCAGCTTATTCTGGATATCTTTGCCAGAAGGGCGCTCAGCCGGGAAGGGCGACTGCAGATAGAGATGGCCCAGCTCAAATATCTGCTGCCGCGCCTGGGCCAGCGTGATGACGCCCTGTCAAGGCTGACCGGCGGCATCGGCGGCAGGGGGCCGGGGGAAACCAAACTTGAGGTCGATAGACGCAGGATCAACGACCGGCTGAGCAAGCTGGACAAGCGCTTGAAGCAGGTCGGCCTGGAGCGGCACCAGCGCCGGTCACGCCGCCGCAAAAAGGAGCTGCCGGTTATTTCCCTGGTGGGTTAC
>JALNXE010000115.1 GCA_023230525.1 Desulfobulbaceae bacterium
GATGGTGAAATCCCAAAAAAAATGGGATGAATCTTTACATTTAACTTGACCCCAAAGACAGTTGCTCAAGGGGGTACTGAAAAGAGTGCTGTTCCGCGCATTTCTCTGGCCATGTTATTTTTTCACAACGGCTTCGCCAGTCAACCCGGATAACTCCATATATCTTCTACACAATACCAGTTTTCTGCGCCTGGGATCACATCGGTCCATTGACTTCCCCGGCTGTCTCATATATGGTAAAACTTTACGCTACCCCTAACAAAATAAATGGGCTTAAAATGCCGGCTTTTTTGCCGCGGTCCGGGCAAAACACAGATAAACTCCTGATTAACACGTACCTTTTGTCATGAAAAAACGTATTTTTTTTGCTGTCATTGGCTTACTCATCCTGGCCGGCATACTCGGCGGCATCAAATTCCTGCAGATCCGCCGCATGATCGACCAGAAGAGCAAATTCTCCCTGCCGCCCGAGATTGTCACCACCGCCACCACCCAATCTGACTCATGGGACTCCACCCTGACCGCCGTAGGTTCACTGACGGCGGTGCAGGGAGTAACCGTATCGGCGGAGGTGTCCGGCAAGATCACCGAGATCGCCTTCACCCCCGGCACCAAGGTGCAGGCAGGTGACCTGCTTGTCCGCCAGGACACGGCAGCCGAGGAGGCCCAGCTCCGGGCGGCCGAGACTACCACTGCCCTGGCTAAACTCAACCTGGCCCGCTACACCGAACTGCTTGCCCAGCAGAACATCGCCCAATCCCTTTTTGACAATGCCGAGGCGCAATACAAGGAGGCCCAGGCCAAGGCCGACAGCATCAGGGCAACCATCAGCAAAAAGAATATCCGGGCCCCCTTTGCCGGCCGTCTTGGTGTCCGCCTGATCAATCTGGGGCAGATTCTCAAGGAAGACGACCCCATTGTCTCGCTGCAGACCCTGGATCCGATTTTTGTCGATTTCCTGCTGCCCCAGCAGCATCTCGGCCAGATCAAGAAGGGCCTTGCGGTGCGGATCAAAACAGACGCCCTGCCCGATCAGATTCTGGAAGGGAAAATAACAACCATCAATCCTGAAGTTGACGCCGCCACCCGCAACATACATGCCCAGGCCACGGTGGCCAACGAGCAGGAACTGCTGCGCCCCGGGCTCTTCGTCAACGTAGAGGTAGTGCTGCCGACCCGGCAGAATGTCATCGTCATCCCGGCCACCGCGGTTCTCTATGCGCCTTACGGCGATTCGGTTTTTGTGCTCAAAGAGGCCAAAAACGAAAAAACGGGCCAGCAGGAAACCGTGCTGAACCAGCAGTTTGTCAAACTCGGGGAAAAGCGCGGGGATTTTGTCGCCATGACTTCCGGCCTTAAGGAGGGGGAGACAATCGTCAGCACCGGGGTTTTCAAGCTGCGCAACGGCCAGGCAGTGGTGGTCAACAATGAGTTGGCCCCCGAGTTCAAGCTCGCGCCAAAACCGCAAGACAATTGATCCCCCGCGGCTCTCAAGCCGCACCGGTGATTTTTTAAGCAAACCTTTGCCAACATGCCGCGCCATGAACTTTACTGACCTTTTTATCCGCCGTCCCGTTCTTGCTCTGGTGATCAGTCTGGTGATCGTTATTGCCGGCCTGCAGGCCATGCGCTCTCTCAATGTCCGGCAGTTCCCGGTCAGTGAAAACTCCGCGATCACCGTGACCACCGTTTATGTGGGGGCCAGCGCCGATCTGGTGCGCGGCTTCATCACCACCCCGCTGGAGCGGGCCATTGCCGCCGCCGACGGCATTGATTACATCGAGAGCCAGAGCGCCCAGGGGGTGTCCACCATCAACGTCCGCCTGAAACTGAACTACGACGCCACCAGGGCCCTGGCCGAAGTCGGCTCCAAAGTCGACCAAGTCCGCCGCGACCTGCCGCCGGAGGCCGAGGTGCCGATCATCAACATCGAGTCCGCCGACAGCCAATTTGCCTCCGCCTATCTCAGCTTCACCTCCACGGTGCTCAAACAGAACGAGATCACCGACTACCTGGTCCGCGTGGTGCAGCCCCGCCTGACGGCGGTGGAAGGCGTGCAGCGCGCCGATATTCTGGGCGCCCGCACCTTTGCCATGCGCATCTGGCTGAAACCCGACCGCATGGCCGCCTATAATATCAGCCCGGCCCAGGTCCGCCAGGCCCTGGCCGCAAACAACTACCTCTCCGCCCTCGGCCAGACCAAGGGCTCCCTTATTCAGGTCAACCTCACCGCCAACACCGACCTGCGCTCGGTGGAGGAATTCAAAAATCTGGTCATCCGCGAAGAGAACGGCGCGCTGATCCGGCTGGCGGACATCGGCGACGTGGTGCTGGGAGCGGAAGATTATGACGCCGAAGTCCATTTCTCAGGACAGACGGCCGTGTTCATAGGCATCTGGCCGTTGCCCAATGCCAACTCCCTTGATGTGGTCAGAAAGGTGCGCACCGCCATGGACGGGGTGCAGCAGGACCTGCCCTCCGAAATCCAGGCCCGCATTGCCTACGACGCCACCGATTACATCAATAATGCCATCCACGAGGTCATCAAGACCCTGGCTGACACCCTGATGATCGTCGTGGTCATCATCTTTCTCTTTCTCGGCTCTTTCCGCTCGGTATTCATTCCGGTAATCGCCATCCCGCTGTCGCTCATCGGCGGGGTATTCCTCATGCAGGTCTTCGGCTTTACCATCAATCTGCTCACCCTGCTGGCCATTGTCCTGTCCGTGGGCCTCGTGGTGGATGACGCCATCGTGGTGGTGGAAAACGTGGAGCGGCATCTGAGCGAAGGCAAATCGCCCATGGATGCGGCCTTAACCGGCGCCAGGGAGCTGGTCGGCCCCATCATCGCCATGACGATCACCCTGGCCGCCGTCTATGCCCCCATCGGCCTGCAGGGCGGGCTCACCGGCGCCCTGTTTCGCGAATTCGCCTTCACCCTGGCCGGCGCGGTCACCATCTCCGGGGTGGTCGCCCTCACCCTGTCGCCCATGATGGCCTCCAGGCTGCTCAAACCCGGGCTGGAGGAGCATGGCCTGGCCGGAAAAATCTCCCGCGACTTCAAACGGTTGAAAAACGCTTACGGCCGCCTGCTTGACGCCACCCTGAGCGCCCGCCCGGCGGTTTATCTGGTATGGATCGGAGTCAGCCTGCTGACCATCCCCATGTTCAGGATGTCAGCGGTGGAACTTGCCCCCAATGAGGACCAGGGGGTTATTTTCGGCATCATTGATGCGGCGGCCAACTCCACCCTGGACCAGACCAGCCATTATGCGGCAGCAGCCAACAGGATATTTCTCAGCATACCGGAGACGGATTTCACCTTCCAGATCACCCAGCCCAGTTCCGGTTTCGGCGGCATGGTCACCAAGCCATGGGACGAACGGGAACGCACCATCTTCCAGATCATGCCCGAGGTGCAGCAGAAACTGCATGGCATATCCGGCATCCAGATGTTCCCGGTTCTCCCCCCCTCCCTGCCCGGCGGCGGGCAGTTCCCGGTGGAGTTCATCCTGGCCTCCACGGCCGAGACCGAAGAAATTCTGCAATTTGCCCAGCAGCTGCAGTTCAAAGCGATGAACAGCGGCCTCTTTGCCTTTCCGCCCATCATCGACGTCAAAATCGACCAGCCCCAGTCGGAGTTTATCATCAACCGTGACAAGGCGGCCGACCTGGGGCTCAATCTGGAAGAGGTGGGGGCCGACATCGGCGCCATGATCGGCGGCAATTATGTCAACCGCTTCGACATCGCGGGCCGCAGCTACAAGGTCATTCCGCAGATCCAGCGGGTGGACCGGCTCAACCCGGGCCAGCTCAAGGACATTTACATCACCGGGCCGGACGGAAGCCTGGTGCCGCTCAGCACCATCGCCACCATCCGCAATTCCACCGTGCCGCGCTCATTGAACCGCTTCCAACAGCTCAATGCCGTCAAGATCAGCGGCGTCTCGGTCAGACCGCTTGACGAGGCCCTGCGCTTCCTGGAGGATGAAGCGGCCAAGATACTGCCCAAAGGCTATGTAATCGATTACACGGGCGAATCCCGCCAACTGCGCACCGAGGGCAATAAATTTCTGCCGGCGTTCATGCTGGCCGTGGTGCTCATCTTCCTGGTGCTGGCCGCCCAGTTCAACAGTTTCCGCGACCCGTTCGTCATCCTGGCCGGCTCCGTGCCCCTGGGAATTTTCGGCGCCCTTATCTTCACCTTCCTGAAGATGCCGGACCCGAACGTGCCTTTCTGGACCCACGGCTGGACCACCACCATGAACATTTACTCCCAGGTTGGGCTGGTCACCCTGGTGGGCCTGGTGTCCAAAAACGGCATCCTCATCGTTGAGTTTGCCAACAAACTGCAGCTGCGGGGATTGTCCAAGCTTGACGCGGTAAGGGAGGCCTCCATGACCCGGCTGCGGCCGATTCTCATGACCAGCGTGGCAACCGCCGCCGGTCATTTTCCACTTACCCTGGTGACCGGCGCCGGGGCCGCGGCCAGGAATTCCATCGGTCTGGTGCTGGTGGGCGGCATCACGGTGGGCACCATCTTCACCCTGTTCATCGTGCCGTCGATTTACATGCTGGTGGCCCGGGATCATTCAAAAGACCGGGATCAGGAAAGCACGAACCTTTCCGATGAAACAAAATCCTTTTGACCTGACAGCCATCCTGTCTTTCATGGTTGGTCTTTGCCTTTTTCCGCGGGATGATCAAGAATCTCTCTTGCCTTTCTGAGCAGGGTATCGGGACTCAGCGGCTTATAAAGAAAATTGACCCCTTCTTGCAGCATTCCCATTTTGTTAATTTTATCAGAAGGATAACCGCTGACAAACAGGGCCTTTATCCCGGGCTTTATCATGATGATCTCCTGATAGGCCTCACTGCCGTTTTTATTCGGCATGACAACATCAAGAACAACCAGGTCAATCCGGTCCCTGTTTTCCCTGAACCGATCAACCGCATCCTGACCGTCAACGGCCTCAATCACCGTATAACCATGACTCTGCAGGATCTTCAGCACTAATTTCCTCAGCGTCGGGTCATCCTCGGCCACCAGGATGGTCTCGGTGCCGCCGGAGAGGGGTGGGGCTACAACCGCCTTCCCTGCTGCAACCGCCGCCTCCTTGACCAACGGCAGATAGATCTTGAAGGTTGTTCCCTGCCCAGGCTCACTGTAGCAGTTGATAAAGCCTGCATGCTGTTTGATGACCCCGTACACAATCGCCATGCCGAGTCCAGTACCCTTGCCCACTTCCTTAGTGGTGAAAAAGGGATCGAAAATCCTCTCCATTGTTTCCGCATCCATGCCCGTTCCACTGTCTGAAACGCTTATCAGGGCATACCCTCCTGGGTTTATGGCATACTTTTTCCTGCCAGCATCTTCAGCCCGCAGTTCAACCGCACAGGTGTCAATGGTCAGCATGCCCCTGCCGGACATGGCATCGCGGGAATTAGCGGCAAGATTCAGCAGGACCTGTTCTATCTGCACGCGATCCGCTACGACAACCAGGGCTTTCGCGGAGAGATTGCTGCTCATGGTGATATCCTCACCCATGATACGCCACAGCATCTTCTCCAAACCCGTGATGATCTCGTTGATATTAACCGGCAAAAGCTCCAGCACCTGTTTTCTGCTGAAGGTGAGGAGGCCCTTGGTCAGTTGCGTGGCCCTGTCCGCGGCACTCAGGATATTGGCCAGAAATGATTTATCCTCATCGTCCGTCAGGGAGTTCTGCATCATGCTGCCGTAGCCGATAATGACATTGAGCAGATTATTGAAGTCATGGGCGATGCCGCCGGCCAGCGTGCCGATGGACTCCATTTTCTGGGCCTGAAAAAGCGCGGCTTCCAGCCGTTTTCGCTCGGAGATATCAATGACAACCGATCGGGATTCAGTAAGCTTGCCCGCAGCATCAAGCACCGGATCAGAGGACACGCTTACCCACACCTGTGAGCCATCCTGTTTTTTCATCTCGCATTCCTCATCGCGCACTGAGCAACCGGCCTCCAATTTTCTAAAAATCTCCTGGGCCCTGCTCAGGCCTTGCGGGGTGTCGGCATAGAGATCAAATACCTTTATCATCAGCATGGCTTCCCGCTCATAACCGAGAAGCTGCACTGCCTGATTGTTGCATTGCAATATGACCCCGTCCTGAGCCCGTATTGAGAAGTAAGCGATAGGGGCATTATCATAGAGCTCCCGGTATCGTTCTCTGCTACGGGATATTTCCGCTGCCGCTTGCTTCTGCTCGGAGATATCCCGGGCAACATGAACCACGCCTGTAAGCTTACCCTGTTGGTCAAAAATGGGGGAACAGGTCACCTGCAGGGGAATGTCGATGTTTGGATCATTTACCTCCTGCGTTGCCGTTTCCTGATTCTCAAGGGCTCTGTCAAACGGGCATCCTGGCCAGGGATGGGCAAGGTCATGCAGCAACTCATAACACTTTCTGCCGATGAGCTCTTCCGGTTTCACCCCGAGATGGTCGGCCAGAGCCTTGTTAACCCGGACAAGCCTTCTGTCCAGATCATGAACCGAAACAAAATCAGGAATGGCGTTAAAGGTGGCCCGCCAGTTCTCCGCTGCCTGAATAAGGGCCGCATCCATGGCCTCCAGCTTTCTTTCATTGCCTATATCGGAGAAGACCCGTTTGATGATATTGGGCAGGAGCTCGACAAACTCGGCTCCCTTGACGATGTAATCCCTGGCCCCGAGCTTCATCATCTCAACGGCCACTCTCTCGTCCCCGTGGCCGGTCATGATGATAAAAGGGACCTCTGACTCTCTGGCGGCAAGTTCCGTCAGGATTTCCCTGCCGGTCATGTCCGTCAGGACCAGATCAAGCAGCAAAAGAACATCAGGGGCAGCCTTGAGTGCGGCCAGGGCCTCCCTGCCCGTGACGACCCCTTCCACCTGAAAACCTTCCCGGCTGAGGATTTTACGGATGAGGCGGTTCAGACCCTCGTCATCCTCAACGACCAGCACCGGCAGGTGGAAATCATCAGTTAAGGTTTGTCTTGTGCCTGGTTTACGTTGTTCCATTTTTGTTACCTGTCGTTACTATTTCCGTTGATCGCCGGCACCTGCACGATCATGAGAAACAGGCCCAGTTGCTTGACGGCGTTGACGAATTTGTCATAATCCACCGGTTTGGTGATATAATTGCTGCATCCCAGCAGGTGGCAATGTTCAACCTCCCGCGGATCATCCGTGGTGGTGAGCATAATCACCGGGATCTTGCGCAATTCCTTATCCTCCTTGATTTGCCTCAGGACTTCGATGCCGTCAACCTTGGGCATGCGGATGTCCAGCAGCAGCAGAAAGGAGTCTCCATCCTGGCGATGCGGCCCGCCCCCTTTCCTGAGTAAAAAATCAAGCACCTGCTGGCCATCGGCAAAACGGATAATCTCGTTCTCTATTCCAGCCCTGCGCAGATTTTTTTTAATCAAGGCGGCATGACCGTCATCGTCTTCAGCAATGATGATATGTATTTCCTGCTTCATTTTTCTTTTTCTCCCTTAGCTAAAGGTGCCACTACGATTCTGGCTCTGTTTCCACCTGTCCAGCCCGGCAGGGACACATAAAAACTACTGCCCTTGCCCTCTTCGGATTCAACCCATATCTTGCCGTCCAGGTGGTCAAGGATGCGGTTGACAATGGCGAGACCCAGGCCTTCCCCTTCGCTTGCAGTCGGATTAAGCCGATGAAAGATCTCAAAAATTTTGCCCTGATGCTCCCTGGCAATACCGACTCCGTTATCAGACACACAGTACACGGACCGGCCTTTGTCCTTTACCCCGCTTATCCTGATGCGGCCTGGCCTGCCCGGCTCAAGGTACTTCAGGGCATTACCGAGCAGGTTGGAAAAAAGCTGATTGAGCTGCTCTCGGTCTCCCAGGCAGGTTGGCAGCGCGTCCACTATGACCTCCACCCCGGCCTCATTGATCTGAAAACCCGTGATGGTGACGATATCGGCCAACAGACGGTTCATGTCGCACTCCTCCAGGATGAGGCTGGCACGGCCAAGCCGGGACAGGCGCAACAGTCCGCTGAGCAGAGCATCCATCTTGCTGATGCCCTTCTCGATGAACTGCAGGGATTCGGGGATATCATTATTCATCAGAGGTTCCGCCTGCTGCCGGATCGCCGCGGAGATTTCCAGGTTTTGCCAGAGTGAGAGAAGACTCTTAATGTCTGCCGATAGTTCCTTGCTGAACCCCTGAACATTGACCAAGGGGGAACGCAAATCGTGGGAGGTGACGTAGATGATCTGCTCAAGTTCCTTGTTTTTCCGGGCAAGCTCCAAGGACAGTCGGTCCCGTTCCTGCTCGATTTTTTTACGTTGGTCGATATCCTCTATTACCGAAACAAAATAGGCTGGAACGCCATCCTCATCCCTGACCAGGGAAACGGTCAGATTTGTCCATACCAGTGACCCGTCCAGGCGGATGTAACGTTTTTCCAGGGAGTAGGTGGAAATTTCTCCGGCCAGCATCTGCCTGTGAAACTCAAGATCTGCGTCAAGGTCATCGGGATGGGTAATGTCCTGAAAGGTGAGCTGCCGCAGTCTTTCCTCCGGGTAACCGACAATAGCGCATAATTTCCGGTTAACACTCAGCCAGCCGCCTTGGGGCGATACAAGGGCAATACCAACAGCGGCCTGTTCAAAGGTTGCCCGGAAACGGTTTTCGCTTTCCCGCAGGGCCTTTTCCGCCTTATTGCGTTCGGCTATTTCAGCGTTTAAATCATCCCGCGAGGCCGTGACCTCTCGCAGATTACTGACCATGCTGTTGAAGGCGCCGGCCAGCTGCCCGAACTCATCGTTGCCGGCCAGCTCCATGCGAAAATCAAATTCCCCTTTGCCGATCCGCTCCGCGCCGGCGGTGAGTGCTGCCAGCGAGCGGTTGATGGTGCGGGAAAGCACCAAGGCAAATACCATGCCCGCCATAATCAGCAGAATGGAGACCACGGCGATGCGAGTATGCAGGACCTCTGCCGTGGCCAGCACCTCATCGGTATCGGTGCTCACCAGCAGGATCCAGCCAAAGCCGGTGTAATCCTCCTTGCCCGTGGAGCGGGCATAGGAATAAAACCGTTGCACATTATGTTCATTGCCGATAAAAAAACCTTCCCCCCCCTCAAGCCGTTTAAACAGATCGGTGTCTGAAAAATCCTGCAGAAAACGGTAGGGTCTGCTCCGGAATATGATTTTTCCGTCCCGCGTCAGCAATCTGATTCGGGTCGATTGATATCTGCTAAATGCTATTTCCGAGGCCTTGACAAGAGGTCCCACATTGACAATTGCCTTGACCACGCCGAGAAAATTGCCGTCGCTATCATCAAGACGCAGGGCAACGGCAATTCCGTAGGAATCCGATGGGGCATGATAGGCGATATCTTCTAAGGCAATGCCCTGCTGCCGGGCAGTCTGCCACCAGAGCTCTTTGTCCTGCCGGTAACGGCGTGTCCGTCCGGATGACGCGATAACTGCGCCATAGCGGTTGGTGATAAAAAGCTCGGGGAATGGAGAATAGCCATATTTCATCAGCAAGGAATTGATGTGACGCACCCCCCGACTCAGCTCGTTATCCTCGATTTCTCCCATTAAAGGGGATGGGGTATCCTCGGGGGCAGAGATCCAGTCCCGGTCAAGGCGGTCCATGAAATCCTCCGGTGAGTCCAGTGCGGCGAAGGATTGGTTTGACTTGGCGATGAAGGCAAGAATCCAGTCCTGTTCAGCGTTGTTCCAGACATACATGATCCTGTCATAAATGGCCAGATCAATGCGTTTCATGGTTTCCTGGGCCAGAATCAGCAATTCATGGCCGATCGCCTCCTCCAGCGACCGGCGGCTGGCAAAGTCAGCATAAAAAGCCAGGGCCGCGGTCAACGTCAGGGTGACCAGGAAGCCTGCCATAATTTTCCAGCTGGTCCTCATCACTGGTTCAACCTCAGCTGCCCCTGGTCAATCCTGGCAGGATAGAGCGGCATGATGATCTCCTGACTGCCGGCCTTGAGTTCATAATCTCCCTGCACGCCGGAATAGAGGAAGCCCTGGGAAAGAAGAAACTGGAGATTCCGCCGGGAGACCTCATTTCCCTCCAGCAGCCCGGCGATCATCTTGACGCAACCATAGCCATTGGCAGCCTGGTGACTGAATGGTTTGCCGAACCGTGCCTGATACTTATCCTTGAATTGTCGGGCAAAGAGAAAATCTTCATTGTAGACCAAGGGAATGGCGACATAGACCCCATCCGCCTCGGCCATCTCCGTGACTTTGGGATTGGCGGCGCCGGAGGCTGCTATGAGATGGCCGCTATAGCCGGCCTGCCGCAATTGCCTGATGGCCAGGCGGATATGCCCGACCAGGCCCACCAGATAGACAGCCGGCATGGTGCGCACCGCCTCGATCTCTGGGGTCAAATCCTTCACATCATTGGCAAAGGAGACCGCAGTGACGCTCCCTCCTCCGGCGGCAAAACTCTGCCCAAGCAGTTTGGCCACGGAATTTCCGTAAGGGTCATCGAGATGGACGATCCCCAGTTGCCGAACCTTGAGGGTATCCAAAATCCGCTGCGCCACCCGGATTTCTTCCTGGGAATTTGTATAGTCACGAAACACATACTTGCCCTGCTCGGCAAAGTCAGGGGCCGAGGTTACCAACCCCATCAGGACCACCTGATGCCGGGCAGCAAGGGGCGCCAGTGCCATCCCTACGGAACTGAGGGTAGAGACATAGAGCAGTGGTGACTTCTTCTGCTGTTCAAGGCGGAGAAAAATCTTCTCTGCCTCTGCAGGGCTTGACTTGCTGTCTGCGATGATCAGCTTTATTTTTCGGTTATTGATACCACCTTGGGCATTCACCTCTTCGGCGGCCATCACCATGGCATCACGCACATCGACCAGATGGCTGCCCGACCCGGAAAGAGACAGAATCGCGCCGATGCGGACAGGTTGTTTTTCACTTCCAGGCAACCCCCTGACAAGGATTAGCGCAACCAGGATGAGGGCGATGGGAATCACTATTTTCAGTAACGCTGAACCGGAGTGATTCAGAAAAACTCTGCTCGTAGCATGGATCATTCCATCTCCTGGGTGAAATTGAATGGGATAGGATAAATCCTATGTGATCATGCAGGGAAAATATGTTTTTAAATAAATAGGTTTAAATTGATGCATTCGAGAAAAGACATCTCGCGGGTCCCCACCTTCGTGAGGATAAATTGAAATCAGGGTCCAGAGGGAGCGATACTCATTGAAACACTTCATTCCTGCTGCGGTATGTCCCCGTATCTGTGTCTACGATTGCAGGTGAGTTTCATGTCAGGTGGTTTTATCATTTTATTAACATGATAGTAATAATACTAGTGAGTGTAGATAAAAAGTCAAGCACCCATTTTTATTGCCAGGCATGAACAAGAATGAGACAAAAAAACCAGATGCCGGAGGATGGGCAAACGTATCTTTCCCAGGATCAGAAAAAACAGGGGAGGATCTCGTCCATGGCGAGGAAGCTGTCCAGCTCCTCCTGGTTGTAGAAGGCCCGTTCAAAGAAAAGTCCCTGGGCCGGGGCGGTGTAAGGGCTGAGGTTGACCGGCTCCTGCAGAAAATGCTGCAGATCGGCTGAGGAAAGCTGCCCCCGGCCGATTGCCGCCAGCACGCCGGCTAGGCGGCGCACCATCTTCCACAGGAAATGGGAGCCGACAATGCGAATGAGCACCAGATCGCCGGTTTCCGCGACCTGGGCCTTGTTGATCAAGACCTGCGGCGACTTTTTCTTGATTACCTGACGGTCGGTAAATGAGGTGAAGTCGTGCATGCCCGCCAGCAATTCTGCGGCCTGCTGCATGGGAGCAATCTTGAGCGGTTCATCCAGCTGCCAGACATAGCCTTTGCAGAAGGCGGTCCTGCGTTTGGCCAGCTGATAGAGATAACTGCGGCCGATACAGTTGTGCCGGGCATGGAAGCGGGGGCCTGCCTTTTGCGCCTTAAGAATATTGATGTCCTGCGGCAGCAGGGCATTCATCCGCCGGGCGAGCTCATGGGGAGCATCAGCGGTTGCCGCCTCCAGATGGGCGACGAACTGCAGGGCATGCACCCCGCCGTCGGTGCGCCCGTTGCCCTGCACATCCACCCCCTGGCCATAGAGTTCGCCTGCAGCCGCAAGCAGGCTGCCCTGGATCGTCCGGGCATCATCCTGTTTCTGCCAGCCGCTGTAACGCCTGCCGTCAAACTCCAGCACCAGCTTAAAACGTTGCGCCGTTCTCTCCATTTTTTTTTACCTGAAAAATTTTGTGGTGACCATATCCACCAGATCAGGGTCAATAAACCCGAGTTTTTTGGCTGCCGCACTGGTGAAGAGGGCAAAAACTCCCTGGGAGGTGGCGCAGCGCTCCCCGGCGGGATTAAACAGCTCGCCGGTCAGCAATGCCTCCCGCTCGCTGATTTTTTCCCTGACCCGACCTGCCAGCCAGAGCATCTCCCCCGCAAAAACCGGTTTTTCGAACTGCACCTGCAGGGATTTGGTCAGCACCAGCCGCTTGAGCAGATGAATGGCGGTCCAGCCCATCACCTCATCCAGCATGGTGGAAATGACGCCGCCATGCACGATCCTTCCCCAGCCGCAAAGATGATCCGGCACTGCCACCCGGGAAACCACGGACTCGCCGTCGGAAAAA
>JALNXE010000116.1 GCA_023230525.1 Desulfobulbaceae bacterium
TCCGGCCCAGGCCGCCCCCGGCACCCTGCGCAAGGAGTTCGGCTCTTCCATCGGCGAGAACGCCACCCATGGTTCCGACGCCCCGGAAACCGCCGCCTTTGAAATCCCCTACTTTTTCTCCGGCCTAGAACTGCTGTAATTGGTTGCCGCGGAAATCGCTTTACCGGGTTGGGGCAGTCACAGCTAACAGCGGCTGCCCCTGCCTGACGGACCTGAAAACACCCGCCCCACCCACAAACTTGCCCGTCAGGCCGCCGACGTTCTCACGGTCAGGTTAAGCGCTTTATTCATTTTCCTTCAATTATTTTAAAGTGCTACGCAATTTCTATGCGCAGGCTTTTACCAAGAGCTTGAGCAAAATTCTCCAATGTTGACAGTTTGATATCTTCTGCGTGATTCTCAATACGTGAAATGGCTGTTTTTTTTGTATTGAGTTTTTGGGCGAGTTGATCTTGTGTTAATCCGGCTTCCTCCCTCGCAACTTTGAGCATTACCCCAATTTTAAATTCTTCATAACCGGATTCATAACCCTTGGCGAAGGCTGGATCACTGGACTTGCGTTTGGCAACATAAGATTTTAGAGTTTTCATTTTATTTCCTCCTCTCAAAGTAATCCTTCTTTCTGGCTTCTGCGGTCTTGATGGCCTGGGGAGGAGTTTTTTGAGTTTTCTTTTGGAATGCGTGATTAAGAACTATGAGCTTGGGGCCGTCGAAAAAACCGAGTAGGCGGAATATGTTGTTCCCCACTACTACTCTCACCTCCCAAATTTCATCGGTATTAACAAGCTTTTTCAAATAGCTCGATGGTATGGTCGACAATTCTTCTATTAATCTCAAAATCCATGTTGTCTTTCGTGCTTGCTTCGGAGACAACGATTCCAAAAACTCCTCGACTGGGCAATTACCTGATGCCGTTTCATAAAATATTATCTCTCTGATCATATTTAATTGTTAACACACAGGTTAACCTTGTCAAGGAAAATTCTATATGCCGTTTTGGAGCGAACGCCCCAAATAAGCCGCGCCGCTTATGACCTTCATGCGTAGCGCCGCCTTGCTTCTCGGCGTCGGCCTTAATGCGGTTGTTCGGCGATATTTGCCGTCCATCTTTTTAGCCTGATAACAAATTTTTTTCTGCGGTGTTTTGCCCTTAGGCAACATTTATTTGCTTGCCCCTTTGCTACCACCCCATCAGACTTGTCTGCCAGAAGTGTCGCCGCCATGCGTCAATGCTGACTTTCCCCTCGCCAGCATCTCGATACAGGTTGAAAAAATGCGGCAATTGCGATAATGGTAATAGCAGGAGAGAGGAGAGCCCCAGCCCATCACATCTTATCAATATACCGGCAAACCGCTTAACGCCCGGTACCGCAGGTGTGGTCAATAACGGCTCCCGGGGAACGCAGATCCTCAAAACAACCGGACAGACCGGCCGCCGTGGCCGCGGCCCGGTCCTGCTGTTTGTTTTGCAGAATATAAGCCGTTATTCAAAAATAACTGTAACAGCGAAATACTGTAAACGGCATAAGGGGCCGTAACAAAATTGTTAGATATGTAATGGTTATCTTTTTTAACGGCCCCTAAATGATAAGCATATCACCCTATTGACAGGAGAAAAATCATGAAGAAAAACGTTTTCCTTCTCAGTCTGTTGCTGCTCGTCTTTGCCTGGACGAGCAGCAGCTTCGGCTTTGATGAAGACCTGAAGGTGGAAACACCCAAGGTGAAATCAAAACTGAACTTTCTCATCTTGAACGAAAACAAGGTGCTGGTCTCGGTGTTAAACGAAGAAAACGAGGCCATCCTCGGCTTGCAGAAAGACGATTTCCACATCACCAAGGGTCCCAAGACGGCCCAGATCGTCTCCGTGGAGGATGTGACGGAACAGCGGGACCAGGGCCTCAACATCGTCCTGGTGGTGGACAACTCCTATTCCATGAAGATGCGCAAGGCCGTCAATCCGGTGCTTGCCGCCATGGATGAATTCCTCTCCCTGGTCCGGCCCATTGACGATGTCCACATCA
This sequence comes from Desulfobulbaceae bacterium, assembly GCA_023230525.1. Taxonomy (GTDB): domain Bacteria; phylum Desulfobacterota; class Desulfobulbia; order Desulfobulbales; family SURF-16; genus SURF-16. Next base: position 2,025 of record JALNXE010000116.1, read on the forward strand.
TCACCTTTGCCGATCCCGGCAGCAGTGACCAGCCCGGCCGGACCAGGGTATCCACCAGGACTACCCAGTCAGGGGATTCCCATCTGCTCAGCCTGGCCCTGAAGGAAAGCTACGCCGACCCCACCGACGGCACCTATCTCTATGACGCCATGATGGAAGGTCTGAAAATCATCCGCAACATGCCGGAAAAGAGCCAGAAATTCATGGTGATCTTTTCCGACGGCGAAGACATCAACAGCATTGTCAAACCCGTGGACCTGCAGCTGGCATCCGCCGGGCTCAAGAATTTTACCGCCTTTGCCGTGGACTACATGGATAAACCGGGCCTGGACCCGTTTCTGCAGTCCTTTGCCGAGGGCACGGGCGGCAAGATCCGCAAGGCCAGATCAGCCGAGGATTTTCTGCCCATCTTCAAACAGTTCTCCACCACCATCTTCCATCGCTATGGCGTGACCTTCCGTTTCCTCAATCCGCCCACCGGCACCCTTACCAGTGAGCCGGCCGCGGTCAATATCGAAGAGATCACCATGGTGGACAGCTCGCCGTTCCTCAACTACGTTTATTTTGACACCGGTATGAGCGAAATTTCCGAGCGCTACGTCACCTTCACCCAGCCCGAGGAAACAGAGGGATTTGCCATAGAAAAGCTGAAGGACACCATGGAGAAGTATCACCAGATCCTCAACGTTATCGGCAGGCGCCTGGTGGACAACCCTGATGCCCTGATAACCATTGTGGGCTGCAATTCCAACACCGGAGAAGAAAAAGGCCGGCTGGACCTGTCCCGCAGCCGCGCCGACAAGGTATTTTCCTATTTGCGATACGTGTGGGGCATTGATCCCTCACGCATGGAGGTCAAGGCCCAGAATCTTCCCAGCGTGCCGAGCACCGACCGGGTGCCGGAGGGGGTCATGGAAAACCAGCGGGTCGAGATCTATTCCACCCATCCCGCCATCCTGGACACCATCAACAGCACCTACATGGAGGAGGAGTGCGACGCCAGTGAAATCCGCATCGTGCCGACCATTGAGGCCCAGACCGTTATCGAGAAATGGCAGCTCAGGCTGCTGGGCGGCGGCAAGGAGCTGCTGACCAGGGAAGGCACCGGCAAACCGCCCGCCTCCTTTGCCTTTGACCTCAAATCCCTGGGCGTGCAAAATGTCGCCCTGATGGGACAGATCACCGCCGAGTTGGAAGGCCGGGACAATGAAGGCAATACCTTCTCCATTGCCACGGCAGTACCCACCAAGATCAACTTCCTCAGACGGGAGGAGCGCCTCGCCCAGAAGCTGGAATCCAAGGTCATTGAGAAATACGGCCTGATCCTCTTTGAATTCGACCGCTCGGATCTGAAGGACCGCAACCAGGTCATCGTCAACCGGGTCATCACCAGAATGTCCCAGCTGCCGTCGGCAGTGATGGATATCGCCGGTCATACCGATATCATCGGCAAGGAGGATTACAATATTAAACTGTCCGAACGCCGGGCCAGCGCCGTCTACGGGGCCATGCTCGAAACCGGCATCGCCGTGGGCTCGCAGATCACTTACGTGGGCGACGGCCCCAATAATCCGCCCTATGACAACGGCATTCCCGAGGGCCGGGCCCTGAACAGGACCGTTATCATCACCCTCATGTATACGGAAAACGGGCAATAACCCGTGACTGCCGGGTAAACCGGCAAAACCGGAGACCTGCCGCCCCTGGGGCGGCAGGTTTTCTCCCCCGCCGTCCCCACTGGCCATGAAGGAATCGGAAATAATCGGCAAACTCCGCGACGAGATCAAGCGTCTGCGGTCGATCATCGCGACAACCTCCCCGGATCTGGAAAGCCTGCTCAAGACCAGGGGGCTGACGATCCATAAAAGCCAGCCGCCCCAGGACCTGCTGCTGCCCGCCGCCCCCCATCTCGACAGCTTTTACCGCAAGCTCCGCCATTACTCCTTCCGGATCTTCCTGCGGGATGTTATCAAGCACCAGGAGCAGTTCTCGGTCAGCCAGGTGACCCGCTACACCTCGCCGGCCAAGGCCGGGGAGTACTTGACTTTCTGCTGGCTGCCGGCCTGCTGGAAAAATCGGACAGCCACTGCTTCCGGCTGGTCCGAAGGCCGATCCGCAGCTTCGGCGCCACCCTGGAATGGCTGCTGGCGGAAATCCTGAAAAGGGAGCTGGGGGTGGAAGCGCTGTGGGGGGTGAAATTCCGCGGGCAGGGGGTTGGCGGCGATTACGACATCCTGGCCAGGATCAACTGCTCGCTGCTCTACATGGAGAGCAAATCAAGCCCGCCCAAACAGGTGCTGGCCAGCCACATCGCCGCCTTTCTCGACCGCATTGGCGATCTGCACCCCGATATCTCCATCTTTTTCATGGACACCGAGCTGCGCATGAAAGACAAGATCGTTCCCATGTTCGAGGCAGAACTGGCGCGCCGAAACGCCCACCCGCCGCGCATAAGCAGGATGGAAAAAGAGCTGTTTGCCGTGGGCGCCACCCTGTTCATCATGAATTCCGCCGGCTCCATCCGGGGCAATATGGAAAGAATCCTCATGGAATTTTTCAACCCGGACAGGCAAAGCCCGTGAGTGGATTATGGGGGGAAGGGCGGTTCGCGAACCGCCCCTACGTAAAACTCACGCCCTATGACAAGGCTGCCGCGGCACTTCGCGAATCGCCCCGGTAATGATGGCAACTTCAAAATATTTCTGACACTTCCGCCTGTCGACACTATGCAAAAAATCTTCATCACCGTCATCGTTCCCGCTGTGCTGCTGATCGGGCTGCCGCTTATCGGGGTGCTGGCGGCCGGAGAAGACCTCAGCCCGTACTGGGAATTTCCGCCGCTCACCCGCCATGTGGCCCACGCACCCTTCTCCTGGCCGCTGTTTGCGACCCTTGTCCTGCTGGGCATGCTGGTTGCCGGGGTGTTCCTGGTGCAGATGGGCAGAGGGACAGCCAAGACGCCGGTCATGACAACAGGCGGCAAATGGCCTCTGCCCTGGTGGGGCTGGCTGGGGCTCATGCTGCTCGCTACCGGCTGGGTGCTGGCCTGGAACAGGTTCCCCTGGTTTGCCGGCCTGCAGCCCCACACCTTTCTCCCCCTCTGGCTCGGGTTCATCCTGGTGGTCAACGGGCTTACCAGGATGCGCACCGGCACCTGCCTGTTGTCTTCCCGCACCGGCTTTTTTCTCGCCCTTTTTCCCCTCAGCGCCCTGTTCTGGTGGTTCTTTGAATATCTCAACCGGTTTGTGCAGAACTGGTATTATGTGGGGATCGAGGATTTCAGCCCCCTGGCCTACGTCATCCACGCCAGCCTCTGCTTTGCCATGGTGCTGCCGGCGGTGCTCAGCACCGAAGAGCTGCTGGCTTCAATTCCCCGGCTCAGCGGCCCGCTTGCTTCATCATGGCCGGTCACCTGCCGGGGCGGCAGGTATGCGGCCCTTGGCCTTTTGGCCGGAAGCACTCTGGGGCTTGCCGGTATCGGCCTGCGGCCCGATTATCTCTTCCCCCTGCTCTGGCTCTCGCCCCTGCTGCTGGTCGTCACCCTGCAGAAGCTGACCGGCCGGGCCACCATTCTGGCTCCTCTTTGCCAAGGCGACTGGCGGCCGGTGTGGCTGCCGGCCCTGGCTGCCCTGTGCTGCGGTTTTTTTTGGGAACTGTGGAATTTCAACAGCCATGCCCACTGGGAATACTCCATCCCCTTTGTCCAGAAATTCCACATCTTTGCCATGCCCGTGGCCGGCTATCTGGGCTATCTGCCCTTCGGCCTGGAGTGCAAAGCGGTTGGCGCGCTGCTGGCCCAATACCTGGAGGGGGAAAATGGCTGACGAGTTGTTGAGCTGACGCGGATTGATTCTTTTTTTTGCTGTTGCTTAAAAGCTTCATGACTTACCCGGCTTACCGGCTTACCAGCTTAAAAGCTTAATGGCTTACCAGCTCAATTCATTTGTTCCTGGAAGACGGACAGCTCTTTCACCACAGCCTGCAGCACAGTCCGGTGACTCTGCCAGAAGCCAGCCGGCTCCGGCAGCTCTTGATCATCGCGGGTGGTGAACCGGCTCTGTTCAAGGGCTGTTTTCTCCAGAGGAAAAACCGCCTTGTACATGCTGTCCACATAGGCGAGCCGCGACCAATCGCTCACCACGGCATACTTGCGCTCCGGCTGCCCCAGGAGATTGTAGCCTAGGGAATAGCTGGCGGCCGGACTTGTCACCCCGAGCAGCGGCAGCAGGGTCGGGACAATGTCCTGATGGGAGGTCAGCCAGCCGATCTCGTGATGCCCCGCCCCCGGCACCCGGATAATCAGCGGAACCCGGGTCTGCTGCTCGGTAAACGCGGAATTGTGGCCCCAGTTGCCGTTTTCCAGCAGCTCCTCGCCATGGTCGCCGGTGATGATGACAATGGTCGAATCAAGCAGATTTTCCTCCCGCAGAAAATCGATGATCCGGGCCAGCTGGCTGTCAAGATGATGGCAGGCGTTGGCGTAGCGGTTGCGGATCAGACCGATATCCTCGGCAAGCGACATGGTGGCATAGTTGAAGTTTTCAAGATAGGGTTGCCTGATGGCGTCCTCCGGCGGGAAATAATAGCGGGCGTGGGGGGACTCGAAAAACATGAAGGTCATGAAAGGACGGGCCGGGTCCCGCTGCCTGATAAAGGAGAGCAGGTCGGTCACGTTTTTTCTGTCACTCTGCCAGCCGGACCCTTCATCCGCTTCGTGCAGCGCAGCTTTCGGCACCCCGGCAAAGATCGTCTGGTCAAATTCCGGGTAGGAAAACTTGGCGCTGGTATACATGCTGAGCTGATAGTCCTGCTGCTGCAGCACATCCATGATCACCGGACTGCGCCGTTCATCGAGAAAACGAAACCAGTAGGCGCCGTGGATGCCGTAGAACATGGTGAACATGCCCATGCGGGTGCCGTTGCCGCCGCTGTAGTGCTGCCTGAAGAAACTGGCCTGATGGGCAAAGGCCCAGGTCGCCGGCATGATTTCCGGGTCCAGCATGTCCCAGCGCCAGGATTCCGCCACCAGCCAGACGATGTTCAACGGTTTTTCCGGCCGCTGCATGGCCAGCGCCGCCAGGGGATAGACCAAGCGGCCGCCTTGCGGTTCAATGTTGAGGCCCGGATTCTGCTGCACCGGGTAGCCGAGACGTTTGGCCAGTCCCCTGAAGGTGAGGGGCTGATAAAGAGGAAAGGCCCTGGCGGCGTTAAGCACCGGCCCGCGGTTCTGCAGGTTGCTCAAGCCGTAAATCACGCTCTGCACCAGCGCCATGGCGATGATGGCGGCAACAAAAAATTTCCTGCCGGCCAGGGGAATTCTTGCCGGGAGCGGTCTGCCGGCAAAGCCCCCATGGAGCCAGGCCCGGCGGATGACCGCCATGAGCAGTATCTGCAGGATGACGAAACCGGTTGAGATGGCCCCGTAGGTGGCGTTGGCCGTCACCGTCCCGCCCATGGAGCCGATTCCCCCGGGGGTGGTGATGAGATTCCAGACAAAACCGTTGAGGTGAAAGCCCAGAATCCGGTAAATCAACTGATCGGCAAACAGCAGGATGGTCGTGGCCGAGGTGGTCAGCACGGCGACGGTGCACACAACCCCCCAGGTCCACCGGCCGACCTGCTTTTTTCTCTGTTCCCAGCCGGTGAGCAAGCGGTGCACGAAGATGGTCAGCATGGCCGCGGGCAGCAGATAGATCGCCCCATAGCTCAAGCAGGTGCAGAAAGAAAAGAAAATTGTCCACGGATCGGCAAACGGGATTGCCCGCAGGTAATTCCAGCAAAGCAGCAGTACCACAATAAATGTACAGGAAAAGTAAATGCGCAGAACTGTCGAACGCGCATACGATTCCATCCCCGGCTCCGGTTGCCACTCTCTGCCGACTGAAAACAAAATTACTCCCTTTCCGCAATTGCTGCCTTGCCGGGAATATGGTCCCAACCCGGCTTATGATGGTATGATCGTTTACCCCGGCTTTGTGGGGCATAGGAATTAACAGAATATATGGCCAGATCTTTTTTTTTTCAAGCCTTTTGCTCGGCAAGAATGGCCGACTGCCGCCAGCTTGGGATTTTTTCTCATCACTTCCGGCGCCATGGCTCCGCGCATCTGTGGCGATGGCCTGCCGCGGCGTTACCGCCCAGCTACGGGGGGCACGGGAATCCGCAGCGCAATGAGCCCCATGCCAACCCGGATCAGACTTTGTAGACATTGAGGTATGTTGTGTCCGGGAATATCTCCACCGGCGGCAGGATGTGGAAATAAAAAAATTCTTTCCAATTTTTGCTGTAGAAATGATCGCGATATTTGACTGTTCCTATTAATTTACGGCTCATATAGAACGTCCACCCTACCTTGACATCCCTGATGCCGTAACATTGGATTCTTGTTTCAAGAAATTCTATCCGTTTATTGGTGTTCCACTTTTGTTTATAGAATTTCTGCTTTTCTATCAACCCTGCGAATTCGCTTGTCGCCTGCGCTTTCTTTTCGCCAAAAACATCCCTGTATTGACTGGGCTGCAACCCCTTCCCAAACTGGGGTTTGACAAATTTCAACGGATCGGGCTGCACGATTTTCTTGGCGTCTTTGGTCATGTGTTGGGCGCGCAGGTCATAATCCGCCTCGATCGCTCCCTCCTCGGTCAACAACAGTTTCTCCGCCTCAGAAATTTTTACGCCCATGGCATTCATATGACTGATTAAAGGGGCCTGCCTATCTCCTTTAAAATCCAGAGAGCAACCATTCATCATTGCTGTCATAAAAAAAAGAGGCTGGCTTGTCGTCTTTTCACTCTTGAGATTAATGGTTCTGGTACTATTCGGTTGCCAGTCCAGATAGAACAATTCTATATGTTCATCTGTATTGGGTTTTTTGGCATGGATGATGATGTCATATTCCGGCAGATTGGCAATTTTCTGATTCGGCTGGAGTTGTAAAGTGTTATTCAACACCTTGGTCGCATAAAATAACGGCACGGCATTTTTATTTATGTTCGCCATGTGTTCGGTTATTTTATCTTCGACCAGCTTCCTGTCCGCATCGCTTGGTTTGGCCGTGACATTATTGACAGTAAAAAAATCCAGAACATTCCCGCTAAAAAATTTCTCCAGTCGCATTGTTCTCACCAAGCTGATAAGTTGTTAAGCTATTAAGCTGACGAGCTGTTAAGCCATTAAGCCTTTAAGCTGATAAGCAACATCAAAAAATCTCAATCCTCATCAACTCAACAGTTTATCAGCTCATCAGCTTACCACATAGACAAACCCCGCATCCCCCACCGTCACCTTCACCTCACTGATCTGTTCACCCGTTGCCATGCGGGAAAGCAATTCGCGGCTCATCTCCGGCAGCAGGGTATGGGACATGATGTGGTCGATGTTGCGCGCCCCGCTGTCCACCTCGGTGCAGCGGCCGGCAATGGCCTCAACCACGTCATCGCCATAGACGAAGCGGGTATTGCGGTTTTCCAGCATCCGCTTGCCGACCTTGTTGAGCTTGAGGCGCACGATCTTGCGCAGGTTGTCATCGGTGATGGGATAATAGGGAATAACCTTGAGCCGCCCCAGGAAGGCGGGCTTGAAATGCTGCTGCAGCTCGGGCCGCAGGGTCTCGGCCAGGGCCTCGGCCCCCGGCCTGGTCTCCTCGTCGGCGCAGACCTTCATGATGGTAGCGGTGCCCAGGTTTGAGGTGAGGATGATCAGGGTGTTCTTGAAATCAATGCGGCGGCCCTCACCGTCCTCCAGAGTGCCCTTGTCAAAGACCTGGTAAAAGAGTTCCATGACATCATTGTGGGCCTTTTCCACCTCATCCAGCAGCACCACGCTGTATGGCCGCCGCCGCACCGCCTCGGTGAGCACGCCGCCCTCGCCGTAACCCACATAGCCGGGGGGCGAGCCCTTCAGGCTGGAGACGGTATGGGCCTCCTGGTACTCGGACATGTTGATGGTGATGACGTTCTCCTCGCCGCCGTACAGCAGATCGGCCAGGGCCAGGGCGGTTTCCGTCTTGCCCACCCCGCTGGGGCCCACCAGCATGAAAACGCCGGTGGGTTTGGAGGGGTCTTCAATCCCGGCATGGGCGGTCTGGATGGTCTGGGCCATGGCCGCCAGGCCGTGATCCTGACCGATCACCCGCTCAGCCAGCAGTTTATCGAGATTCATCACCGTGGTGATCTCATCGGCCCGCATTCTGCCGGTGGGGATGCCGGTCCAGCCGGAAATAACCTCGGAGATGGTGTCCGCGTCCACCGAGATCTGCACCAGTGCCTCCTCACCCTGGACAACGGCGAGTGCCGCCTCCATCTTCGAGAGCTCTTCCTTCTTGCCAGCCAGCACGGGGTCAGTGGGATTCTTTTCATAGAGGGCCAGCATCTCCTGCCGGGTGGCGACAATGCCCCCGGCCACCTCCATCTCCGCCTGCCATTTTTTGGTAAGCCCGGCCAGCAGCTTTTCGGTGGCCTCCCGGTCGGCGGCAAGTTCCGCCAGACGCTGGCTATGATCCTGGCCCATCAGCACCTCTTTATCCAGAATCCTTGCCTCCCGCTCGATCTGGCCGATGCGCCGGCTGGCCTCCTCCACCGCCGCAGGACTGGTGGTGAGCCCGATGGCCACCCTGGCGCAGGCCGTATCCAGCACACTGACCGACTTGTCCGGCAGCTGGCGGCCGGAGATGTAGCGGTGGGAGAGGCGCACCGATTCCCGCAGGGCCTCATCGGTAATCATCACCTTGTGATGCTTTTCAACAAAGGGCGCGATGGCCCGCATCATCATCATCGCCTTGTCCTCATCCGGCTCCTCGATCTTGACCACCTGAAAACGCCGGGCCAGGGCCGCATCCTTTTCAAAGTATTTCTTGTATTCCGCCCAGGTGGTGGCGGCGATGGTGCGCAGCTCGCCCCGGGCCAGGGCCGGTTTGAGGAGATTGGCCGCATCACCGGCCCCGGCCGAGCCGCCCGCGCCGATCAGGGTGTGGGCCTCGTCAATGAACAGAATGATCGGCACCACGGAAGCCTTGACCTCGTTGATCACCTGTTTGAGCCGTTCCTCGAACTCGCCTTTGATGCCGGCCCCTGCCTGCAGCAGCCCCAGATCAAGGGTGTGGATGGCCACGCCGCGCAGGGGCGGCGGCACGTCACCCTCGGCGATGCGCAGGGCAAAGCCCTCGACCACCGCGGTCTTGCCCACCCCGGCCTCACCGGTGAGAATGGGGTTGTTCTGCCGCCGCCGGATGAGGATATCCACCATCTGGCGGATCTCCACATCCCGGCCCAGCACCGGATCGATCTCCCCCTTTTTCGCCTTGTCGGTCAGGTTTATCGTATACTGGGCCAGGGCCTGTCCCTTGCCCGCCGCCGCGCCCGCGGCCCCGCCTGCCGCGGCCGGACGCGCCCCGGCAGTGGCGATTGCCTCGCTTTCCTCCACGGAGCCTGCGGTCAGATCAGCAAAGGACTGCCGCAGGGTCTCCACCGAGATTTTCTTGAACAGCGACGAACTGGCCGCAAGCCCCCTGGCGGCCTCGTCATTGGCCAGCAGGGCGAGGACGATGTGGCCCGAGCGGATGGCTTCCGCCCCGAAATCCACCGAGGCCACCAGCCACGCCTCCTGGATCATCTGCGGGATGCGGGGGGAGAGAGAGGGGGTGCGGGAGTTGCCCCGCTTGAATTCCTCGATGGTTCTCGTCAGATCACCCACCAGATGGGACTCATTAATCTCGAAATACCTCAAGATCTTCTGCAAATCCGTATCATTGATATCAAGGAGCTTAATAAAAAAATGCTCCAGTTCCACATCATAATGGGTATGGGACAGGCAGAGCCCCGCAGCCGATTCCAGGCTCTTGCGGCAGGTGGTGTTCAACTTCCCGATGAGTGATTTAAGATTTGCGATGGCCATAAAAAACTCCGTTTTTTAGCTGTTAAGCTGTTTAGCTGATGAATGGCAACTACCAGATCCGTGCTGCAACCCCAGGAGCGGGCCTTGCCCGCGATCCTTCACAACCAGATCGCATTCCAGAAAGGATAATCACCGATGCGTTGTACCAACCCCGCCCGCAAGGGATTGGCGATCATATAACGGGCCACGCCCCGCAGTTCCTCGTCCTTCCGCAACCCGTGATCGTGGTATGCCTGTTCCCACAGAGCGCCTTTTCTCGCCAACGCCCGATTGGCATAACGAGCACTGGCGGATTTGATACGATTCACCACCAGGCTTAAGGGGTCACTTTCACCCAGTTGGACGAGCCAATGGGCATGATCCGGCATGAGCACCCAGGCCAGCATGCGGGCATCGCCCAGAAAGGCGCGGTTTTCAAAACAGCGGGCCGCCGCGCAGCCCGCATGGAAATCAAGGAAAAAACGATGCCGCCCAATCGTGGCGCTACTCACCAGATAGGCATGGTTGGCAAGCGATACACGACGTCGCCGTAAAGCGCAATGCCCAGATCTTTCAGGCGGTAGGAGCGGGCCTTGCCCGCGATTATTCCTATTCCGGTTCATATGGTAAGGCTGAAATATCGCGGGCAAGGCCCGCTCCTTCTATGAGCCGACTACTGTCAAGCACTATTTCGTTTCGCCTCTGGATTATTTAAACCGTCGGGTTGAGGAGCGCAGAGACCATAAAGATCTCGAAGCGCA
>JALNXE010000117.1 GCA_023230525.1 Desulfobulbaceae bacterium
CAACGTCAGGCGCCTGGGGGTTGACCGGGACTTTTCCCCCTATCCTTCCTTTCTGCTGGGCGCGGCCCCCATGTCGCCCCTGGAGGTTTCCCAGATGTTCCAGACCCTGGCCTCCGGCGGTTTTTATCAGCCCCAGCGGGTCATCGGCAGTGTGCTGACCGCAGACAACAGGGTGGTCAAACGCTTCGGCCTGTCCGTGGAACAGCGCTTCCCGGCGGATATCATCTTCCTGCTCAACAATGCCCTGAAGCGGGTGGTGAGCGAGGGGACGGCCGAGTCCCTGGCCAGCTATGTCCCGGACGATATCAAGGTTGCCGGCAAAACCGGGACCTCGGATGATCTGCGGGACAGCTGGTTTGCCGGCTTCACCGGGGATAAGCTCGCCGTGGTGTGGATCGGCCGGGATGACAACAAACCGACCAGATTGACCGGTTCCGGCGGGGCCATGGTGGTGTGGGGCAAGATCATGCAGTCTCTGCCGCTCCAGCCCCTGGAACTGGCCGAACCGGAGGGAATCGAATGGGCCAGGGTGGATACGGCTTACCTGGCTTCGTTTACTGATTATTTCGGGGAAAAGGCCTGGCTGCCCTTTATTGCCGGCACCACCCCGGGGCAGAGCGCGACGGCCGCTCAGCAGCAGCCGGCCCAGCAGGCACCACCGCCCCCCGAGCAGCGGCGCAAGAGCGGCACCGGCCTGTGGGACAAGATCCGCAGCCTGTTCCATTGATGGGAGCAAGGAGTAAGGCGTGAGGAGTGAGGAGTGTAGGGGCGGTTCGCGAACCGCCCTGGTACGGGCGTGGACGTAAGGGCTGGCCTGGGATTGGCGTGGACGTAAGGGCTGGCCTGGTGTCTGCCCTGTGAAAAGTGAGGAGTGAAAAGTGAGAAAAGTCTCGCCGGGTAGGAGCGGGCCATGCCCGCCATAAAGAAAACCGCTATGACGAAGGTCGCTGGCAAGCCCCGCTCCTGCGTCCCTGCAGTCAAGATCAGGTAGATGAAAGCGAGGAAAACATGAAAACAGCAAACCGCGGCCATGGAGGCAATCCCTGGTGGGTTACCGGGCTGCTTTTAGCCATCACCCTGCTGCTGCATGGCTGTGCCGCCAAACAGCCGGCCAGGGAGCCGGCGATCAGTAAGCCGCCGGCGCAGGAGAAGACAGCCGCCGGCGCACTCCTTGCCAGTGCCCGGCAATCAGTGCAGGACGGCCAGTTCAAGCGGGCCGAGGTGACCCTGGAACGGGCCCTGCGCGTTGAGCCCCGCAATGCCAGGCTCTGGCATGAGATGGCCCAGGTGAAGTACGGGCAGGAGGATTACGGCCAGGCGGTGCAGTTCTGCCTGAAGGCCAACAGTCTGGCGGGCCGGGATAGCGCCCTGATCAGGCAGAACTGGCAGCTGATGTCCAGGGCCTATGCCAAAATGGGCGATATGGACAAGGCGCAGCAGGCCAGAATAAAGGCCGAGGCGGCAAACTGAGATGAGTACGCAAGCTGACCCGCATCAGGTGATGATTGCCCGGGAGCTGCAGCTGTCAGCCGGGCAGGTGGCGGCCACCGCCAAACTGCTGGCCGAGGGGGCGACGGTCCCCTTTATCTCCCGCTACCGCAAAGAGTCGACCGGCATGCTGGATGAGGTGCAGATTGCCGCGATCCGCAACCAGCTGGCCAGACTGGCGGAGCTGGACAAGCGGCGCCAGGCCATTGTCGCCTCCCTGGCCGAGCGTGAGCTGCTGACCGGCGAACTGCAGGCCGCGGTGCAGGGCGCCGCAAGCCTGGCGGTGCTGGAGGATATTTATCTGCCGTACCGGCCCAAACGCCGGACCCGCAGCCTGATCGCCAGGGAAAAGGGGCTGGAGCCCCTGGCCCAATCCATTTTCACCGGCAAATGTACTCCCTCTCAGCCCCAGGATTTTGTCAGCGGGGAAAAGGGGGTTGCCACCCCAGATGAAGCCCTGGCCGGAGCCCGGGACATCATCGCTGAGTGGATCAGCGAGGATGCGCCGCTGCGCGCCCGGCTGCGGACGCTCTTTGCCGACAAGGCCGTCATCACCTCCGCGGTGGTGAAAAAAAACCAGGAAAGCGGCGTCAAGTTCCGCGATTATTTCGACTGGCAGGCCCCTGCGGGCAAAACCCCGGGCCACCGGCTGCTGGCCATGTTCCGCGGTGAAAACGAAAAGGTGCTGACCCTTGCCCTGCGGCCCCCGGAAAAAGATGTCCTGCCCATGCTGCAGCGGCTGTTTGTCAAGAAAAACGATTTCTGCGGCCAGCAGCTCGGTCTGGCCGTGGAGGACAGCTACAGGAGGCTGCTGGCCCCGTCCCTGGAAAATGAGCTGCGCGCAAATCTCAAGGAACGGGCGGACAAAGAGGCGATCCAGGTCTTTGCCGACAACCTCAGGCAGCTGCTGCTGGCCCCTCCCCTGGGACAGAAACGGGTCATGGCCCTTGACCCTGGTTTCCGCACCGGCGCCAAACTGGTCTGCCTGGACGGCCAGGGCAAGCTGCTTGATTTCACCGCCATCTATCCCACCCATGCCGAGCGCAGGCAGGAGGAGGCGGGCCGGGTGGTGGTGGAGCTGTGCCGCAAGCACGCCATCGAGGCCATTGCCATCGGCAACGGCACGGCCGGCCGGGAAACCGAAAGTTTTATCCGGGCCCTCGGCCTGCCCGAGGCTGTCATCATCACCATGGTGGATGAGAGCGGTGCTTCGGTCTACTCCGCCTCCGAGGTTGCCCGGGCGGAGTTCCCCGAGCAGGACGTGACGGTGCGCGGGGCGGTTTCCATCGGCCGGCGGCTGCAGGACCCCCTGGCCGAGCTGGTGAAGATCGATGCCAAGGCCATCGGCGTGGGCCAGTACCAGCATGATGTCAGCCAGAGTGAGCTGAAGAAAGGGCTGGAGGATGTGGTGGTCAGCTGCGTTAACAGCGTCGGGGTGGAGGTCAACACGGCAAGCCAGGAACTGCTCACCTTTGTTTCCGGCCTGGGTCCGGCCCTGGCCAGGAACATTGTCGCCTTCCGCAACGAGCAGGGGCCGTTCACCGGCAGGCAGCAGCTGCTCAAGGTGCCCCGGCTCGGGGCCAAGGCCTTTGAACAGTGCGCCGGCTTTCTCCGCATCCATGGGGCGAAAAATCCCTTGGACGCAAGCGGCGTGCATCCGGAGCGCTATGGCGTGGTGCAGCAGATGGCCCGGGATGCGGGCTGCACCGTGGCTGAGTTGATCGGGCAGGATGCCAAACGCAAGTCCATTGATATCGCCCGCTACGTGTCCGACAGCGTCGGCCTGCCCACCCTCACCGACATCATGGCCGAGCTTGCCAAGCCCGGCCGCGATCCCCGCCAGACCTTTTCATTATTTGCCTTCAGCCCGGGCATCAACACCATTGATGATCTGGAGCCCGGCATGAAACTGCCCGGCATTGTCACCAATGTGACGAAATTCGGGGCCTTTGTCGATCTCGGCGTGCATCAGGACGGCCTGATCCACATCAGCCAGCTGGCCGACCGCTTTGTCCGTGATCCGGCGGAGGTGGTCAAGGTGCGGCAGCAGGTGACGGTGCGGGTGGTCGAGGTGGACCGGCAGCGAAAACGCATCGCCCTTTCCCTGCGGGAGGTATAAAGCTGAGTTGAGCATCTGGTCTGCTCAAACGAAACTCATACCCTTGTGGTATAAAGCTGAGTTGAGCAGCTGGTCTGCTCAAACGAAACTCATACCCTTGTGGTATAAAGCTGAGTTGAGCATCTGGTCTGCTCAAACGAAACTTATACCCTTGTGGTATAAGAAGCGTTTTGCTTTACAGGTGTTACCACGGTGTGATACAAAATAGGGAGGAGCTGCCAGGGTTTTCGCCTGCCGGCTCATCATATCAACCCAGAACGCGGGAAATACCTGTTCGCCTATGGCCGGGAAAAAAGACTCCATCCTCATTGCCTCTCCGCTGATCTCCTGCAATCCCTTCTGCGCCGAGCTGAAAGAGAAGGGGCTGCCCTATGACTCGGTGTGGATGCAGATCGGCCATGTCATCAGGCATCTTGACCTGGGGACCTGTCTGTCCCACGAGCAGAGGCAGATGGTCAGGGAGGCCTTTGACGAGTATCTCAAGCTGCTGCCTGGAAGAGCCAAGGCCGATGTGGAGGGGCTGGGCCGGGATTTCCTGGGTGAGATCGACAAGTTGAAAAGAACCGGAGTGGCCAAGGCGCTCAAGCTGGAGCAGGACTTTAACGCCGAACTGCTCACTGCCGTCAGCAAGAACCTGCATCAGCTCTGCCTGATTATCGGCAAGGTCGACCCTTGCGGCATGATCGAAAGCCTTAAGGCCGACACCCTGAAGTCCATCAAGTCAGCCAGGAGCAGGGACGAGATCCTCAACATCGTCGAGGCCGGGTTCAACGATCTCCACAAAAAGGTGAAAACCAGCCAGGAAAAGATGGAAATTTCCCTGGAGAGCCTGCTGGTGCTGGAGTCCAACGCCATCATCGACAAGCTGACCGGCATCTTCAACCGGCGCTTCTTTGATCAGGAACTGCCCAAGATCGTTGAAACCTTTTTTGATAAGAAGGGAAAGGTGCCCTTTTCCCTGCTGCTGCTCGATATCGACCGGTTCAAGGAAATAAACGACACCTTCGGCCATTTCATCGGCGACAGGGCACTGCAGCGGGTGGCCGCCATCATCCAGAACAACTGCCGGGCCGGCATCGATTCCCCCATCAGGCTCGGCGGCGACGAGTTCGCCCTGTTTCTCATCGGTACCAATGAGGCCAATGCGGTCAAAAAGGCGGAAACCATCCGGCAGGAAATATCAAAGCGGACCATGAGCTTCACCCAGCGGGAAACCGATGCCGCGCCCCATGATGTTTCCTTCATGGCCCAGGTGAGTATCGGGGTGTGCGAGCTTGATATCTCCTGGAAGGACAAGGCCCCCAATGATCTCAACCGGAACCCGCTCCTCGGTGAAGCTGCCGATGACAGCCCCATTTCCAGGCTGACCCGCATGCTGGCGGAATCAGCGGATCAGGCTCTGTACCGGGCCAAGGATACGGGCCGCAACCAGGTGCGGGCCTTCCGCCAAGGGTGAATGCCTTTTTTCCGCAGGTTTTCTAATTTTTTCAGACGACCCGAAAGCCATTTTCTCCCTCCTGGCGCAATTGGTAGCGTTTGCCGCTGTCCGCCAGAAAATCCCCGCTGGTGGTGCAGACCACCACCTGACAGGAATCACTCAACCGCCTCAGCATTGCCTCCAGTTCGTTTTTTTCCTCCCTGCTCCCCGGGGCGGCATCAGGCTCGTCGAGCAGGAACAGTGGTTGCCGGTCCTTTGCCTCGGCAATATAACATGCACTGACAGCGCAGCTCAGCATCCAACGCCAATGGCCGGAAATTGCAGGCGGGTCAAGGTTGTTTTCCTCATTGCTGCCCAAGCGGCAGGTGATAACGCCATCTGCCAGGGTCAGCGAGAAATCCCGGCCGGGCTCCGGCAGGTATTTCCGCAGCCGCTCGCCAAGCCGGCGGCAGGCTGCGGCATACCGGGTGGCGTCGTCCCGCAGGCGCAGGGCGATTTCCCGGGCAGCCGCCTGCCGTAAAAAGAACTGATCGATCCCCAGCAGTTCCAGCAAAAACAGATCCGGGCAGGGACAGGGGCTTTCGGGCGTCTGCCGCATTTTTTCGGCAATCCGGCGGATATCAATGGCGGCTGACAGCAGTTCATCTTCCTGCAGATAGACAAAGACCGGCAGGGCGTCGCCGGTTGCCTGCCTGGCCTTGATAAAGCGGGAGTCGCGGTTGATGATAAAGCGGGCCTGCTGCACCAGGGCGCGATCATCCTCATCCCTGGCCAGACTGGCCAGCTGGTCGAGCAGTCCATGCAAATGGGTGGCGAGCTCCCCCTTGATTCTGTCGGTTGGCGCAAGTCTTTCGCACTGCTGCCACAGGGGGCCAAGTATGGGATCATCCGTTACGGCCCCATACCTCTGGCACAGCTTTTCCAGCTCAGGGGCCAGCTCGCTCCAGCGGCTGGAACCGGCAATCTCCACATAGGTCAGCCAACGGGAATCGTCCAGCCTGCGTCCCACCTCGATGCGATCCGTTTCTATAAAAACCGGATCAATGGCTGTCAGGGTATTGCGCAACGCGTTATCGAAGATGAAAACGACAATAACGGCGGTCTTTTTGGCGGGAATCACCTTGCGGGTATGGTGCCCGTGGCTGACGTAGTGCGGGAAGGCGGCAAAGGGGGCCTGGTCCGGCTGGCAAAAAGGGGGATTGATGGAGCGCATGGCCTTGAGCAGGGTACTTTTGCCGCTGCCGGCCGGACCCGTAATCGTCGTGCTCTTTTCATGGATGGTGAACCAGTCGCTGTTTTGCAGAATAAAATGACCGGCGACCCGGCAGCGGATTAATTGCATTGTTTCTCCTTTATTGCTTATAGTATGAGACAGGAGAGGGAAAGGACAAGGGAAAAATGACGGAGGAGTGGAAAGTGAGGAGTGAGGAGAGTAGGGGCGTTCGTGCACCGCCCTCCATGCCCGCCCTGTCTAATCAATGTCATTGATTTTGATAAACACTCCGGTTTTCAAATGCCCTGGCCGGAATAGGGGATGCTACTCCGGAATTTCCTTGGATTTATACATCATCCGACTTTTTTGCTCTATGCCGGTGGTCGTTGATTCTCCCAGCAGGGAAACAATATACAGAACCACGCCCAGCAACAGCGCCAGCATCAGCAGTTTGAAAAATATTTTCGGCTTCAGATAGACGAAAATAGTCAAGGCCGCAATAATTACAGCAGCTATTGCCTTATTGTTCTGGAAATAAAACTGGCATTTTTCGATTAGCGTATTGAAATCCATGGGTTTTCCATAAAAAAAATCGTTTATCGGTGCCTCATGCCGGCATGGTTTTAGCTGGCATCCAGCGGAAGACCTGCATTCCGGCCAACAACCTGCCGGAATGACGGATGTTGCGAAACTTGGTAATAAGCGTATCAAACAATTGCTGAGGCCCTTAGACCTGAATAGGCTAAACGTCGTCCATCCGCGGGCAAGCTTTACAGATTGTCATCCAGCGGGGCGGCCGCGTACCCCAGATGAATTCCAGTCAATGCGCTTATGTATTGTAACATGCAGAAATAGCGTATTTTTTTATTAAATTCTCCGTTTCCGGTCACGGATTCAGCTTGGCAAGAATGGTTGCTTTATGATATTGAATAATAAATGAGTTTGTCCAGCATAGAGATTATTTGTGGTGACGCCTGAACAGGCAAAAAAGATTTTTTGACCCGGAGATTGGCCCGAAAGAATATGGCGGGCAGACACTATCCATGGGGACTGGCGCTGCATGTTGATCTGCAGAAGAGGCAAAAGAGGTAAGGAAAATGTTTAAAAAAACAGCCTTTGTGCTTGTTTTAAGCGTGATGATGATCCCCCTGTATCCAGCGACGGGGATGTGCTGGCATTCGTCGAGCTATCATCATTCCCATGGTTATCACGGCGATGACGCGCTGTGGTGGGGATTGGGCGGTCTCCTGCTTGGCACGTTCATAGCGGCTGCGGCTTTACCGCCGGCCCCACCGCCGGCTCCGCCGGTGGTCTACGTTCAACCGCCGCAACCGCGGACTCAGGTGTATACCTATCCCCCTTATGTGCCGCCTGGTATGTGCCGTTGGGAACGTTTTATGCTGGACGGGTACGGGAGGATGGTGCTGGATCAATATGGCCGGCCGGTGAAGGAATACACCATCGGTTCATGCCAGTATCCGCCATATTGACCTGTGGGAAGTTGAGTCGTAAAAAAGGCCCAGTTGTCAGGTTTTTTTATCGTTATTCTGCGGTATGGATTGGAACAGGTGATATTTTAAAATCCCCCGGCGTGCAGTAAAAATCGTTTTGCATCAAACAGTTAGCGAATTGCCTGAGGCCAGGCTTTCCCTCGGTTCTTACTGGAGCCGCCTATTTCCCTCTTTACCAACCCCCCCGCTCCGTGATTCAATGGAGCAGTCCGTTTAATCAAATTGACCATTCCAAGCAAAAGGTGTGACAATGAACAAGTTTATCAAAATCTGCGCCGGAGCGCTCCTCGGGGTGGCTCTGCTGCTGAGTGGCCTCTGCGAACGGGCGGCGGCCGGTACGGAAGTACTGCGCTCCACCCTGGACAACGGCCTGCGGGTCATCATCGTCGTTGATCGTCTGGCGCCGGTGGCAGCCGTTCAGATCAATTATCTGGTGGGCGCCAACGAGACCCCATCGGGTTTCCCCGGCACCGCCCATGCCCTGGAGCACATGATGTTTCGCGGCAATCCCGGCCTTTCGGCTGATCAGTTCGCCACCATCATGGCCGCGCTGGGCGGCGACTCCAACGCCGACACCCAGCAGACGGTGACCCAGTACTTTGTCACCACCCCGGTGGAGGAACTGGAATCGGCCCTGCGGGTCGAGGCGATCCGCATGCGCGGCGTGCTCGCCACCGAGGAGCTTTGGGTCAAGGAGCGGGGAGCCATTGAACAGGAGGTTGCCCAGGACCTGTCCGAACCGATGTATGTCTTTCACACCCGCCTGCTGGCGCATATGTTCGCCGGCACCCCTTACGCCATTGACGCCCTGGGGGACAAACCATCCTTTGACAAGACCACCGGGGCGATGCTCAGGCAGTTTCATGAACAGTGGTACGGGCCGAACAACGCCATCCTGATCATTGTCGGCGATGTCGATCCGGCCCGGACCTTAGCCTCGGTGCGCGACCTTTTTGCCGATATCCCCAGCCGGCCCGCGCCCCAACGGCCGCAGGTCAAGCTCGGTCCGTTGACCCACGCCAAGCTCGATATGGAAACCGATCTGCCCTACGGCCTGGCGGTGGTGGCCTACCGTCTTCCCGGCTACGACAGTCCGGACTATGCCGCCGGCCGGATTCTCGGGGATGTGCTCGACAGTCAGCGCGCCCGGCTTTACGATCTGGTGACCGAAGGGGCCGCCCTCTCCGCCGGCTTCTCCGGGGAAGAGCAGGCCCCGGCCTCCCTGGCTTACGCTGCGGCGGCCTTTCCCAAGGGTGATGATGGCGCGGCCCTGATCCAGCGGCTCAAGGGGATCATCGAGGATTACCGCCGCGCTGGGGTCCCCGCTGAGCTGGTGGAGGCGGCCAAGGCCAAGGAAATCGCCACGGCCCAGTTCGCCTGGAATTCCACCTCGGGCCTGGCCTTTGCCTGGTCCCAGGCCGTGGCCGTGGAAGGGCGGACCTCGCCGGATGACGATATCAAGGCGATCAGCAGGGTGACCGCCGCCGAGGTCAACCGGGTGGCCCGGGACTATCTGCACGGCGAGACCGCTGTTACCGCGGTGCTCACCCCCCGGGATGGCGGCAAACCGATGAACGTGGCTGGCACGCGCAGCAAGGAGGCCTTCGCGCCCAAGGAGGTCAAACCCGTGGCGCTGCCCGCCTGGGCCGAGGGGATCGGCGAACTCCAGGTCCCGGCATCGCCGCCGGCCCCCCGCGAGTTCCTTCTGGACAATGGCCTGCGGCTGATTGTTTTGCCTTCCGAGGTCAGCCCCACCGTCTCTCTTTACGGCGAGGTCAGAACCCGGCCCGAGATCCAGGAGCCGCCAGGCAAGGAAGGGGTCTCGGCGGTGCTGGCCGACCTTTTCTCCTACGGCACCACCAGTCTTGACCGGATCGCCTTTCGCAAGGCCCTGGACGACATCGCAGCCAGCGCCACGGCCGGCAGCGATTTTTCCCTGCTGACCCTGGCCGACAAGTTTGAACAGGGGGTGACCCTGCTGGCCGATAACCTCCTGCATCCGGCCCTGCCTGCCGCCGCCTTTGCCGTGGTGCGGCAGGAGCAGGCCGGCGCCTTGGCCGGAGAACGGCAGAGCCCGGACTATCATGCCCGGCGCGCCCTGCTCACCGCCCTGTTCCCGGCCGCTGATCCGGTGATCCGGGAAGCCACCCCGGAAACCGTGGGGGCCTTGAGTCTTGCTGACGTCAAGGCATACTACCGGCAGGTGTTCCGTCCCGACATGACCACCATTGTTGTCATCGGCCGCATCGAGCCGGAAGAGGCGCGCCGGGTGATCGCCCGCCAATTCGGGGCCTGGCAGGCCGCCGGTCTGCAGCCCGTGATCGATCTGCCGGCGGTCCAGCCCAGCCAGCCTTCGGCCCACCTCGTCCCTGATCCCGGCCGGGTGCAGGACCTGGTGATGCTCGCCCAGGTGGGGAACCTCCGCCGGTCGGATAGCGATTATTACCCCCTGCAGATCGGCATGCACGTCCTCTCCGGCGGGTTCTACGCCACCCGATTTTTCCGGGACCTGCGGGAGGAGTCCGGTCTGGTTTACACGGTGGACGGGCGGCTCGACGCCGGCCCGAACCGTTCGGTTCTCACCGTGGGCTACGGTTGCGATCCGGAAAACGTCAGCAAGGCAAGGGCCTTGATTGTCCGGGACCTGCGGGCCATGCAGCAGGAGGATGTTTCCACGGATGAGTTGCGGCAGGCCAAGATGCTGTTGCTGCGTCGGATTCCCCTGTCCCGGGCCAGTGTCGGCGGGATTGCCGCCCAGTATCTGGAACTGGTACGGAACAAGCTCCCGCTGGACGAGCCGCAGCAGGCAGCGCAGCGGATTGTCGGGATCAGTGCCGGGGAGGTGCGGGATGCCTTTGCCAGAAGGATCAGGACCGACGACCTGGTGCAGGTTACCCAGGGGCCGACGCCGCAGTGACTGAAAGATTCATGAGTATTTCATTACCCAGCGATCAGCCCCGGGCGGCCACGAAATCCCCCGGCCGCTGGCAGGTATTTCTGCTGGTGGCCGTGGGCATCTTCATGGCCACCCTGGATGGGTCCATCGTTAATATTGCGGTGCCGACTATCATGAAGGAGCTGAACGTATCAGTGGCCGCGGTGCAGTGGGTGGTGATGATCTATCTGCTCACCATAACCTCGCTGCTGCTCAGTTTCGGGCGGCTGAGCGATATCCATGGCCGCCGCCGGGTTTACAGCCTGGGGCTGCTGGTTTTTTCCGTGGGTTCACTGTGCTGCGGCCTGGCCGCCGGCATCGTGTGGCTGATTGCGGCGCGCCTGTTCCAGGGGGTTGGGGCGGCCATGATCATGGCCTGCACCCCAGCGCTGATCGTTGACACTTTTCCCCCGGAGGAGCGGGGCCGGGCCCTGGGATTTGTCGGTTCGGTGGTGGCCTCCGGACTGACCACCGGCCCGGTTGTCGGCGGGCTGCTGCTGCATTTTTTTACCTGGCGGGCCATCTTTCTGGTGAATATCCCCATCGGTCTGGTCACCGCCGCCGTAGTTCATACCGTGCTCAAGGGCAGCGAGGCGGACAGCCGCCGCCAGGAAAGCTTTGACTGGCCGGGGGCGGTCATGCTCGCCCTCTGCCTTGGACCGTTTTTGCTGGCAATTACCCATGGCTACGACTGGGGCTATTTTTCCCGGCCGGTCATGCTGCTGATCGGGTTGAGCTTAATCAGCGCCCCGGCTCTGGTACTGGTGGAGCGCCGGGCTGCTCATCCCATCCTGGACGGCGAATTGTTCCGCATTCGTCTCTTTATCCTGCCGATTCTGGCGGCGGTCGCCCTTTTCGCCAGCTTGTTCAGCCTGGTCTTTCTGATGCCTTTCTACCTTTTAAATCCCGGCGGCTTTGACGTCGACCGGGCCGGCTACCTGATGGCCACCATTTTCCTGTTTCTCTTTATCGTCTCCCCCATTTCCGGAACCCTGTCGGATCGTATCGGTTCCCGGCTGCTGTGTACCGTCGGGACCTGCATTGTCGCCCTGTCCCTGTATCTGCTTGCCCTGCTGCCTGCCGAGGCCTCTGTTGCCGATATTGTCTGGCGGCTGGCCCTGGCCGGGATCGGTATGGCCGTCTTCCTGCCGCCCAACAGCGCCGCGGCCATGAACATCGTCCCGCCCAACCGGCGGGGGGTGGCCAGCGCAACGGTTGCCGGGGCCAGGAATCTGGGCATGGTTCTGGGAGTGGCGGTGAGCGGCGCCGTGTTCAACAGCACCTTTCACCGGTTGAGCCACGGCACCTACCTGAAACTCTACCAGCCGGCCCTGGAGCCGGTGTTCATGCAGGCCTTCCATGCTGCCATGCTCGGCGGGATGATAATTGCCATAACCGGGGTGATTATCTCCTTCCTGCGGGGACCGAAACCGGGAAAGACACGGGAGTAACCCGACCCCGCTACTCAAGTGCATTGTCTGCAGGTGTTTTACATGAAAGTCTTTGTCTGTCTTGTTGTGCAGGCAGGGCCGTAGGAGCGGTCCATGCCCGCGACCTCCGTGGTGGCATTGCGGCGATCTCTATCGCGGGCAAGGCCCGCTCCTTCTATGAGCCGACTACTGTCAAGCACTATTTCGTTTCGCCTCTGGATTATTTAAACCGTCGGGTTGAGGAGCGCAGAGACC
>JALNXE010000118.1 GCA_023230525.1 Desulfobulbaceae bacterium
AATGTGCTGGAGAACTTCGGAGACCAGATACAGCCGGACAACAGGACGGAAAAAGAGGCCATTTTGCGCAATGCGCACCGGCTCATGAAACAGATCAACGAGATCCTTGATTTTTCCCGGCTCGAAGCGGGCAAGATGAACATCCGGGCCGCGGAAAAAGATCTTAACTCCATCCTCGATGACATTATCGCCGCCTTCAAAACCAGCGCCGAACAGATGGATATCTCCCTCAACTTCACTCCGGATTTCCATCTGGCCAGGGTATGGGTGGATCAGGAAAAGATCGAGAAAATCTTTTTTAACCTCATCGGCAACGCCCTGAAGTTCACCCCCAGGGGCGGCAAGGTCACGGTTGCCACGCGGAAAGGCATGATCCTGAGCAATGGCGAGCCGGTTCCGGCTGTGCTTTGCAGTGTCAGGGATACGGGGGTGGGCATCAGTGCCAGGGATCTCCCCCATATTTATGAGCGATTCCGGCAGGCGGACAGCTCCACCTCCCGCAAGTATGAAGGAACCGGCCTCGGCCTTTTTCTGGTCAAGGAATTCGTTGACCTCCATCACGGCGATGTCGAGGTGAGCAGCAGCCAGGGAGAAGGCACGGAATTTGTCATCAAGCTGCGGCTGGGCAGGGATCATTTTTCCCAGGAGGAATTTGCGCTTAACGGACAGCGGAAGGAGGCCTCCCCGGAGGCGGGAGCGCAGCCGGACCGGCGGGGAGCCGATCGCCGCAAAGATGATCGGCGCCGCGGTATTGATCGGCGTTCCGGCTATGATCGCCGGGAGATGAGCATCGAGGACCATGACACCATCAATTTCATGGCGGTCCAGTTATCTGATCTGGATCAGGGCCGTAATGCATCCGAAACAGCCGGGAAGGATCCGGCCAGGAAGACCATTCTGGTGGTGGAGGACAACCGCGACCTTGCCGACAATATCGGCAGGTGCCTGAAACCACATTATAATTTCAGGGTTTCCTATAACGGCAAAGAGGCCCTGGACAGGCTCAGGGAGGAACTGCCCGACCTGATCGTCTCGGATGTGATGATGCCGGAAATGGACGGTTATGAACTCTGCCGGAAGGTCAAGGAGGACGAATTGACCAGCCATATCCCCGTTATCCTCCTGACTGCGAGGACCGCCCTGGCCGACAGGATTGACGGCTATGTGCACGGCGCCGACCAGTATCTGGCCAAACCCTTTAACTTCAAGGAGCTGCAGGTTATCATCGAATCGCTCCTTGCGCAGCGCGAACTGCAGGCAAAGCTCAGCAGGGCACTGAAGACCCTGCAGGAAACCCAGGTGCAGCTGGTCCACACGGCCAGGCTGGAATCGGTCGGCCTGCTGGCCGCAGGCCTGGCCCATGAAATGAAAAACAAGATGTTTTGCCTGCGGGCCGGGCTGAGCGGCATCAGCAAAAGGCTGGCCATGCTGCAGGAAGGCAAGCTGACCCTGGCAGAAACCCATGACAATCTCGTCACGGCCCTGAACACCAATGAAAAGGCCTTGGAAAGCGCGCTCTCTGTGGTCAACGCCCTGCTCGATTTCTCACGGAAAAACAAGGAGGGCATGGGTTTTGCCGATCTCAACAAGGGAATTGAAGACACCCTGACCATAGTCATGCCCATGGTCAAGGATAAGGTCCGCATCGAAAAGGATCTTCATGCAATTCCCCAGGTCGAATGCCGACTCGAGGAAATCAATCAGGTGCTGATGAATCTGGTCATCAACGCCTACCAGGCCATGACCGGGCCAGGGGAGGTCCGCATCAGCACTTCCCCTGCTGGCAGTGAGGTGGTCATCGTGGTCAGCGATAACGGACCGGGCATTGCCGCGGAGCATCTTGGCAAGATTTTCACCCCCTTCTTTTCGACCAAGCCTGAAGGAAAAAATTCAGGATTGGGGCTCAGTATCTGCTACAATATAATCCGCGGCCATCACGGGGCCATGAAAGTAGAGAGCCGGCCGGGAGAGGGGACGGTGTTCACCATCAACCTGCCGGTTCGGCAGAATCCGGCCCCCGGCCCTCCGGCAAGTGCGGTATGAGTTTGTGTCCAGCCGGAGATGATGATTTTCTTGCAGGGATTCCGAGAGCAGTCTGATTTCATATTATTTTCAGCCCGTACCAGAAACCATTTACCGCGCGAAGCAGGAAAGACCACGGACAATGAATACACTCAACTACAAACAATTTCGGATTCTGCTGGTTGACGACGAGGTGGACAATCTCGCCAACCTGCTTTTCGCGCTGGAAATGACGTTTGACCTCGTCACCGCTGCCAGCGGGGCCGAGGCCCTGGATATCATGGCCAGGGAAAAAATCGCGGTCATCATCACCGATCAGAGAATGCCGAATATGACCGGGGCCGAGCTGCTTGGCCGGGTGAAAGAGTCCTTTCCCGATACGGTCCGGATACTGATCACTGCCTATGCGGACATCGACGCGGCAATATCCGCCATCAATACCGGCGACGTCTACCGGTATATCGGCAAGGACAGCTCCATAGACGAGATTGAGGCCTATATCAAACAGGCTATCGAACATTACCAGGTAAAAGCCGAGAACCTCCGTCTGTACGCGCTCCTGGCAGAATCACGAAAAATCGGGGCAATCGGCGCCCTTGCGGCAGGCGTTGCCCACGAGATCAACACCCCCACCCACTATATCGGGGAGAATCTGCGTTTTGTGCTGGAATCGTTTCAGAACGTCGAAGAGGTTCTCCGCAGGTATGAAAAGTTGAAAAAAGCGGTTCCTCTTGATGGCGAGCCGCTTGCGGCCCTTTTAGCGGATCTGGATGATCTCCATGAACAGATTGAGCTCGGCTACCTGCGGGAAGAGATCCCGGCCGCTCTCAAACAGTCCCTGGAAGGCAACCAGAGGGTGGCCGATATTGTCCGCGCCATGAAACTGTTTTGTCATCCCGGCCAGGATGAAATGGTGCCGACCAATCTCAATCAGGGCATTATGAGCACCATTACCCTGTCCCGCAATGAATGGAAGTATGTTGCTGAATTGATCACGCAACTTGATCCTAATCTGCCGCCGGTGAATTGCCTGCCCGGCGAGATCAATCAGGTGATTCTCAATATCATTGTCAACGCGGCCCACGCCATTGGGGAAAAGTTCGCAACCAGTCCCGAGCAGAAAGGGGAAATCACCATCCAGACCCTGCATAATGAGGATAACGTGGAAATTCGCATCGGCGATAACGGGCAGGGGATTCCGCCGGCCAACCAGTCGCGGGTCTTCGACCACTTCTTCACCACCAAGGAAGCCGGCAAGGGGACTGGCCAGGGACTCGCCATCGCCCATTCGGTTATTGTCGAGAAGCACCATGGAACCCTCACCTTCGAGACTTCTCCCGGACAGGGAACGACATTTATTATCCGCTTGCCTTTTTTGCCTGCTGAGGCGTCTGAGCAGTTACTGCCCCAGCCATTGTCATAAAATGATATCGCCGTTCCGAAACACTAACCAGGACCTGGAAAATATGGCACTTGAAAATCCAAAACAAAAGATCCTCTTCGTCGATGATGAGCCCCATTTCTTAAGCGCGATCGAAAGAATGCTCCATGGCTATAAGGCAAAATGGGATGTCGATTTCGCTACAAATGTCGATGAGGCCTATGCCATGGTACTCAACAAGAATTACGATGCCATTGTCAGCGATATTTCAATGCCCCGGAAGAGCGGCTTTGATTTTCTGCGGATGCTGCAGCAGACCGAAAAAACAAGTTATGTGCCGGTGATCATTCTTACCGGCAATGCGGAGGCCGCCCTGAAGCGGGAGGCCCTCAGCCTGGGGGCCGCGGATCTCCTGAACAAGCCGATCATGCGGGAAGACCTGGTCGCGCGGCTGCAGAGCATCCTCCGGCTGAAGCATTTTCAGGATCAGCTGGCTCAGTTCAACGAGCAACTGGCTGACAAGGTGAAAGAGAGGACGAGGGAGCTGGAGCTTGCCCGGCAGGACCTCATGTGGCGGCTGGCAAAGGCCGCTGAATACCGGGACGAAGAGACCGGCGGGCACATCACCCGTGTCGCGGTTTACTGCCTCAACCTTGCCATTCAGTTAGGGCTTGACTCGGAAACGGTCGAGAGGATTTTTCTGGCCAGTCCGCTGCACGATGTCGGGAAAATCGGCATATCGGATGTCATTCTGCTCAAGCCCGGGAAACTGACCCCTGAGGAAAGAAGAATCATGGAAACCCATACGGAGATCGGTGCGGCCATACTCACCGAAGCGCCGCAGGGCATGCACTATCTTTTGAACGAGCAGGACGATCTCATTCAAACTTTCGCCAACGAACCATTGAAGCAGACCGCCGCCAATATTGCCATCAGCCATCACGAAAAATGGGATGGTTCGGGTTACCCCAAGGGACTGCGGGGCGACGCGATTCCCCTGGAAGGGCAAATAGCGGCTGTTGCCGATGTGTATGACGCCCTGCGTTCAGTACGGCCTTACAAACCATCATTTGCGGTTGATAAGGTTATGGGAATAATGCGCTCTGAAAGAGGGAAGCACTTTTCGCCCCAGGTGTTGGACGCCTTTGAAAAAATCCAGCCGGAATTTGAAGAGATCCGAGCTAAATATCTATCGGAGGGCAGCGATGAAAAGAATTCTTCTCGTTGACGATGACCAGAATGTTCTGCAAAGCTTCAAACGCGCTTTCCGTTTCATGCACAATGAGTGGCAAGTTGTTTTGAGCGATAATGGCAAATCCGCCTTTGAGTTGATTCAGGCCGACGGTTCCTTTGATCTCATCATTTCCGATCTGCGGATGCAGGGATTAAACGGCATAGATTTATTCAAGAAAGTGGAAAGAGCGGCCCCTGATACCATCAGATTTTTCCTCACCGGGGCAACCGAAAGCTCCCTGCTTATTGAAGCGTCTTCCGTCTCGCACCGGCTTATCTCGAAACCGTGCGAGGGGGAAAGGCTCGTTGCCCTCATAAGAAATTCGCTGCTCCTGCGGGAAAAATTACTGAACCCCGAGGTGCGCAAGAACCTGTGCAAATTAGGCGTCATTCCATCCCTGCCCAAATTTTACCAGGAGTTCTGCCGGGAAATCCAATCCCCGGATGCCTCGGTTGCCAAATTAGGGAGGATTATCGGAAAGGATATCGGCATGACGGCGAAAGTGCTGCAGCTCGTGAATTCGGCCTTCTTCGGTTTTCGGAAAAAAGTGACCAATCCGGTTCATGCCGCCACCATGATCGGCATCAACGGCATGCGGGATATCGTCCTCGTTGCCGGTTTCTTCAATGCCTTGGGGGAAAACGATTGTCCGAAATCCCTGGATATCGAGGCCGTCTGGCAGCACTCGTTAAGCACGGCAAATAAGGCAAGGGAAATCGCTGCTGCGGAAGGGCTTTCCCAGGACGATATCGATACCTCCTATACCGCCGGCCTGCTCCATGATCTCGGCATCATTGCCCTCGCCGCTACGAACAGGGCTGATTATGAAAAGGTGATCGAGCTTGCCCGGAATGAGTACCTCGCTCTCCATCAAGCGGAAAAAAGGATATTTGCCGTGGATCACGCAACCGTGGGCGGCTTCATTCTCAACCTGTGGGGGCTGCCCCATGCGATAAGCGAAATAGTCGCCTTCCACTGTTCCCCTCCCAGTGACCCGTCCTTAAAAGCCACGCCCTTAGCCATTGTCTATGCCGCTGACCAGCTTGCCGCCTGGGAAACCCAGGGCCCGTTGGAAATAGTGGCTCAACAGGATCTTTGGCGTTCTTCCGGTTGAGACATCCCCGTTTTCCGCGTTTTCCTTCCCGCTCCGGCAGGTGTTTGCGGAAATTCTTTCCTACTGCATCATCAGATTGCGGCGGGAATATCCCTTAAACGTTTTTCCCATTTCCCCCCTCCTTACCTGCCTGCCCCGCTAACGAGTTGAAATAATATCTTTTTCCGGAAAACATCTGTCCCTCTGCTGATGGTCGTGGTTGTTGGCACTGCGGTTGCATTTACCTGGCTGCAAGAACAAAAAATCATGTGCCAGGAGGCCGATGCATGTCCATTCTAATGAATCCGGTTTTACCTGTTCCCGGGCCGGAGCTGTCAGTAAAGAAAACAGGAGGAACCAGTGATTCCGAGAGTTCCTTTGCCCGGCAACTCGACCGCCAGCTGGATAAAAAATATGCCGGCAACAAAGATAAGCTGGGAGTTGCCCAAGACAATGAGCAGAGCCGGCCGGCGTCCAAGGTCGAAGACCATGCCGCCCGGGAAGCCAAAAGCAAATCCGATGACCAGGCTGAAGAGGCCAAGGCCAATTCCGTGGCAGAGCTGCTGCGCCAGTTCCTGGAGGAACTGCAGAATGTTGCCGAACAGAAAACCGGGGTTCCCGGCGAATGGAAGACGGAGCTGCCGGATACGGAAATCCTCCAGCAGCTGGCCGCTGACGCGGGAATGAAGGAGGCAGATTTTGCCCAGTTCATGCAGCAGCTGGAAAATCAGGACAATAAGGTCGGGCTGACTGATTTTTTTGCGGCTTTGACCCGCCATTTTCAGGAAATGAACGCAACCACTCCCGTCACCGTGCCTGAGGCCGAGCTGCCCATGCTGGAAGCCCTGCTGGCGAAAATGGGCATTGATGAGGAGAGCATTGCCCGGATAGCCGACAAGGCCGTGACCGGCGACGGCAAGCTGGATCTGAGTCTGCTGGCTAAGGGTATCGCAGGGGCGGCTGACAAGGAAGGGCTTGTCCCGGTCACCTTAACGGACTGGGAGACGGAGCAGCTGCAGAATCTGCTGGCCGATGCCGGCCTCACCCTGGAAGAGCAGAATGAGCTTTTGCCGGAAAGGTTTCTGAACCAGGTGCTGGGAAAAGAAAATGCCGGAGATCCGACCCAGCTCAGTATTGGCAGGCTGCAGACTATTTTAAATGATGCCGTTGCCGCAGTGAAGAACAATCAGCCGAAGGTTGATCTGCCGGCCTTTCTCAGTGATCTGCAGAAGGTCGTTTCCCAGTCGGATTTCGAGGCCCAGGGGGTGGGCTTTACGCCGGTGGTGGAGGAATCGGTCAATGCCGTTTTTCAGAAATTGCAGGAGCTGGTTGATCTGGCCCGGGTCAAGGTTGAGGGAAACAAGCTGCAGGATAATCAATTGCTGGAAGAGCAGGACCTAAATGATGATTTTGCCAAATGGGTCAAGGGACTTGAGGAAAAATTCGGCCAGTCGGCCGCCGGGGATGATACGGCGGATTTTTCCGGCAGCATGGCTGCCGGCCAGACCGTGGAGGACGTGACTGCGGCTAAGAGCGAATCCCCCAGCCAGCCGGCCACGGCTTTCGCCATCAAGTCAGAAGGCCAGAGCGTGGTTCCCGCCCCGGATGCAGCCAAGGGGGAAGCCGCGGCCAGAGCCCCGTTCCGTCAGCTGCAGCAGCAGGTTTTTCAGCAGCTTTCCGACGGGGTGATCAAGGGGTTGAAAAGTCAGGAACATCATCTGGTCCTGCGGCTCTATCCCCAGGATCTCGGCGAGGTCAAGGTCAATTTGACCGTGCGGGATGAGCACATCTCCGTATCCTTCAACATGGAAAACTCCCGGGTCAAAGAGATGCTGGAAAGCAACATGGAAGAATTCAAGCAGAACATGAGCCAGAAAGGGTTCAGTATGGGGGAATGCTCTGTTTCCGTGGGCCAGGAGAATGCCGGGCAGGGCTGGCAGAGGTTTGAAATGGCCCGGCAGACGGTGAAGGCAGCCGTGGAAACCCTGGCGGATCTTCCTGCCGATGCGCTCTATCTGCAGGCGGCAACACCCCGTCTGAACGGGCAGCAGAACGGCGTTAACCTGATTGTCTGATCGAAAATAAGAAAAGGAAATTCCCATGAGCGTATCAACTGTCAACACCACCCTGCCCCAGTATGAAGAGGAAAGCCTTTTTAAGCCGGTGGGCAAGAAGGAGCTGGATCAGTATGATTTTATGAATCTGCTGATCACCCAGCTGCAGTACCAGGATCCGATGAAGCCCATGGACACCTATGAGATGGCGTCACAGCTCTCCCAGTTCAGTAATATGGAGGCCACGCTGCGGATGTCCGACAACATGGAAAAACTGCTGGACTATCAGACCTCGCAGAACAACCTGCAGCTGCTGACCCTGCTTGACAATCAGGTGCAGATTACCGGCAATACCATGGGCGTCAATGAGGGCACGCCGGGCGGCGGCGAGTTTACCCTGGCGGAGGACGCCGATACCTGCGCGGTGGAAATCTATGATGCCGGCGGCCATCTGGTGCAGATGATTGATGCCGGGGCGGTATCCTCCGGCACTTATCCCCTGGAATGGGACGGCAAGGATGCCCAGGGAGAAACCGTGGAGGACGGCGCCTATACCTATTGGGTCAAGGCATATAATGCCCTGGGCGAACAGCTTGACGTGGATTACCGGGTCAGCGGCAAGGTGACGGGGGTCACCTTTGACAGCGGGACGGCGCAGCTCAAACTTGACAATTTCGTCGGTGCCGATGTCGGTTCCGTGGTCAGTGTTTTATAGAAAATGGCATGTTTTCATGGTGTGATCTGGCCCGGTTGCGGGCTTTCAGCGTAAGGAGGAATAAATAATGGCGATTGCAAGTTCACTGTATTCAAGTATCAGCGGCATTAACACCATGGGTAATGCCATGTCCGTGCTCGGTGATAACGTGGCCAACGTTAACACCCTGGCATTTAAGTCAAGCCGCACGGTTTTTCAGGATGTGCTGTCCCAGTCGGTTTCCACCGCATCCGGCGCCTCCCAGGTGGGCCGTGGTGTTACCCTGAGCACCGTTGACGGTCTCTTTGCCCAGGGCTCTTTTCAGAGTTCCTCCATTGCCACGGATATGGCTATTGGCGGCCAGGGCTTTTTCATGCTCCGCGCTGCGGAAAACGCCGAATCGGATATGTATTCCAGGGCCGGTGAGTTCCGTTTTGACCAGGAAGGGAATCTGGTGACGCCCATGGGCTATTTCGTCCAGGGCTGGACCATTGACAAGACCAGCGGCGAGCGGGCCGGCACCATCGGCGATATGCGCATCGACAAGACCACCCCTCCGGTGGAGACAGAACTCGTGGAAGTCATCGCCAACCTTGATTCACGGGAGGCCAACGAACTCAACGAGGTGCGTCTGTTTGATTCCTGGAACGGCACCAATGCTGCGGCGGTCAAACCCACCGCCCCCATTGACCCGCTGCAGTATGAATATACCTCGGCCATCAAGGTTTACGATTCAAAGGGCGCCAGCCACGATATCGCGATTTATTATGACCGGACCACCAAGGATAATGAGTGGGAGTACCTGGTAACCTGTGATCCTTCCGAGGATCTCCGCTATCTGGATGCGCGGGAACAGACCATTTACGCCCCGAATGATACCTATAACTATCAGGAACATAAAGGGGCGGGAGCCCTGCTTTACGGCACGATCCAGTTTGACACCTCGGGTAATGTCAAGGAAATTTCCGCCTATGACGTGCCGCCGGACGGCAACGTTGATCCGGCCCTGGCCGATAACCGGGTCATTCTGGAAAATACGGACAGCTATTACAGCTTTGAAGCCAACTTCACCGGCGCCACCACCAACCAGAGCGTCCAGGTTAACTTCGGGGCCCAGTACGGCGGGTTGACCTCAACCACCCGGCAGTCGCTGGTCAGCGAGCTTGGCGCGGTTGACAGTAACCTCACCGGCGCAAGTTATATCACCAGCGAAACCTACTGGCGGGATGTCTATGATGTGAACGGACTGCAGCTGCAGGGCGATGGTGGCGCAGGCACCAGCGATACCATCACCATCAGCGGTTTTCAGAATGACGGCAGTGCGGCCACTGTCACCTATAATGTCAATACAGACGCCAAGGTGCAGGAGTTTCTCGATGCCGTGGGCTCGGCCTTCGGCGCCACGGCCACCATTGACGCCTTTGGCCGTTTGAAAATGACCGATCTGACCGGCGGCAACAGCGGCATGCAGGTCACCAGTGTGGTGGTGGATGGCTCGGTGACCGGTGTCGCCACCCAGGATGACGCCAATCCCTTTGGTGAAAGCGGCGTCAACGGCGATACCGTCATTAATATCACCACCTCAAAGCAGAAGATCTTCTCCACCGGCCAGGGACTCAGCACCGGCGGCACCGTGCCGGTCATTACGGCCAATACGCCGTGGCCGCAGGTCTTTGACAGTGGCGGCACCAGTATAGCAGGCGGTGATGTGTTTACCTTTAACGGCTTTGCCAGTGACGGCACCCCGGTGGTCAACGCGGCCTATACGGTTGACGCGGTGATCAGTCCCACCAATACGGGCACGGTGCAGGATATGCTCTCCTGGCTGGAGAACATTTTTAACGCCGATGCGACGATCGATTTTGCCGGGCGTCTGGTGCTGACCGACCGGGTGGCCGATGAGGCTTCCACCACCGGCTATCACAGCCAGCTGGCCATGACCTCGGTTTCGGCCGGGTCGGTTTCCGGCGCAGACCCCTGGGGCGATGGTCTCACCCCCTTCCAGACCTTGTTTGCCGATGTGAGCGGTGAGGATGGCAGTCTGGAGGGAGGAGTAGTGAGTGCCGATTTCTCTCCCGAAGCCCTGGCCACCACCCAGTACGCCAACAGCTCCACCACCATTTTCCAGGACCAGAACGGCTATGCCTCCGGCTTCCTGCAGGCGGTGGCCGTTGATACGGAAGGCATCATTACCGGTAACTATTCCAATGGCCAGGTGCTGAAGAAGGCCCAGGTGGCCCTGGCAAATTTCGCCAGCCTGGAAGGGCTCTTCAAAAAAGGCGGCAATATTTTCACCGAAACCACCGAATCAGGCGCGCCGGTGACCGGCGTGCCGGGCAGCAACGGTCTGGGAACCATTGCGCCCAACGCCCTGGAGGCGTCCAACGTGGATATCGGCACGGAGTTCGTCAATCTGATCACCGTGCAGAGAGGCTTCCAGGCCAATACCAAGATCGTCACCACCACCGATGAGATGATCTCGGATGTCATTAACATGAAGAGATAAGATAGCTGATGAGCTGATGGCTCATGGCTGATGGGAAATGCGGATGGCGGCTGGCAGGATGACTGCGAGCCGCCATCCCTTTTTGTTTGTAACACCAACAGATATGCTGTTGCCCGCGCCCCTGATATCGCGGGCATGGCCCGCGCCTACCGCACCTTCAGAACATTCACCTTACGCGAAAATCCGGTCAAAGGCGGCAAAGGCCGCCTGCACCACCGGCACCTCATCCGCCAGTTGCAAATAGGAACCGCGGGTGATCTCCTGCCTGATCAGCTCCTCGCTGGAGGGGAAAATACCGCCAAGGGGCAGATCGCTTTCCTGCACCGCCTCGCGGATCTTGGCCTCAAGCTCGGCGGACATGGGCTCCGGAGTCCGGTTGACGATGAGATAGCGGTTTTTCACCGTGAGTCCCAGCGGCCCGGTGATTTCCGCAATGCGGCGGGCGGTAAGGATGCCGCGGGCAGAGGGATCGGAAACGATGAGCAGATAATCGATGATCCGCAGGTTCATGCGGCTCAGGTGTTCCATGCCCGCCTCGTTATCCACCAGAATATAGCGGTAGTTGGTGGCCAGGTGGTCCATGGCCATGGCCAGGTACTGGTTGGCCGAGCAGTAGCACCCCGGTCCGTCGGGCTGGCCCATGACCAGCAGATCGAAGCCGGTTTCTTCGATGACGGCCTGCTGGATCTTCATGTTCATGAACTGGTCCCGGGTCATGCCCGGCGGCAGCTCTCCTTTCAACTCCTTTCTGATCTGGCCGATGGTGGCACCCACCTCAAGCTGCAGCAGTTCGTTGAGGTTGGCATTGGCGTCGGCATCCACCGCCAGCACCGGAGTCAGCTGTTTTTTCAGCAGATATTTGATCAGCAGGGCCGTGGTGGTTGTTTTTCCGGTACCGCCTTTGCCTGCCAGGGCTATTACTTTCGGGGCCATGATTTTTTCTCCGGGTAAAATTTTGCCGTCCCGGATGGGGCTGGCATTGATCTCTTCATTCGATTTTTGTTAGCCGGAGCTGTTCGGGGGTAGGAACGGGCCATGTCCGCGATACAGGGTCCGCCAGACTCCGGGTCGCGGGCATGGCCCGCTCCTTCTATGAGCCGACTACTGTCAAGCACTATTTCGTTTCGCCTCTGGATTATTTAAACCGTCGGGTTGAGGAGCGCAGAGACCATAAAGATCTCGAAGCGCAGC
>JALNXE010000119.1 GCA_023230525.1 Desulfobulbaceae bacterium
GGCACCGGCACCGGCGCCGCGCCCATCGTGGCCAAGGTGAGCAAGGAGCTCGGCGCGCTCACCGTGGCGGTGGTGACCAAGCCTTTTGTCTTTGAGGGCAAGGCCCGCATGAAAAATGCCGAGGCCGGCTGGGAACAGCTCAAAAAACATGTGGACACCATCATCACCATTCCCAATGACCGCATTCTCTCCCTTACCCAGAAAAAAACCCGCTTTCTCGATGGCATGAAGATGGCTGATAATGTGCTGGTGCAGGCGGTGAAAGGCATAACCGATCTGATTAACCTGCCTGGTTACATCAATCCGGACTTTGCCGATGTATGCACGGTGATGAACGAAATGGGACCCGCCCTGATGGGCGCCGGGGTTGGCATCGGGGAAAACAGGGCCATCGAGGCGGTCAACATGGCCATAGCGAGCCCCTTGCTGCAGGATATCAGCATTGACGGGGCCAAGGGTGTGCTGGTCAACATCTCAGCCCGGGAAGACACCCTGACCATGGCCGAGGTGACCGAGGCCACCAGCAAGATATACGAAGAGGTGCACGATGAGGCCAATATCATCCTGGGCGTCATCTTTGATGATTCCCTGGGAGAGGAGCTGCGGGTCACGGTGGTTGCCACCGGCATCCGGGTGGCGGAGGAGCTGGAGCCCCTGCCTGATAAGGTGACCCCGCTGCCCAAAAAGGCGGAACTGAAGGGGGCCAGCGGCTCCCTGCCCTTCAGCCAGGGGAACAAACTGCCTCATGTGGCCAACGGCGGCAGCTACCCTGATGCCAGGAAAAAATATACCACGGTCAGAATTTTTGATGAAGACCAACTGGATGAGCCGACCTTTATCCGGCGCAATGAAAATTGATGGGGGGCAGATCGCGGATCGCGGATTGCGGGATCGGGGGATGGCACGGGGTACAGCATTTTCCCCGGAGCCTGGGAGCTGACGAGCTGAAAAAAATATTTCTGTGATCTCTGTTTGTTCCGTGGTAAAAAATGGCTATTGCCACGTGAACTGGGTGCGCCGCCAAATCCGCAATCTGAAATCCCCAATCCGCAATTGATTAAACCGACACGACCAGCCAGACCGGACGAAACCGGGGCCATCAGGAAAAAATGGACAGGAAAGCTGCCGGTTGCCCTGGTGTTTCCCAATGTTTACCATATCGGCATGTCAAATCTCGGCATGCAGCTGGTCTATGGACTGGTCAATGCCCATCCCGACTTTGTCTGCGAGCGGGTTTTTCTGCCGGACCCGCCATCATCGCCCCGATCAGTAGAATCCTCCCGCCCCCTGACAGATTTTCCGGTTCTGTTCTGCACCGTGAGTTTCGAGCAGGATTATGTCAACCTGATCAGCCTGCTCATCAGCGGCGGCATCGAGCCCTTTGCCGCAAAACGCGGCCAGGCGGATCGGATTGCCCCAGGCGCCCCGCTGGTGGTGGGCGGCGGGGTGGCGACCTTTATCAATCCGGAACCCCTGGCCCCTTATTTTGATCTGTTGCTGCCGGGCGAGGCCGAGCCGGGCCTGCCCGAGTTCCTAAACCGGCTGCTGGCGTACGCGGCTCAGGGGTTCCCCTCCCGGGAAGAGCTGCTGCTGGATCTGGCCCTGCACCAGCCTGGTTGTTATGTGCCCCGCTTTTATGAGATGGAATACCAGGGCGGCCGGCTTGCGGCCGTCTACCGGCGCTGTGATGTCCCCTATCCGGTGAAGAAAACGACCATGACCGGAGCCGCGGTTGCCGGCCATTCGCTGCTGCTGACCCCTGACACGGAATTTTCTGATCTCTTTCTCACCGAACTCGGCCGGGGCTGCAGCCGGGGCTGCCGCTTCTGCGCCGCCGGTTTTGTCTACCGGCCGCCCCGGCTCTGGCCGGCGGAGTCGATCATCCGGGCTCTGGAGGAGAAGGCGGAGCAAACCAAACGGGTGGGTCTGCTGGGCATGGAGATGGCCCGGACTGATGATCTGGCCAGGATCGCCGAGGTGCTTGCCGCCACCTCCTGCCAGCTTTCCTTTTCCTCCCTGCGGGCCGATGCCATCAGCCCGGAACTGCTCAAACTCTTAGGGGCCAGCGGACTGAAAACAGCGGCCATCGCCCCTGACGGAGGTTCTGAGCGGCTGCGGCGGGTGATCAATAAGGGCATCACCGGGGAGGAGCTGCTGTGGGCCGCCCGGGAACTGGTCAAGGCAGGGGTGACAAATCTGAAACTCTATTTTATGATTGGGCTGCCCACGGAAACGGAAGAAGATCTGCAGGAACTTGCCGGTCTGACCTTCAGAATCAGGGAAACAATCGGGGCGGTGGGCCGGGCCCGGGGCAGACTGCCCATGCTGACCGTCAGTCTCAACTCCTTTGTCCCCAAGGCCTGGACGCCTTTTCAGTTCTGTGCCTTTGCCGGAGTGCCGGAACTGAAGGAGAAGATAAAATTTTTGCGTAAACAGTTTGCCGGACAGGCCAATATCCGCCTGAACGTGGATAATCCGGATAATGCCTTTTTTCAGGCGGTTCTTGCCAGGGGAGACAGAAAGGTGGGAGAAATGCTTTTTCATTTGGCGTCGGCGCCCGGCAACTGGCGTCAGCTTTTCCGGCGCCATGACGTGCAGCCGGAGCACCACACCAGGGAGCGGGAGCGGCATGAGCTTTTCCCCTGGGAGATAATTGATCACGGCATCAGCCGCGAGTATCTGTGGGCCGAATACCAGCGCGCCCTGGCCGGAAAAAGCACGCCGGTATGCGATACCGCGAAGTGCCGGCGCTGCGGGGTGTGTGATGGAAAATAATGCGGCCGCTGACATGGTCAGCACCAAGCCGTTCCGGCTGGTCAAATTCTTTTCCTTCACCAGCCTGGCCGTCATCCTGGTCGCCTCACTGGTGCTGTCCCTGGTTATTTCCAACTACACCAAAAACGTGCTGCTGGAACGCAGCGAGGCCTATAACCTAGTGCTGGCGGAAAATGTCAGCCACCAGATCTTCCAGCAGTTCGTCCTGCCCCTTGCCTTGCAGAACCGGCAGATTGCCGTGGAGGACCCCCGGCAGTTCAAGCAGCTTGATAAGATTGTCCGCACCGCCACCCACGGCATGAACGTGCATTCCGTCACCATCTTTTCCAAGAAGGAAAACCAGGTGTCGTACAGCACCATCAGTGAGATCGTCGGGGCCAAAGACCTGGGCAAGGAGGAGTATGAACGGGCGCTTCTGGGTGAAAACGTGTCGGTGCTGCGCATCAACGGCTCCCTGCTGAACCTGCTGCCCGGCCGGGAGAAGATTACCTGCCAGCTGCGCACCTTTATCCCGCTGCGTAAGGAAAAACCGTTCAGCCTGACCCGGGACGTCATGGGCGTTATTGAGATCGTCCAGGACCTGACCGGTGACCTGGACGCCCTGATTAAGCTGCAGTCCTGGATTATTTTTACCTCGCTGGTCATCATGGGCGGTCTCTTTCTGGCCCTGCGCTTTATTGTCGCCAGGGCGGACCGCATCATCGAGGCCAGAACGGAAGAGAGAAGAAAGCTCGAGGTGAAGCTCAATCAATCGGAAAGACTGGCCTCCCTGGGCCAGATG
Source organism: Desulfobulbaceae bacterium (assembly GCA_023230525.1). Lineage (GTDB taxonomy): Bacteria > Desulfobacterota > Desulfobulbia > Desulfobulbales > SURF-16 > SURF-16. Next base: position 3,557 of record JALNXE010000119.1, read on the forward strand.
GTGGCCTCGGTCTCCCACGAGATCAAGAATCCCCTGGGGATTATCCGGGGCACGGCCGAGATCCTGGGTAAACGGCTCAGCAAAATCGCCCCGGAAAACAGTCACCTGGCAAAGATCATTGTCGAGGAGACCACCCGGCTCGACGGCATTGTCCGTGAGTTTCTTGATTTTGCCCGGCCCCAGCAGCCCAGGCTGCAGCCCCTGGTGGTAAATGAGGTGCTGACCAAGGTGCTTGATTTCATGGGGCCGGAATTTGACAAGCGCAACATAGCGGTGAAGCGCAATCTGGACCAGGCACTGCCGAAAATTCAGGGAGATTTTGATCAGCTTTACCAGGCCTGCATGAATATCCTGGTCAATGCCATGCAGGCCATAGAGCATGGTGGCAGTATTTTTGTTACCACCGGTTTGGCCATCGACCAGAAAAAGGTATTTCTGTCCATCTCAGATACCGGCAGCGGCATGTCCGAGGAGATGATCGCGCAGATATTTCATCCCTTTGTCACCAGCAAGAACAAGGGCACCGGACTGGGGCTTGCCATCGTCAAGAATGTCATTGACAGCCACCATGGGGTCATTTCCGTGGCCAGCAAGGAGGGGGAAGGGGCGGAATTCATCATCGAGTTTCCCCTGTAAACCGCAGAGCGGCAAGCAGGATCTGGCGCTGCCCGCCCTTGATCCGGCCTGCCTGGTCAGCCGCTTCTGGCTGCCAGATACGGGCAAGGTTGGCCATGGGGAAAGCTGCGGCACTGATCGGGCCGGGCCGGGTAGACCAGACAGCGCTGCCGGGTGGCACCCTGCACCAGAAAGATACACGATCTGTCCTCTTTCACCAGCAGAGAATGACGGTTTGCCATGTATTGCCGGCGCACCTCACCATCACGCAAGCCGAAGAAGCGGGCCAGCCGGTTGACATCCTCGGCCGTGATCAGCAGCACGGCGCCATCCTCCTGGTAACAGCAGTATGCCGGGCATCCCTTGCAGAAAAAATCCATTGCCGGGCCTCTTGTTGAGTTTTTTTACGCCGGTAAATAAGTAGTTTGCCGGAGAAGAGAACTCAGAGAAATTTATAGTGCTTCAGGCCGTCGATGATGCCGCCGGCGTATTGGTGTCTGCTGAAAAAAATGCCCCGTTTGCCCTGCAGGGGATCGAGTTCCCGGCTGTGGTTGCCCACCACCAGTCCGCAGGTCCTGCTGCGCAGCATATCCTCGTCATTGCCGGAGTCGCCCGCCGCCATGATATTTTCCGGGGAGATTCCCCATTTGTTTTTGAGGTAACTGATGGCCTTGCCCTTGCCGGCCCGGTGGGGAAGAATATCAAGAAACTGTCCGTGGGAGTAAATGATCCTGCAGCGCAGTCTGGCGTCCCGCAGGTTACGGATCACCCTGTTCAGCAGTTGCCTGTCGTCCGGCATGAAGTAGCTGATCTTGAAGCGGCTCTGACCATCGGCGCCCTGGGATGAAAGAAAGTCGAGGCCGGCAAGCTCCCTCTTGATCTCTTCGGGCCGCCAGCGGTGGTTGAGGTGCTGCTGCCAGCCTTTGTCGATGCGCAGGCCGGGTCCGTAATAGATTTCCGTGCCCACTGAACAGATGAGGATATCGGGGATGGGGATATGCTGTTCGGCCAGGATATCCATGGTCATATCCAGGCTGCGGCCGGTGGCCACTCCCCAGCCGATTTTCTCCCGGTGGTTGTGCAGCAGTTCAAGCAGCTCGGTCAGTCGTGCCCGGTCGCCGGTCAGGGTGTTGTCGATATCGGTGATCAGCAGTTTTTTCAAGAGGGTCAACCGGGCGCCGAAAGAGGAGCGGCTGGCCGTAATGCCGGGTTGGGCGGGTTCATGGAAATATCCGGGCAGCAGTTTTTTCAGGCAGCCCACCGTGCGCTGACAGTGGGATTCCCAGGCATAATGGCTGCGAACTCCGTTGATGCCGCTACGGGAATATGACTGCCATTTCGCCGGGTCAGCCAGCATCTCCTTGATGGCTGCCCCGATTTTTCTGGAACTGGCCGCGTCCACCAGGATGCCGCTCGCGCACTTGGCCACGATATCAACCGGACCGCCGTCATTGGTGGCGATAATGGGCAGGCCGCAGGCGGAAGCCTCAATGATGGTGAGGCCGAAAGGCTCCACCAGCGCCGGATTGACAAAAACTCCGCCGCTAGCGGCACACAATCGGTAGAGTTCCGGTACTTCGCTGGCGAAATCATGTTTTTTCGGGATGGCCAGCTTGCCGTACAGGTCGTAAAAATCCATCTTTAACAGCATATCGGTGAGCACATTGCGCTCGTTGTCTTCCATTCCGCTGATATTCTTGCGAATGCCGGCAAAAATAGCCAGGTTGGCCATGGCGCGGAGCTCGTTGTCCGTGCCGTATGCCTCGATCAGGCCAGTGATGTTTTTGCGCTGATCCGGCCGGCACAGGGCAAGAATAAAGGGTTTGTCCGGCTTGGCCCAGAAGCGCTGCAGTTCCCGCTGCAGGGTCAGCCTGATCTGCTTGGCCGAGCCATTGTTGCCGTGGGGGGCCGGATTGCTGTGGTAATAAGGGTAAAAGGTTTCCAGGTCAATGCCGGGAGCAATAACAGCGTATTGCTGCTGCGCGGCATTGTCATAGAGACCGTACTGTTTGTCAATCTCCTGGCTGGTGCTGGTTATGATCAGGTTGGCCTTTTTGATGATCTCCTCTTCAACGCTGATGCGGTGATCGATCCTGTAACGTTTGTTGATCTCCGCAACGGACTGGCCGCTGGCCAGCAGCTTGGCCTTCTTGGTGCGTCCCAGGGAGTGGCCGGTGAAGACGAAGGGGGCGCCAAAGGCGGCGGCCAGCTCCATGGCCACATAGCCCGCGTCCGCGTAATGGCCATGGAAGATGTCCGGAATACGGCCCTGGGCCTTGATCAGCTTCAAGGTCTTGTTGATGAATTCATCAAGATGGGGCCAGAGCAGCTCCTTGCGGATATACCTTCTGCCGCCGCACGGGATGCGGATGATCCGGGCGTTGCCGCTGATCTGCTCCATGGGGGTGGAATAGCTGGCCGAAAGTTTGTTGTCCTCGATGAGCCTGGTGACCAGATCCACCTGGCCTACCTCAGGCTGGGCAGCCAGGGCCCGGGCCAGTTCCAGCACATATTTTACCTGACCGCCGGTGTCCGCGTCATAGCCCAGCTCGGGGGATTCACCCCGGATAAGGCCATGGATGCTGAAAAGCTGTATGTATAGTCCTGGTTTGGGCATGAGATTCCCGCTTGTTAAAAGACGAAGTCCTGCATGGGCGGCGTGGCCCCCGGCCGGCCCGCCACGTAGGAGCCTCTTTTGTTGGCCCTTGCCAGGCATTGCGGCCAGGGCCGTGCATGGATGATCCCTTCAATCAAGGTGGCGAAAAATGCGTCGCCCGCGCCCACGGTGTCAGCCACCTGCACCGGAAAGCCGCCATGTTCGAATACGCCGTCTTTGGTGACCAGCAAGGCGCCGGCTGAACCGCGGGTGACGGCAAGGCAGAGGAGCTGCCAGCGGTTGCAGAGCCTGCCCGCCCTTTGGGCTATGGGGCCGGCGGGGATACCCGACCAGTCGGCAACCTGCTGCAGTTCGTCCTCATTGAGTTTGACCACGTCCGCCGCGGCCAGGGAATCGAGCACCACCTCCGCCGGGGTAAAGGGCGGGCGCAGGTTGACATCGTAAAACAGCAGGTCAGCCTGGTCCCACAGGGAGCGGATGGTCCTGCGGCTCGGCGCGAAACGCTGGGCCAGGGTGCCGAAAACCAGATGAAAGGGTTGGGGAGAGTCGTTTAAAAAGGGTTCCGCCTCGATGGCGTCCCAGGCCGCCGGCGCAACAATATCAAAGGACGGCGCGTTGTTTTTGCCGAAGGAGACCACCACCCGGCCGGTGGGCAGCTCACCGTCCCGCTGGATGCCGGCAACCGGCAGACCGAGGCCGGCAATGTGGCGCAGGGTGAGATCCGTCAGCTCATCGTTACCGATCCGGCCGATCAGGCGGACCTGCAGGCCGAAGGAGGAGAGGTGGTAGGCGACATTTAGCGGAGCACCACCCAGCAGTCTTTTGCCCGCTATGATATCCCAGACAATTTCACCAATGGCTACAATCATTTTGTCATAAAGGGTTTAGTGGGTAATACTATTGTCAGGGAAAGGGTGCGTAGATTGCAAACACCATATACCAGTGGCAGGAGTATGTCAATTCGAGGGAGCAGGAGAGAGGGGTACAGCGGAGAGGGGATAGCGGGGAAAATCAGTTTTTTTCCGGGGTGTAACTGCTGTTTTTCAGGGCATGGATAAGCTCGGCCCGGTTGCGTATGGGCTGGTGAAAACGGGTGGTCACCCTCCCGAGTTCCTCCAGGGAGTGGGCGTCGGAGCCCCCGACCTGCTTGACCCCGTAACGGTCCAGCCAGGTACCGACACTGTCGTTTTCGTGCTGCTGGTTGCGGCCGTTGATTCCCTCAATAATGCCGCATAAACCATGGTCAACCAGATATTCCCGGGTGGGGCGGTTAACGCGGAAAGGGTGGGCTGCCACTGCAACACCGCAGGTCATTTCCACATGGCGCAGCAGCTCGGGGGCGGCCAGGCCCGGCTGCAGCTGTTCATAGGGGCCGAAGAGGAGAAAGTCGCCCTCACTGGTCGCATACTCCATGCCGAAAATGACACAGAGGCCATCAGGCTGCAGGCCTTCCTGCAGGAAATGACGCGCCTCCATGGTATCGTGGTCGGTGATGCAGACCCCGGCCAGGCCCCGCTCTTTTGCCTGGGCGATGATATCCTCTAAAGGCAATTGACTGCAGGCAGAGATGCTGGTATGTACATGGAGATCAAATTTCATGCTTGCAATAATGCCGGGGAATAAGGCAGGTGTCCAATTGTTTGTTTGGATAACTCTTTATGCAGGTATCGGCATTTGCTATATTGATAATTAATTGCAAATTAACGGAAGATATAACGTCGATAGCAGGGGCGGATGGCGAATCGTCCCTGCGGTCCGATTTCCCAAAGTAACTCAGCACAGGGAGAAACAATGGCGCGCTGCTGTATACTGGTTCTGCTTGACGGCCTGGGTGACCGGGCCTACGCCAGCCTGCAGGGGAAAACTCCCTTGCAGGCCGCCGCAACCCCCCATCTGGATCGCCTTGCCTCCATGGGGTCAAACGGGCTCTTCCAGGCGATCCGTCCCGGACTTGCCTTGCCCAGTGAAAATGCCCATTTTGCCATGTTCGGCTATGAACAGGCGGAGTTTCCCGGCCGCGGCTATCTGGAGGCAGCGGGAGCAGGTCTTGCCCCGGACCGGGAAGATGTGGCACTGCTTGCCCATTTCGTCAGTCTCGAAAGACAGGGGAACACCCTGCAGCTCATCAGGCATCGGCCCAAGGCCGAAGTGGATGAGCAGGAGGCTCTTGCCCGGGTGGTTGCCTCATATTCTAAGGGAGAGATTGGCCTCAATTATCATCGCACCCATGGTCTTGACGGCATCGTGACCATGAAGGGGCCGGTTTCTCCCGCCATCACCGATTCCGACCCACTGGAGACGGAAACACCCCTGGTCGAAGTGGAGCCGTGGCAGAATGCCAGCGGCGATGTCCGGGCCCGGGATACGGCCGCCGCCCTGAAAGCCTATCTGCGCTGGTGCCATGAACAGCTCGCCGCGCACCCGGTCAATGCCGCGCGTAAAAAAAGGGGGGAGCCGGAAATCAACGGGGTTGTCACCCAGCGGGCCGGCCGCTGGCGCCAGGTGGATTCATTTCCGGAGCGCTGGGGCCTGCAGGGGCTTTCCATCTCTTCCGGTCTCATGTACTGGGGGCTGGCTTCCTTTATCGGTATGGACTGGGAAAAGGTGCCGGATAGCGCCGACCCTGGCCAGGATCTGGCTGAGCGGCTACTGCTGGCCAGGAACAAGGCTTCGGATTACGAATTCATCCACGTTCATTCCAAGGCCCCGGATGTGGCTGGCCACAGCAAGGATCCCCATAATAAGGTGGCGGCCATAGAATCCCTGGACCGGGGACTGGGCAGGGTGATTGAAGAGCTGCTGGCTGACGATATTGTGTTGGTTGTTACCGCCGACCACTCCACCCCCAGTTCAGGGCCGCTGGTGCATTCCGGCGAAACAGTTCCCTTTGCGGTGGTGGGCCGGGGCATCCGCCGTGATAACGTTTTTCTTTTTGATGAGGTCTGCTGTGCCGGCGGGGCGCTGGGCATGCTGCGGGGGGCTGATCTGATGTATCTTGTGCTCAATTGGCTTGACCGGGCAAAGTTGCAGGGGCTGATGGATACTCCCCGCAACCAGCCGTTCTGGCCAGGCAGCCGCAGGCCTTTCATGCTCGACTAGCCAGGGCATGACAATTTGATGATGACGGGCAAACTTTCTTCTTGGACAACGTCCTCGGACCGCATACATCCGCATAAAAGTCAGAGAGTGCACGATGCATAAAACCGGGGTGATTCATGGCCGTTTTCAGCTCCTGCATAATGACCACCTGAAATATCTGCTGGCCGGCAAAGAACGCTGCGAGCATCTGGTGGTCGGCATTACCAATCCGGACCCAACCCTGACCAGGGGGGATGCCGCTGATCCGGCGCGCAGCAGCAGGGAGGCCAATCCCTTCACCTATTTTGAACGATACCGCATGGTGCGGGACGCACTGGCCGATGAGGGGCTGCGCGACGAGATCTCCATTGTGCCCTTTCCCATCAATTTCCCCGAGCTGTACCATTATTACCTGCCCATGCAGGCCACCTTCTTTCTGACCATTTACGACGAGTGGGGGGAAAAGAAGCTGCGGCTGTTCGAGGAGCTGGGGCTGGCCACGGAGATCCTGTGGCGCAGGCCCCGCGGCGGCAAAGGTCTTTCGGCCACGGCAATCAGGCGGAAGATGATGAATGGGGAGCCCTGGGAGGATCTGGTCCCTCCTGCCGTGGCGAGGCTGGTGCAGAGGTTTGCGCTGCCCCACAAGCCATAAGGGTTGCGCAATAAGAGCTTATTGACAAGCAAGCTCTATAAAGAAAAGGGCCGCTAAGTCAAACTCCGCGGCCCTTGGTTGCTGGTTTTATCGGGAGCCCCGAATTTACTTTTTCGCCTGCTTTTCCGCCAGCATGCGATCACGCTCAGCCTTGAGCTCTTCATAGGTTCTGATCGCCTCCTCCTCTTTACTGCTGCGTTTCCCATCCAATTCAGCGGCCTTGGCTTTGATCTTTTCCTCTTTGATCTTGAGGTCTTTGGTGCCGAAGAGCGAAGATGCCAGGTATTTATAGGAGAATCGCAGCAGGGCGATATCATCTTCCCTGATTGTATCCAGCGTCTCCTGGTCAATGTCATAGGTGTCGAGGAAGGAACTGGTGAAAATGAATTCCTTGAACTTATCCAGGTCGGTGCTGACCATGAAAAACATCTTTTTCGCCTGCTCACTGAGCGTTGCCTGGAAACCGAAGGATTTGCGGCGCATGACAAGTTCCAGCCATTCCCTATTCATTTCATCACATAGGTCAACCCCCTGATCAGCCCGCCATTCCCGGATCGTCCATGTTTTGTCCTCCTCGTGTCCCTTGCAGTGCGGTTCCTTGACGAGAAAGAAAAACTGTTCCGAATCAACCCCTTCCTGGCCGCCTTCATGGAAATTTGCCATGCCCACGGGATAATAGCGGCAGGCGGAAGGGCGCTCGGGATAAATGGTGCATCCTTCCTCGGTGACAAAGGGGCAGCGGCCGTTTTCGTCAAGATGGATTTTAACGCCGGGCATATCGGTTTTCTCGATGAACATCGGCGTGGTAAATCTGAGCAGGAATTCAGATGCCGGCAGGTTGAGATATTTTCTCAGACGCAGGATGTCAAAGGGGGTGAGTATTATATTGATATTGCCGCAGCAGGCGGTGAAGCAGGAAACACCCGGGTGACAGCGGAATTTTATTTTACTGTCCAGTGTGTATTTCTGCGGAAGCACGTTGCTGGGATTTTTATCGAATCCGAAAAGAGTTTTATCATTCTCTGCCATCAAATTTCCTCATTATTTTTTTATGCCGGGTTGCAGTTAAAGATCAGGATTGCGTGGCTGCAACTTAATCATCACGGGGATGCTTGTCAAACCCAAAAAAAATTGGGGGCAGGGCATGACAAAAAGTGATTTTTCCTTGAAACTTTTTTTCTTGACATTTACAGGATGAAAATTTATAGATCATATGGTCAGAAAATGAGTGACCCCTCATTTTTTTGCCAATTGCTCGATACGGTTCAAGTCAAGCGAAATAAACTAAGGAAAAACGATTTCGCATTTAGTGGAATCAAACTATTCAACCCAATTGAGGAGGTAATTTAATGCCAAGCTATGTAGATCCTTCCAAATGTGATGGTTGCAAGGGTGGCGACAAAACAGCATGTATGTACATCTGCCCCAACGACCTGATGGTTCTCAACAAAGAGGAAATGCGGGCCTACAATCAGGAGCCTGATGCATGCTGGGAATGCTATTCATGTGTAAAGATCTGTCCTCAGGGCGCTATCTTCGTACGCGGTTATGATGACTTCGTACC
>JALNXE010000120.1 GCA_023230525.1 Desulfobulbaceae bacterium
CGGGCGCCTTTCAGCGGTTTCTGGCCGGCATACTCTTTGCGCACCGCCATCAGACCCGGCATCTCCGTTTCCGCTATGGCGACCTCCTTGCGGCCCCATGCGGCAAGTCCCATATCAGCTACTTTATAATCGGTAAATTCACTCATTATTTATTTCCTTTAATGCCGGCGGCATCCCGCAGGATTTCCGCCTTGTCGGTTTTTTCCCAGGTAAATTCGGCACGCTCCCGGCCGAAATGTCCGTACGCCGCCGTCTTCTTATAAATCGGCCGCAACAGATCAAGATGCTGAATAATCGCCTTGGGCCGCAGATCAAAATGGGCCATGACCAGCTCCCTGATCTTCTCATTGCTGATCTTGCCGGTGCCAAAGGTATTCACATTGACGGAAACAGGCTGGGAAATACCGATGGCGTAAGCCACCTGCACCTCAACCTCGGTGGCAAGCCCCGCGGCTACGATATTTTTGGCGACATACCGCCCCATATAGGAGGAGGAACGGTCAACCTTGGAAGGATCCTTGCCGGAGAAGGCTCCGCCGCCGTGGGATCCCCTGCCGCCATAGGTGTCAACAATGATTTTTCGGCCGGTGACTCCGCAGTCGCCGACCGGGCCGCCGATAACAAAACGACCGGTGGGATTAATGAAAAACTTGGTGTTTTTGTCAATCATGTTCGGGGGCAGCACCGGCTTGATGATCTCCTCCATCACCCCTTCCTTCAGATCCTCATAATCAACGACGGCATCGTGCTGGGTGGAGAGGACAACGGCTTCAATCCGCTTGGGACAGTTATCCTCATATTCAATGGTCACCTGGCTCTTGCCATCAGGCCGGAGCCACGGAAGACGGCCGCTTTTACGCACCTCGGACTGTCGCTTCATCAACCGGTGGGCATAGGTGATGGGCATGGGCATGAGCACCTTGGTTTCCGAACAGGCATAGCCGAACATGAGCCCCTGATCACCGGCGCCCTGATCAAGATCAAGCCCGGTTCCTTCGTTTACGCCCATGGCAATATCGGGAGACTGTTTATCGATACTGGTCAAAACGGCGCAGGATTGGGAATCAAAACCCATCTCAGAAGAATTGTAGCCGATTTCCTTGATCGTATCCCTGACAATCTGGGGCATATCCACCCAGGCTGTGGTGGTTATCTCTCCTGCGATGATCGCCATACCCGTGGTAACCAGGGTTTCACAGGCAACCCTGGCAAATTTGTCCTGAGCCAGAATGCTGTCAAGAACAGCATCGGAAATCTGATCTGCGACCTTATCAGGATGACCTTCAGAAACAGACTCTGAAGTAAAAAGATAGTTTGCTGACATATTTCTCCCCTAAGAAAAACAGACAAAATAATAAAAAACCCCGCAAAACAAATTTCCAAACTACCCGTTTCCGCAGGCGTACGCAAGTTTTTTCATGGCACCAGAAGTCGACTGTCAAATTTCAGCAAATAATATGCGGGCATGAATAACAAAATTCACCCAGAAAATTTGCTGTTTCAGCAAGGGAACGAAAATCCGTTTTTATCGATGAAGAATTCCGACTATGCCGCAGGTGATGATATAACCAGATCAAAATACCGCAAAGATGACGATTAAACACCATGGACACGTAAGGATTTATTGCGGTAATTTCCGCACATCCGGAAATTTTTCCACATATATGTAAAAATATTCATATTATTGATTTTGCTGAAATTAACATTAAAAAATATCGTTTTAACGGGAAGTTACCATAAAAAAGACGATTGATTAATAAATCATGCAGGTTTCATCTGTTTAACATTTTGGCTAATTTTCTCGCCCAACCACAAAAACTAAAAAACGAGACACCTGCGTATCGCACAATAACTTTGTGCATCATGTGCCGTATTTAATCTGGAAAAAACTTAAAAAAATAATCAAAACGACAGAATATGACAAGCAATCTTAGGCGATAATGACCTGGGTAAATCTCCCATCAGACATCATTTTCCATAAAAAAACCGGTAATTACGCGGCCAATTCAGACCAGTAACTCACCAGAAACTGGCGAGCTGTTCACCACAAACTGGCGACCTGCAAATTGCAATATCCCAAAACTCTGCATATTAAAATTTAATTTTTGCTGCAATTTTCTGCCGCCTGCGGCCAATAACTCCAGATCATACGGGAAGATACACCACATAGTATCACATGTCCCCTTCAAAAATTTCCATCCGTCGCTTTCATCCTGAAATTAACGTTCCCAAGCAGACAAATGAATAGCCATTCACTGGTTTGACACATCTAACTTATTGAAGTTATAGATTTATTTTACAAAAAGCAACTCACATTGCAACCATCGCCTCAGGAAATTATTTAAATTTTCCGGATATCCGTAATAATACCTAGCAAACCAACACCTTTAGTATTTTTTGCAAGAAAAAAAATGCATCAAAACAATAACTTATATAGTAAAAAATTATTTCTATTTTTCACTCAGAATGGTGAATATTTTGCAGGAAATAACATTGAAGAATTAGTTCGCGACAACAGCCAGGGCTGGTTACAAGTTGCACAGTTTCCCTGTGCAAGAGGCAAGCAGCCAACCTGGAACAAAATATTCAGCCGCAGTTTCTGAGGAGTTTCTCTTAGAAGAGTAAGCCCTTTTAAGAGAATAAATGAGGGAAGAGAGAGTACTAACTTGGGCTGGCAACAGCCCGCCAGAGAAAAATGAGGAAAAGGAGGAAACTTATGAAACGCTCGCTGTATGTTGCTGTAGTTGCACTATTTTTAGGCTGTTCAGTGAATGCCCTGGCCGGGAATGGTTACATGGGCGGCAGCGGAACGACCACGGCCGGATCCGGATCCGGCAGCACAGGTGGAAGCACCGATGGAGACACCACCACTGACGGCCCCCTGACCGACAAGGGCTCTGACCAGGGGGCACTTTTCGGCGATCTCTATGTGATCGACCGCTATCTTGGCGGGGAGACCAAAAGAGTACCGGCGGTTGATCCCGCCACCGGAGAACCGGTCCTGGTTCTGGGTGACTGGATCGATGAGAACGGTAACCCGGTTATCAATCCCACCACCGGCACTCCCTACCAGGTCATGCAGCAGGCCTGGACCACCGCTCAGGCCATAGGCGGGGAACCGAAACTGACCGAAGGTTTCGGCAGGTACACCGTTGTCAATGAAGACACCGGCGAATATGTCATTAATCCTGCCACCGGCGACATTTACTATCCAGCGCCGTATCCAAGCCAGTGCGTGCAGCCGGTGGCCGACGTTGTACGCTGGGGTGATATATCTTCTAAAACCGCCCTGCCGGCAAACCATCTGCCCCTGGTTATTGCCTATGATTCAACCTGGGAAAGAACGGAGTGCGAGGTGGCAAGCACTGTCTTTATCGCCAGTGGCGAGACCTGGGACGGGGTGACCTATTACAGGGATATTTTATATCCTGATCTCGTCCAGGAGGTGGACTTCGGTCGTCTGAATCTGGGCCGTGCGCCCGATGCGGTGCTGGACCATGCCTTTGATGAAGCCATCAACAATCTCAATAACGCTAAAAGCATATCCATCGACGCCTCGGGCAGACTGGTGCTGACCACCGATGTTTATGACGAGTACCTCACCAATCCGGATGGCACCCCCGTGTATCTGGAAACAGTAGTCAAGGCCATTGACTCACCGCTGGAATGCCTTTCCCTGTATATTAAGCTGATGAAAGACGGCAATCTGATAACCCCGGCGGATGAGCGTCAAGCTATCGATCGTTCGGTTATGGGCGGCGTTCCGCTGTGGAAACTGCTTGAACTTGAGGATGGCCCGAGCAAATCCATGCGGCCCACTATTGACATCGCAAAAATGGAGGAGTTCGGCCTCGGCGCTCTGGTGGATGCCTCCAATGTTACCACCTACTGGACCACGGTTGACGTAGAAGGCAACGTTATCGTCTCACTGGAAGCCTGTGAAGGATGCGAAGAATCTCACGGAATTACGACATCATTAGAGACTGACGTGGTGAGCGGCGATGATTTTCCCTTTGCCGCCACCTTTGTCGCCTCGGCAGCAGACAAATCCAGTAGTATGACCATGGACAAGGTTGTTTACCTGAACTCCATTTTAGGCATCAATCTGGTGGTCGGCTACAGCGAGTATGATGAAAACGGCGACCCGGTCGACGGCGCCATCAGTTACGCCAAGAACCCGGTGTATTTCAACTATGGCACCAACATGGGCCAGTACAACAGGCAATCCACCTTCGCCAACCGTGGAAATATTGTAACTGAACCGGGCGGGGGCAATCCGGCTACCTATGATGGATACGTCACGGTGCTGGTTGAAGATCCCGCCACACCCGGCACCTGGGTGCAAACGAATATGTCGATCTATGCCAACGTCTTCGGCGACGGCACCACCGGTGTAAATTTTACCGGCACCGACATCACCGGCTTTACCGCCATGTCTGACGATGACTTGCACACCATCGGCTATATCCACACCTATCAAATTCCCGGCCTGCGTTAATCGCCGCCCGGCCTGAAAACTCCCCGTCCCCTGCCCTGCCGGCAGCGGACGGGGCGCAACTCCCGCCACAGCCATTCCGCAAAACCCGGCCGGCCCGGCCGGTTCATATTCCCTTGACAAGGACAAAAAACTCAATACTATATGTACGAGTTATGAACTTATCGCCTTACCCGCATTCAAGGCGATTATCCGCACCCAATGCCCAGTCGGCATCAGCCCGTCCCGCCAAGGTGATCAATGAACGGATATATCTGCATCCATGGCCATTTCTATCAGCCGCCAAGGGAGAATCCCTGGCTTGAACGCATCGAGATCCAGGATTCAGCCGAGCCCTATCATGACTGGAATGCCAGAGTTCACGCAGAATGCTACGCCCCCAACGCCGTTTCCCGCATCCTGGACGAACGAAGCAGAATAACCGGCATCGTCAACAACTATGAGCATATCAGCTTTAATTTCGGTTCCACCCTCTTATCCTGGATACAACAGAAAGATCCCGGCATCTATCGGAAAATTATTGAAGCAGACCGGATAAGCATTGAAAAACACGGCGGCCACGGCAATGCCATTGCCCAGGCATACAACCACATGATCATGCCGCTGGCCAACCGGCGGGACAAGATCACCCAAACCGCCTGGGGCATCAGCTCTTTCCGCAAACATTTCAACCGTGCTCCGGAAGGGATGTGGCTGCCCGAAACCGCGGTGGATCTTGAGACCCTGGAGATCCTCTGCGAACACGGCATCCGCTTTACCATCCTTGCTCCGCGCCAGGCCAGGAGAGTGCGCCCCCTCACCACCACAGTCTGGCATGATGTCAGCGACGGCTCTGTTGACCCCACCATGCCTTATCTGGTTCGTCTTCCCTGCGGCGGCACCATTGCTGTTTTTTTCTATCACGGCGCCATTGCCCATGACCTGGCCTTTGGCGGTCTCCTGCAGAAGGCGGAAAACTTTGAAAACAGACTTTTCCAGGCCCTGCCCGGCGCGGGCAAAAAACCGCCGCTGGTTAACGTCGCCACCGACGGTGAAACCTACGGCCACCATCACCGGTTCGGGGATATGGCGCTTGCCTACGCCCTGGAACAGGTCAGAAAGAAGCCTGATGTCAGCCTGACCAATTATGGGGAATACCTTTCCCTGTACCAGCCTACCCATGAGGTGGAAATTATCGGCAACAGCTCCTGGAGCTGCATACACGGAGTTGAGCGCTGGCGGGCTGATTGCGGCTGCCGGGCCGGTGGCCACTCCGACTGGAACCAGAAATGGCGGCAGACACTACGGGAAAGCCTTGATTGGCTCAGGCATGAACTGATCCGCATTTTCAACATGCACGCAGCGCCTCTCCTGCAGAACCATTGGCAGGCAAGGGATGAATACATTGACGTCATCATGGCCCGCACCGAGGCCGCCAAGAGCGGCTTTCTCGACAAACATGCCCGCAAACCGCTGCCCAACAATGAGCGATCCAAGGCGCTGCAGCTTCTTGAGATGCAGCGAAATGCCATGCTGATGTACACCAGCTGCGGCTGGTTTTTTGATGAAATGTCCGGTATCGAGACCACCCAGGTGCTGAGATATGCCGCCCGGGCCATAGAGCTGGCCGAGCGATGCTCGGCGGAATCCCTGGAAGATGCATTTATTGAACGGCTCGAAAAGGCCCAAAGCAACATCAGCGACATGGGAACCGGCGCCGATATCTACCGGCGATTCATCCTTGCCACCAAATCCCACCTCAAAGAGGTGGCCATCCATTTTTCCCTCAGCTCCTTTTTTGAAAACTATCAGCGGAAAAACAGTCTCGGCTGTTACTCCATCGAACTAAAGGAATATGAAAAGCAGCGCCATGAGCATACCATTGCCGCAACCGGCAGATTACACGCACGATCCGCGATCACCGAGGAAGAGGCCTCCTTTATCTTTGCCGCTCTGCAGCAGGAGCCCCATGATTATTATTGCACGGTCAAGGACTGTTCCGGCATAACCGCTTCCTCCGCGGTTTCTCCCGCCAATCACCTCTATACCGGCCTGGTGGATTCACTCTTTACCAGCCTAAAGGCCAAGGGGCCGAGCGCCGCCCTGAAGGTAATCGGCCAATACCTGGGCGCGGACCGCTATACCATCAAGGATCTTTTCAAGGATGAACAGGAGGAACTTCTCAACATCGTCCTGGAAGGTGAGCTTGAATACATCGGGGAAACCCTCGAAACGGCCTACAAAAAGACCTCATTTCTCACCGCATTGCTTGAAGAATGCGGTCACCGCATCCCAACGCCCTTTATCATTGCCGCCGAGGTTACCCTCAAAAGAAAACTGGTCAATGCCCTCAAAAGCCAAAAATCAACCCATGAGACCATCCGCCTGCTGCTTGACGAAATCAAACGGTGGCGCATTTCCCTGGGCAATGAATGGCTGGAGAGAACCCTGCGTACTCTTGTCGAGAAGGAAATAACCGCGGTCAAGGATGCCCCGACAACCAGCAACCTGGCGCATATGAATGCAAAACTGTCTATGCTCTATCTCTTTCCTGTCCAGGTAAACCTCTGGCAGACCCAGAATACCTATTTTGACCTGCTGCACTCCAGCTATTCGGACCAAAGAAAACTTGCAGACGGCGGGGACCGCGAAACCGAGAAATGGCTGGAGGAGTTCCTGCGGCTTGGCGACGGACTGTTCATCAATGTCGAAAATGTGATTGCCAACATGCCCGCAACGCCAAAAAAAGATCTGCTGCCTGCGCCGGCAGAAGAGAAAAAAATTAAGGCGGATTCGCCTGCCCGCGCGGCGGCTGCACAAAAGAAATGACTACCTGCCCCCCCTCTCCCGGGGCGAACGGCCGATATGAATCAGGGTTGCCTTCATCGATAACAGCACATCGGCAAAAAGCAGAATCATCGACACCAGGATGAAAAGGCAGCTGCCGCCGACAAGTGAAATCTCAAACATCGGCACCGATAGCCCGAGCAGCTTATCAAAAAGAGATACCATTACCAGGCAACTGCTCAATATCGTGCTTAAAACCAGGGTGGCAAAGCTATACTTCAACAATCTGCACCGAAACACCAGCAGATCAATTTCCTGGTCCAGCGAGGCTGGAGCCTTGCCGGCAAGAGAATGATCATACAGCTCTCTCGTTCTGCTGGTTGCCTGGATATAGCGGGCGTTTATGGTCAGCACCAGGATGCCGATGCCGGAAACCAGCACAAGCGGGGCGGTGGCGGCTGACAGGGTTTCACTGAAGATCTCGTTCATATGGTGCTCATCACTTCCCACGAGAGCCGCTTCAGGGGCTCCGGGGCAAACAAAAAAGGGAATCAGCTGACATAAGCTGACTCCCTTTGCAATTTCAAGTGGTGACCCCAAGGGGAATCGAACCCCTGTTTTCGGCGTGAGAGGCCAACGTCCTGACCGCTAGACGATGGGGCCTTGAATGATGGGAAACAAAAGTAACGGAAATCAGAAAAATGTCAAGAATTATATGCATGCTCAGGTGACGATCCGCCGGCCGAACTCTTCCGCCTGAGACAATTTGTCACCAGCCTTTGCCATCTCGCCGCGCTTATCAATGCCTTTGACAAGCAGCGCCCCGCCATAGCCGAACCCAATCGCGTCATAAAAATATTTTACCGTCAACACCGCGCCATCGAAAACCTTTTCACCTCTGGTGGCAGCCACCGAGACAAAAAAACCGAGCCTGTCGGTATTTTCCCGCCACTCGCCTTTTTTCTTCAGAATATATTTCCGGCTCCAGAGGGCCTGGGCTCTGTCGATTAAGGCCTTTGCCTGGGCCGTGACCCCGTAAAAGTAGATGGGCGAGGCAAGAATGATCCTTTGCACCTCATCCATCTTTGCATACAGCAGCCCCATATCATCTTTGACCACGCAGACACCCGTCTTGTCACATCCGCCGCAATTCAGACAGGGAGAGATATTCAAATCGGCCAGACGGATAATCTCAATCTCACCACCGGCAGACTCCACCCCCTGCGCCACTGAGGAAAGCAGCACCTGCGTGTTGCCGCCGCGCCGGGGAGATCCGTTAAATGCCAGCACTTTCATCGCTTCATCCTTTTATTAGCGGGCAGCTCTTCTGCCGCCCATAGAAAAGAACCTCTTCCCGCAGGTAATGAATAACCTCCGGGGAAAGAAAGGGGGAAGCGCAGCGCCACACCCAGTTTTCTTCCAGCACACTGGGCCGATTCATCCGGCAGTCCGAACCGAAACCCAGCACATCCTGCAAGGGGATAACGGCCAGAGCGGCCACCGAAGAAAAGGCCATCCGCACAAAATCCCGGTGTATCACCTGCCCGTCGCTATTGGCATAACGCCTGGCCCGGTCTTTACTTTCCTGGGGAACCTTCCGGTCAAAATACCAGCCCACTGTGGTGTCATTGTCGTGGGTGCCGGTATAGACCACACAGTTTGTGGTTTGGAAATTGTGGGGAAGATAGAGGTTCAACTCGTCTGAATCAAAAGCAAACTGCAGAATTTTCATACCGGGATAAGCTAAGCCATCCCGCAATTTTTCAACATCCGGGGTAATGACCCCCAGATCTTCGGCAATGATATCTATCTTGCCGGTTGCCTCCTGCACCTGCTCGAAAAAGAAAAGGCCTGGGCCTTTGACCCAGGTGCCGTTCACGGCCGTCTCCTCACTGGCAGGGATCTGCCAGTAGGAGGCAAAGCCGCGGAAATGATCAATGCGCACCACATCAACCATACCGCCAAGATGCAGAAACCGCTGGCTCCACCACTCATAAAGGCGCTTGTTCGGTTTACCGCCGGTCTCCCAAAGGTAGAGAGGATTGCCCCAGCGCTGGCCGGTTTCACTGAAATAATCAGGCGGAACCCCGGCAACATGACGGGGCTGCAAGGTGGTCTTATCCAGATCGAAGCACGGCTGATTGGACCAGACATCCGCGCTGTCCAGTCCGACATAAATGGGGATATCCCCGATCAGCCTGATCCCTTTCTTCTGCGCGGCCTGGCGCATTCGCCGCCACTGCATGAAAAAGACAAACTGCACAAATTTATGATACCGGCACCGATCTGCAAGCTCCTCCGCCGCCTTGGCCAGACTGTTTTTATCCCGGGCTGCGATTTTACGGGGCCATTCATACCAGGGCTTGGAACCGTACTTTTCCCGCAGGCTCATGAAAAGGGCAAAATCATCAAGCCATGCCCCATGTTCGCGGCAAAAGTGCTCAAATACCTCATCAAAGAGCCTGATGGCAATAAATCGCTGAAAACTCGTAGCCAACAGCCTGTTTTTGAAATCCCTCACCGCCGAGTAATCAACCGCATATTCGGAAAAGTACGGTTTGCCCATTAAATCCTCGCTATGCAGCAGCCCCTTTTCCAGCAAAAGATTCGGACTTATCAAAAGAGGATTGCCGGCAAAGGCCGAAAGGCTCATGTAGGGGGAATTACCGAAAACATCATCAACAATGCCGGTGGGCAGAAACTGCCAATAGGACTGGCCCGCCTGTTCAAGAAAATCCAGAAAAAAGTATCCGGAATCAAGATCTCCGATGCCGTAGGGACCAGGAAGGGAAGACAGATGTGCAAGAATACCGCTGGCTCGCTGCTGTAGCATTTTTCTCCCTTGTAAAAAAATCATTTTTTTTGCTAAACTGAAACAGCATGATTACATTTCTTTTCTGATGAAACATTCCTTATTATCCCTCACTCCTATCAGAAAGTAAATTATGAAATACCGTTACCGCAAAGTCAAGAAACCGATCCCCCCTTTTTTCTATTGCAACGAAGCAAATATTGTTATAGGATAGGGAGTTTTCGTGCTCTGAAAGCCAGCTTTATTTTGCTTTCGCTGCATCTTTTCTTATGCAAACACCCATCAGCTACATCTTAACCGAGTCGGGAGACAAAAATCAGTGCATGTCGATATCAAAGACAGAATACTGAAAGCTGGAAAGGAAAAAGGCTGCATCAGCATTGACACGCTTAACGACCTTATTCCGGAAGATACAGATGCCAGCTATATCGATGAAATTTTTGCCTTTCTTGATCAAAACGAAATTGACGTTGCCAGCCGTCCGGAACTTGGCAAGAGCAAACGGATTGATAACAAGGACTGGCAGGAAGAAGACGTTGACGAAGTCAGAAAAGCGGGGGGCAAGTCTGCGATAACCAAGGACGAGCTCCAGGAGGCGGAAGAAACCACCACCACCTATCTGCGCGAAATGGGTCGTTTTGATCTCCTCACCCCGGAAGAGGAGGAAAAGTACAGCAGAATCATCCGGGAAGGTTTTGATGCCATCATCAAAACAATCCATAGCGATGAATCGGGCATTGAGGAAATGAAAGTTCTGACGGACCGCATATCCCTCTGGGAAAAACGGGATCCGACCTTGAAGCCGAAAAAACAGCACCTCAACTACATGTGCAAAAAAGTGCAGGAGGCCTCTGCCCTTCATCCTGATATCGAGCAGCTGCAGCAGGCGGAAAACAAGATATCATTATACGCCCGCTCCATCGAGTCCGCCAAGGACGCCATGATCAAGGCTAACCTGCGGCTGGTGGTCAGCATCGCCAAACGTTATATGCACCAGGGTTTAAGCCTGGCCGATCTCATCCAGGAAGGCAATCTCGGACTCATGCGGGCCGTGTTCCGTTTTGACTATAAAAAAGGTAACAAATTCAGCACCTACGCCAGCTGGTGGATCAGACAGGCAATAACCAGAGCGATTCTGGATAAAACCCGCACCATCCGCCTGCCGGTACATTTTCTGGAGCTGCGCAGCCAGTTTTTCAAGGCCTTCTATTCCCTGCTGAAAGAACTCGGCCGTGAACCCACCCCGGTGGAAATTTCCGAAAAAACCGGGCTGCCCATGGACAAGATCCTTGCCATCCTCGAGGCATCCAGAGAGCCAATCTCCCTGGAAACCCCGGTGGGCGACGATGACAGCACGCTGGGAGACTTTCTGGAAAACCAGGAATCAGTCTCTCCCTATGAGGCCGTGAAAAACACCGAACTGTCGGACAGGGTCAAAAATATTCTTTCCACGTTGAGCCCCAGGGAAGAAAAAATCATCCGGCTTCGTTTCGGTATCGGCGAAGATGCTGAATACACCCTCGAAGAAATCGGTAAACGATTTAATGTTTCCAGGGAACGTATCCGCCAGATCGAAAAAAAGGCATTGAATCGCTTACGCCACTCCAGCAGGCGGGATAAACTGAAGTTTTTCCTCGACTGAGAGGCTTCCCGGTGCCTTTCTCCGGGCGATCACCCCATTTGCTCATCCAGGCGGTGATCGCCTTTACCGGCGGCATTGCCTTGACGGCATACCTTGCGCAAAACCCGCTTTTTCTTTTCCCGGCCTTTCTTCTCCTCGCCCTGGCTGTTTTTCTCTGCTGGCTTACCAAAAACGCTCTGCTGCTGCCTCTGCTGCTGCTTTTGTGGTTTGTCTGCGGCCTGCTGCATGGAGCAGCCCTGCAGCCGCCCAGGGCAAGGGACAGTCTTTACCAGCTTTTTGCCACCGGCCGGGAGGTAACCCTTTCCGGCACGCTCCTGCAGGC
>JALNXE010000121.1 GCA_023230525.1 Desulfobulbaceae bacterium
GCTTCGAGATCTTTATGGTCTCTGCGCTCCTCAACCCGACGGTTTAAATAATCCAGAGGCGAAACGAAATAGTGCTTGACAGTAGTCGGCTCATAGAAGGAGCGGGCCATGCCCGCGATAGAAACCGCCGCAATGCCGATGGTCGCGGGCATGGCCCGCTCCTACGCCGCGAGACTTTCATTGTTTGTTTTGGGTTAGCAAAAACAGTTGCAGCCGGGGGACCCAAGCAGGCCTACCCTGAACCCCTTCAGACTATCGACCTTATAGTTGCCGGAGTTGAACATGCCCTCCAGAAAAGAGAAAAAATCCAGGATCGGCGCCCCCGGGGAGACTGCCGGGACAAAAAAGGCCGTACCCCCCCCAAATAAAACCAGCGCCGATGCCTTGCCGGCTTCCGGCGAAGACGCCGTCCGGCCCAGGACGACCCTGCCGGTTGTCGGGATAGGCGCCTCGGCCGGGGGGCTGGAGGCCTTTGAAACATTTTTTGCCGCCATGCCGGTTGACGCCGGGCTCGCCTTTATTCTGATCCCGCATCTCGATCCAACCCATATCAGCATCATGCCCGAACTGATCCAGAAGCGCACAGCGATGCGGGTCCTGCAGATCACGGACGGGATGCGGGTGGAGCCGGACACGGTGTATGTCGTCCCGCCCAACCAGAACCTCTCCATCCTGCACGGCACCCTGCAGCTCCTGGAACTGAGCCGGCCCCGCGGCGTCAATCTGCCGATTGACAGCTTTCTCCGCTCCCTGGCCCAGGACCAGGGGCCCAATGCGGTGGGCATCATTCTCTCGGGCACCGGCAGCGACGGCACCCTGGGGGTAAAAGCGATCAAGGGCGAGGCCGGCATGGTGATGGTGCAGGACCAAGGGTCCGCCAAATATGACGGCATGCCGAGAAGCGCCATTGCCACCGGGCTTGCCGACTATGTCCTGCCGCCCGGCGAAATGCCGGGGCAGCTGATCAAATACCTGCGCCACGCGGTCCATAAAACCACGGCAGCGATTCTGGCCGATGACGGGAGAATGCCCGACGCCCTGCAGAAAATCTGCATCCTCCTGCGCACCCGCACCGGACACGACTTTTCCCTCTACAAAAAAAACACGATCCTGCGGCGCCTGGAAAGGAGGATGCACGTCCACCTGATCGACGAGGTCAAGGACTACGTCACCTATCTCCAGAAAAGCGAGGTTGAAATTGACATCCTGTTCAAGGAACTGTTGATCGGGGTGACCAATTTTTTCCGGGACGCTCAAGCCTTTGAGGCGCTTCGGGAAAAAATCCTGCCCGAACTGCTCAAGGGCAAGCCGGAGGGCGATACCCTGCGCGTCTGGGTGGCCGGCTGCAGCAGCGGCGAGGAGGCCTATTCCGTTGCCATCCTCCTGCAGGAGGTCCTGGAGGATCAGGGCCGCCGCCTCAACGTCCAGATATTCGGCACCGATATTGACGAGGACGCCGTGGCTGCGGCCCGGGCCGGGATTTATCCGGCCAGCATCGCCGGGGACGTGAGCGCTGCCCGCCTGAAGCGCTGGTTCTCCAAGGAGGATAATCAGTACCGGATTAAAAAATCGATCCGGGAGATGGTGGTCTTTGCCGTGCAGAGTATTATCAAGGACCCGCCGTTTACCAAACTGGACCTGCTCTGCTGCCGCAATCTGCTCATTTACCTCGGCCCGGAATTACAGAAGAGGCTCATACCCATTTTCCACTACAGTCTGAAACCGGCCGGCATTCTTTTTCTCGGGACCTCGGAAAGCATTGGTCAGGCCCAAGACCTCTTCGCCATGGCGGACAGGAAATGGAAAATATACCGGCGCAAGCCGTTATCTGCTGACGCCCGGCAGGTAATGCAACTTCCGGCGGCTCCCGCCATAAAGGAGAGTGCGAAACCGGAACTGTTGGAACCCATCAGAAAGGCGGAAGAGCTGAGCGCCTTCCAACTGGTCGAAACGATTCTGCAACAGGTCAACGCCCCTCCCTGCGTCATTATCGACGAGGCGAGCAACCTCATCTATGTCCATGGCCGCACCGGCAGGTACCTGGAACCGGCCATGGGCAAAGCCAGTGTCAATATCCTGGAAATGGCGCGCCCCGGCCTGAAAATGGACCTGGAGGCCGCCATCCGCAAAGTGGCGTCCAACCAGCAGGAATTTGTCCGGCAAGGGGTAGCCATTGAGCACAACGGCGGTCATCTCGCCATTGATCTGATCGTGAAGCCGGTCCTGGGACACAGAGCCTTGCGCGGCCTGCTGATGGTCATTTTTAAGGAAATTGATAATCCCCTGAAAAAAAAGAGCAACTTCAAGCAGTCAGGTACAGGCACAAAAAACGCTACTGTGGAGACCCTCGAACAGGAGTTGCGCTACACCAAGGAAAATCTGCAAACCACCATCGAAGAGCTTGAGACCGCCAATGAAGAGCTTAAATCCACCAACGAAGAGTTGCAATCCACCAATGAGGAGCTGCAGAGCACCAATGAGGAACTGGAGACCTCCAAGGAGGAACTCCAGTCATTGAACGAGGAAGCCGCCACGGTCAACGCTGAGCTGCAGAGCCGCATCGACGAGTTGTCCAAGATCAATGATGACATGAAAAATCTGCTCGACAGTACAGAGATCGCCACTATTTTCCTTGATATTGATCTGTGCGTCAGAAGGTTCACCCCCAAAGCCTTGGAGATCATTCCCCTGGCCAGCAGCGATTTCGGCCGCCCCATCAGCCATTTTGCCACCTCTTTAATCGGCATGGACCTGGCCGCGGATGCCCATGAAATTCTCCAGAACCTCGGCATGAAGGAAAAGGAAGTGCGGAGCAAGGACGGCGCCTTCTACCGCATACGGACCCGTCCCTATCGCACCACAAACAATGTGATCGACGGGGTGGTGATCACCTTCGAAGATATTACCGTGCTCAAAGAGGCCCAGGCGGCGCTCAACACATTGAATGCGGAACTTGAACAACGAGACCGGCAACGCACTTCCTGATCAGATAAAATTTTTCACTTTAAAGGACTTCCGAAGTTATAAAAGTACCGTTTATTTCTGCCGGCATGCCGGCAAGTTTTTTATATGAAAGTCGTTTGTCTGTTTTGCTGTGCAGGCAGGGCGTAGGAGCGGGCCATGCCCGCGACCTCCGTGGCATTGCGGCGATCTCTATCGCGGGCAAGGCCCGCTCCTGCGGTACGAGATTTTCATTGTTCGTTGTTCCCGCTTGCGGAGATGGGGGTTAGCTGGCATCCACCTGATGGACTGGCTCCCGGCTTCAAGCACCCCCGTCAAGCGGGGACTAAACAGAGTGCCGGAATGACGGTCTCACACCCTTGACTCCTGAATGCCGATTACCGGCTGAACCCCCTCCCCATCTCCCTCAGCATGATGTGGATCCCGCCACATATTGAGGCCGGATACCTTCTGCACGCTTTTTCCCTGTTCCCGCCGTTTCACTTAATCCGTTGTTAATAAAAGATTTATTTCTCATTTCCGGCAGCATTTTTCTGCCGGCATGTCTCTTGCTCATGAGTTTATGCAGAAAAGTGAGCTGCGCGGTGAGCCGGAAAACACAACAGAATCATAAACCGAAATCAAACAGGAGGGGAAGACCAATTGAGATCAAGCACACACAACGCGGAAGGCAAGACCAGGGAGACCGGCGGGGAAGTGGTCGGTGTCGTCGTGATTTGAAGACCAAAGGAGAAATCGGAAATATTGACGAGGAAATTCAAGGAAAGCTGGTCCAGATCAAAGAAATTCTAGGCATTAGTAGAGTTATTTCCCTTCAGCCCAAAAAAAACGGAAATCTTGACGGGGAAATTCAAGAAAAGCTGGTCCAGATCCAAAAAGTTATAGGCCTTCGTTGAGTTATTTCCCTTCATCCCAAAAGAAAAGGTGTAACAACCCATTTTTTTAACACTCGCTTACAGAGAGGATTAACCGCTATGAAAAAGAAAAAAATCTTTATTCCCTATTTATTACTTCTCATGATGATCGCCGCCACAATTGGGGCCTGCAGTTCAAAAGAAGTGGTTCGGAAAACCACGACGACGACCGAAAAACCGGTGGTCCAGGAACAGACCACCACGACAACGACTGAAAGTAGTAAATAGTGAGTCGATCCAGTACCAAGTTCAACCGCAGATTAACCAATCGGAACAGTTACACAAATTTTACAAAAAAGGATAACGCCATGAAAAAAATGATGCCGCTGGTATTTGCATTGGCAGTTTTGATTACCCCATGTGGGGCATTTGCTCAACATACGGATGTGACTGTCAAAACGGTTACAACGGAAACCATGGGAACGATTAGCGAGGTGAGCCCCGACACCCTGGTGGTTCGATCGGAAACCAGCACATCTCCGACCAAATACACCTACACCAAAAGCACAACCTATGTTGACGACATGGGTAATCCCGTCTCCATGGAGACTGTTAAGTCCGGCCTGCCGGTGACGGTTTACTACACCCAGGAAGGCGATCAAATGATCGCTGACAAAGTGGTGGTTCGGAAAACCTCGGTAACGACTCAAAAACCCCTGATGCAAGAGAAGCGGACCAAAACCACGACCACCACGACCGAAACGAAATAGTTAATCGAGCCACTGCAAAGTTCAGCCGAGCCCGCAGCCAACTGGCCATGCGGGCTTTCCGTTCCCCTCACCGTTCCTGAGCCGGCCACCATGCTGCTCATGGGTACGGAGCAAAAAACTGCGAAAACGTCGGCTGCTTCCCCTCCGGAAATGCCAACGGCGTCATGTGTACCGACGGAGGTTTCGTCGGGTAAAGGAGGACACTGTGGAAAAGGAGGTCAATATGGAGAGGTGACACTTTAGTCAATCACTCTTTGAAAGATTTTAAGACAAAAGCGGGAATAAAAATGAAGCAAATTGGAGGGAAGATAAATGAAAAAAGTAATAGCAAAAGGTTTGGCCCTGGCTGTTATCGGCATGGGGGTGATGCTTGGAGGAACGGGTGTCTGCAGTGCCACCCCCATGACATGGAGCAGCAACGGCCATCAGTATGAAGTGGTTGGTTCAGGAAGTATTTCCTGGGACAGCGCACGCCTGGCTACGCAAAGCAGGGGGGCCGGATGGGATCTGGCCACCATAACATCCCTTGATGAACAGAACTTTATTACCACCCTGCTTGGTCTAGCCGATGGAAGCTTGGTCGAGTATTACATCGGCGGGATGTATGAAGCCGGTGCATGGGCATGGGTCACAAGCGAGCCGTTTTTTTTCCAATATTGGGGTAATGGGGAACCAAACGGCAATGCGAGCGAGCCCCGCATGGCCCTGGACGGCAGATATAATGACAATAATTGGGGCTGGAATGATTACACGGGGGCCGCGGCGTACTTTGTTGCAGGTTACGTAGCAGAGAACAACGCAGCAGCTCCCGTTCCTGAGCCGGCCACCATGCTGCTCATGGGTACGGGGCTGGCCGGTCTGGCCGGCGTCGCCCGCCGCCGCAGTTCTGCCAAAAAAATGTAGTTTAGTGAAGGAAGCCTCTCCCCTGCCAAGGGAGAGGCTTACGGCAACGGTGGGGGAAAAATAACAAAATCAGCACGGAGAACTCATTTATGAAAATAATGTATCGTTTGGCTTTGATGGTAATTGCCATTGCTCTGCTGGCGGCCAGCGGCCCTGTTTTCGCGTCCGCGGCTGCAACGGATGAGCGTATCGAATCAGCGGCCAGGAAGTCGTATGTTTTCAAGACATATCTCAAGGACGATGGCATTCAAATCACGTCCAGGGATGGTGTCGTCACCCTGACAGGAACAGTCGCCGAAGAGTCCCACAAATCCCTGGCCCAGGAGACCGTGGCAAACCTGCCCGGAGTCAAAAGCGTGGAAAACCGGCTGGAAATCAAATATGCACCCGTTGCCGAGAATTTAGATGCGTGGGTCAGCATGAAAGTGAAAACCTCGCTGTTGTTTCATCGCAACCTGAGCACCAGCAAAACTGACGTGCAAGTCAAGGATGGGGTTGTCACCTTGCGCGGTGAAGCCGCCAGTCCGGCCCAAATGGACCTGGCGACGGAATACGTCAAGGATGTCGAAGGCGTGAAAGGCGTACAAAATGAGATGACCGTATCACCGACGCCTGGCAATCCGGACGAAAAAACCATGGGCGAAAAAATGGGTGATGTGGGCGAATCAATTGATGACGCATCCATCACTGCCCTGGTCAAGATGACGTTAATGTATCATCGCTCTACCAGCGCATTGCACACCAATGTCGAAACGAACAATGGCCTGGTAACCCTGGATGGCAAGGCAAAAAACGCGGCTGAAAAGGATCTGGTCACCAAATACGTGCAGGATGTTTACGGCGTGAAAGGCGTGGTCAACAACATATCCATCGAAGAGTCCAAGACCAATTAGCCGTTGCGAAATAACCTCAGAACCACCTGATGTTGTGACGTAATTCCAATGAATTAATCCACAACCTCAGATGCTGGCCTGTTGCCGGTTTGAGCGCCTAAAGTACTTAAAGTGAAATGCCGCTTTGACCAGCCGGCTGAGGATATTATTTTGTTACCACTGCTTAGGCCGGAGGACCGCTTCCCCGGCTCCGTCGCGTGACGGACCTGAGCCGGCAGGGAGCCAGTGCAATACAAAGGAGGAACGTTATGATCGGCAGGATTTTGATCATTGTCGTGATTCTGCTGCTGGTGGGTACGTTACCAGCCTGGCCTCACAGCCGAGGGTGGGGTTACTACCCGAGCGGCGGGTTGATCCTGCTGACCCTGATCATCCTGCTGCTGTTGGGCCCGATATAAGGGACTTGGGAATTGCAAAAGCACCGTTTATCGTCATGCCCGAATTATCGGGCATCCAGCAAAGATCCTGGATTCCCGCTCAACAGCATTGCGGGAATGACGGCGCTTTTTGAGACTCGACAACCGGTATACAAGGAGCCGTTACGAAATAACATGACCATTATCAGCACCATTGACCACGATCAGGGCTACATGGTGGCGATCGCCGCTGGTTCAATCGGGTGGGAGGAAGTCCGGACCCATCTGCTTGCCGAGCGCCTTGCCGGAGGCCTGAGCTACCGCGAGTTGATCGACGCTCGCACCGCGACGCCGACCTGGTCTTCCGCCCAGGCCCGCGAAATCGTGTCTATGCTCACCAACTTCGGCCGCAAATCCGTGCTCGGCCCCACGGCGGTGGTGGTCTCCAGTGAATTTGGCTTTGGGATGATACGCATGCTTGAGATCCTGCTCGAGGACGTGTGCATCGTCAAGCCGTTTCAGGACTATGCCGCTGCCGAGCAATGGCTCCGGGACCTGCGGGAAACCGCCACCTGACAGGCAACAGAAAAGTATCTCTTCTCCTTCAATCCGTGGCTGGAAAGGAGAAATATTATGGCGTTGATGCAATGAGTGATTGACGCTGGTCAACCAAGAGCAGACAAGGAGAATGACATGAAATCAAGCACAAAAGACAAAACAGAAGGCAAGATGCATCAAGTGAAAGGCAAGATCAAAGAGATCGTCGGGAAAGCAGCCAAGAATCGTGATCTGGAAGCCGAGGGCAAAGTCGAAAATTTAGAGGGCAAAGTCCAGGAAAAAATCGGCCAGATTGAGGAAGTCGTGGAAAAATAGGATCGAGTCTCAGAGAAAATAGGGTTGTTGGGTCGTTTGTGATGAAGCATCATGAACGACCTCAGGACCAATTTCCATCTTCCTTTTCCTCAACATTTTGAGGCGCCACCATATATGGAGGCCAAGCAGATCCCGCCGGCCTTCTTCTTTTGTTCCCTCTTCTGAGTTAATCATCTGTTATTAAAGACTAATTTTATCTCTGCGCATATTATCGTCTGCAGGCATGCTTCTTGCCATTACAATTTGTTATGATCCTGGTCATCATGCAAATGAGGGTGTCTTCGGAGAAACGCAAGGTGTTGTTTCAGGACACAATAAAAATAAGAAAGGAGAAAGTACTAATGAAACCAATGTATCGTGTAGCTTTGCTGGTAGTTGCCTTTGCTTTGCTGGTGGCCGGCGGCCCTGTATTCGGGGCCGCGACCGGGACGGATGAGAGTATCGAATCAGCGGCCAAGAAGTCCTATGTCTTTACGACATACCTCAAGGACGATGCCGTTAAAATCGAATCCCTGGATGGTGTCGTCACCTTGACCGGGACAGTCGCCGAAGAGAGCCACAAATCTCTGGCCCAGGATACCGTGGCAAACCTGCCCGGGGTCAAAAGCGTGGAAAACAAGCTGGAACTCAAAGGTGAACCCGCTGCCGAGGATTCGGATGCGTGGGTAAGCATGAAAGTTAAGGCAGCGCTTTTGTTCCATCGGCACGTGAGCGCCAGGACTCAGGTTAACACCAAAGCGGGCATCGTAACCCTGCAAGGCGAAGCAGATAGCCAGGCACAGAAGGATCTGACGTCTGAATACGTCAAGGATATCATAGGGGTTAAAGGCGTAAAAAATGAGATGACCCTGCCAAAGACAGCCGGTAAGCCGGACGAAAAAACCATGGGTCAAAAAATGGAGGCCGTGGGCGAATCAATTGATGACGCCTCCGTCACCGCCCTGGTCAAGATGACGTTAATGTATCACCGCTCTACCAGCGCCCTTGACACCAGGGTCGAGACGAAAAATGGCATGGTAACCCTGGAGGGCAAGGCGAAAAACGCGGCTGAAAAGGATCTGGTCACCAAATACGTGCAGGATGTTCACGGCGTGAAAAATGTGACCAACAACATAACAATCGAGAAGTCCAAGGCGGAGAAAAAGGTGGAGGGCTGTTAACAGCCTCCAAAGGAAGGAACGTTATGATCTCAACAATTTTGCTTATCCTCTTAATACTGATGCTGTTGGGTGCATTACCCACCTGGCCTCACAGCCGCGGGTGGGGTTACTACCCGAGCGGCGGGCTGGGCCTGATAGTGCTGATCCTGATCATCCTGCTGCTCATGGGCCGGATATAAGAAGGCAACGTACGCTCCCTGAAATCACAGTAAGGGGGTTGGGAAGATAAAAATCAAAAAAAGTGACACACAAGGAGAATTATTATGAAACTATTCAATCGGTTCGCTAACCTTTTTCTCGCCATTCTGCTGGTTTCTTCTCTGCTGGGCTGCGCATCAACGGCAAAGCATGAGGGAACCGGAGAGTATGTTGACGACTCGGTCATTACCAGCAAGGTAAAGGCGGAAATTTTCCAGGATGATTCACTGAAGTCGAGCGAAATCAACGTCGAAACGTTCAAGGGAGTGGTCCAGTTGAGCGGCTTCGTCAATTCCCAGGCCGATATCAACAGAGCGGTCGAAGTTGCAGGTAGCGTCAAGGGTGTGACCTCGGTCAAAAATTCCATGCGCGTTAAGTAAGGGAATGTGTTCCCTGGGCTCGTCGTCAAGCCACTCTTGCTCTCCCCGGACGTCTGATCCGGGGAGCAGCGGCAGTGAGAGGACCTCCCGCCTGTTCAGAGATTCAAGCCAGTGGGTTTGTTGGCAACTTTTTATGTGGAGATGATTATGCGGAAGATTAGCATGCGGAAGAGCAGCATCCTGGTTCTCGCCCTCGCCGGGATACTGGCCACCACCGGCACTGCCCTGGCGGAAAAGCCATCCTGGGCCGGCAACGGCAATAAAGGCGGCAAACACGAACAGAGTGAAAGGCAGGACAGACATGAGGATTCCAACCGGCAGCATGACGACCGGCGCTCTGACGACAGGGGCAGGGATGGGGACGGCGGGAGGAGGAACACCTATTTCGGGGACCAGCACCGGAACGTGATCCGCGGCTACTATACGGAGCAGTATCGTTCCGGCCACTGCCCGCCGGGCCTGGTCAGGAGCAACAACGGCTGCGTGCCCCGCGGGCATGCCAGAAAATGGCAGGTTGGCCGACGGCTGCCCCGGGAGGTTATCTTCTATGATCTGCCGCCCCAGGTCATTGTAGAGCTTGGGCCGCCGCCTGCGCATCACCGTTTCGTGCGCGTGGCAAGCGATATCCTGTTGATTGCGGTAGGGACCGGGATGGTAGTGGATGCAGTTCAGGATTTGAGCCAATATTAGGATTTCTTTTCAGTACCCCCTTGAGGGGTATAAAGAGCCGTAACGAAATTGAAAAATGGCCATGTTATTTCATAACGGCCCCTGAACAAAAGGAGGATTATATGTTGTGGACGATCGCAGTTATACTGATAATTCTGTGGGCGCTGGGACTGGTCAGCAGTTACACCATGGGAGGCTTTATTCATATCCTGCTGGTAGTTGCCATTATTGTTGTGCTGCTTAACGTCATCCAGGGGCGGCGTGGCTAGCTTGTAGCCTGCGGGAAAGAGGGATTGAGTCTTGAGCCCTTATTTTAGAGAACCTGATCCTGGCAGATTTTACGTTGATACTCTGCCTAAAGTACTTGAAATGCCTAAAGTGCTTGAAGTTGCGGTACTTTCTGATCAAATGAAACATTCATATGAGGCACTTTAAGTACTTTAAATACTTTAACTCAAACTGATAACAGAAAGGAATGAAATGAAAACATACACGGTGCTGGCCGTCATTCTCATCGCTTTAGGGATCGTGGCCTTTGCCTATCAGGGCATTAGCTACACGACAAGAGAGAAAGTCGTTGATCTCGGTCCCATCCAGATGACGGCTGAGAAGACACGAACACTTCCGTTGCCGCCGGTGGTGGGTGGAATTTGCCTTGTGGGCGGCATTGTGCTGCTGGTCTTGGGAAGAAAAAATGGCTGATAAGGGTGGAATGTTTCAACCACTTCCCTCAACCCCTGCCTCCACATATTGAGGGATTCACCACATATGGAGGCCAAACAGTTTCCGCTAATCGCATCGTTTGTTCCCTGCCTCGGCTAACCAATTGTTATGAAAGTCTAAATAGCAATTGTTGCATCCTTTCATCTGTCGGCATGTGTTTTGCCAATACGTCTTGCTATGATCCTTCTCATTATGCAAATGAAGGTACCGGCTGAGAAACGCCTGGAGCTTTCTCAGGCGATTACCGGGCTGCTCGGTCCCATCAGGACTGCAGAGGGATGCCTGCGGTGCGATTTTTTTCACAGCATGGAGGATGAACAGCTCCTCTGTCTGCTTGAAGAATGGGATAGCCGAAAGAACCTTGAAAAGCATATGGAAACGAAGTTTTTCCAGGTGCTGCGCGGGGCGATGCACCTTCTTGAAAAGCCCTGCGAAATAATTTCTTACCAAAGTCTTCATCGGACGGGAATAGGGGAAATCGAAATCTGCCATCCGGTTATGAACACACGTAAAGAACCTTGTAATCACGAGGAGAGATGAAATGAAACCAGATAAATTTTTGATGTTTATGCCTTTGCTGCCGGCCTTTGTTGTTTTTGTCTGGGGGGTTGAGCAGAGCCACGCGCAAAAACTCTCGGCCCCGGGGCAATTTGAAATTATAAAAACGGTAAATCAGGCCGATAGGCAGGCGTCAGCAAAGCAGGCCCGGACTATCCGTGCCCCAGCGCTTGACTCAGGGGGGGCGCTTGCCGTGGCGCCATCGCTCGGCCAGACGCCGCCAACTACGCCAAAGGAAAGGAGCAAACCATGCCGTTGATGCAATTAATAATTGTTCTGGTTGTCGTTGGGGTGATTCTGTGGCTGATCAACACCTACATACCGATGGAACAGACCATAAAGAAAATTTTGAATGCCGTGGTGATTATTGCAGTGATTCTCTGGCTGTTGAGCGCCTTTGGGGTCATCGGTTCCCTGCAGGGAATTCGTATTGGCAGGTGAACCGTCTGAAAATGCTAAGCCGCTGTAACAAAATAATGTCGTCATCCGGATGGTCAAAACGGCACTCTTATCAGTACCCCC
>JALNXE010000122.1 GCA_023230525.1 Desulfobulbaceae bacterium
GGATGAGTCCCTGGGGGTCGGGCTCGCCTTTTCCAGGCTGGGCAGCTTCACCGACGGCAAAACCATCGACTTTCTCATTTCCCATATCCATAACCGCAATCCGACCATCCGCAAAATCGTCCATGAACAGCTGATCAAGGCAGGCGAAATTGCCCTGCCGCGGCTGGCCAAGGCTCTGACCACCGGCGACAGGGATGAAAAAATCATGGCCGCCAACATCATCGGCCTCATCAAACATAAAAACGGGGCCAACATCATCACCGATCTGCTCGACTCCCGGGACGCGCTTGACGTCAACCTGAGATTTGCCGCCTATGAGGCCCTTGGCCGCATTCCCTCCATGCGCAGCATCGTCGGCCTCACCGACGGACTGGCGGAAAGCGACGAGATGATCCTCATCGCCGTGATCACCGGGCTCAACGAGATATACAATCCCGGGGTGGCCAAGGCCCTGGTCGCGGCATTACAAAAAGATGCCGGACAGCGGGCCAGAATTCTGTCCGCCCTGGTTGCCGCCAGGGCCGGTAAACTGTTTACCGCCGTTTTTCAGGATGGCGGATATCTTGATGAGCTGCTGGCCATTCTGGTCTCAAGTCACAACCAGGAGTCCATTGCCTTGTGCAAAGAGCTGCTGTCATCCATGGCCGATGGCAAGGCCGCGGAGCTGCTGAAAAAACTGGAGACCGGAAATCAACCCTCGGGCGGCAGATCCATTCTGGCGGCCGACGATTCCAAGGCCATGCTCTTTTTCTATACCTCGGCCCTGGCCGGCATGGATGTCCGCCTGACCACCGTAGAGGACGGACAACAGGCCTTTAATCGGCTCAAATCCGGCGAGCGGGTCGATCTGCTGGTCACGGACCTCAACATGCCGAACATGGACGGGGTTGAACTGGTGAAGGAAGTCCGCAACACCCTGAAACTGGATATCCCTATCCTCATGGCCAGCACCGAGTCGGAGAAATCACAGACAGAGCTGGCGCGCCAGGCCGGGGTTTCCGATTTTATCACCAAACCGTTTTCCAAAGAGCAGTTTATTAAAAAGGTTACCGCCCTCTTCCGGTGATGCGGCCATGACGACGACCTCTGACCTCTGCCCCTGCGGCTCCGGCCAATCCTTTGCCGCCTGCTGCCAGCCCCTGCTTGCCGGCCACCGCTCCCCCGGCTCGGCAACAGAACTCATGCGCTCGCGCTATAGCGCATACGTGGTCCGGGACGCGGCCTATATCCTCAGGACATGGCACCCGTCAACCAGGCCGGCACGCCTTGATCCGCACACCATTCCCGCCTGGAGCGGACTTACGATCATCGGGGCGGAGACGATGGATGACCCAGGCCGCGCCACTGTCGAATTCAAGGCCGAGGCAACCACCGCGGGCAGCATGCTGCTGCTGCACGAGAAAAGCCGTTTTGTCCGGGAAAAGGGCCAGTGGCTCTATGTTGACGGAGAGGTCAGACAATCCGCGGACCAGGCAGCGGCCAAACCCGGCAGGAATTCACCGTGCCCCTGCGGCAGCGGCAGGAAATTTAAAAAATGCTGCGGCCCGTAATCGCCCCGGCAACCTGTCCCGGCCATCCCCAGCGCGAGAGAACATGATCCTTTTCCTTACCCTTGCCATTTCCATTTACACCGCCATGCACTGCCTGGTTTTCTGGGGTATCCATCCCCTGCTGGCCGGCCATCGTTATGCTGCCCTTGCCGTCCTGCTGTGGATGCTTTTGATGATCATCGCCCCGATGGGAGTGCGGCTGCTGGAAACAGGGGGCAGCCCCCAAGCTGCCCGCCTGCTGGCCCTGACCGGTTACACCTGGATGGGGCTGGTTTTTATCGCCTTCTGCATATTTACGGTCATCGGCCTGGCCGAGCTGCTGCTGCGCCTGCCGCCTTTTCTCAATGCCGCCCTGCCCCGCCTGCCGCCGCATGGGCCGCTCATTGCCGCGGCCGTGCTCCTCTTCACCCTGGCCACCGGTATCTATGGCTACGTTGCCGCA
The DNA here is from genome assembly GCA_023230525.1 of Desulfobulbaceae bacterium. Classification (GTDB taxonomy): domain Bacteria; phylum Desulfobacterota; class Desulfobulbia; order Desulfobulbales; family SURF-16; genus SURF-16. The sequence continues at coordinate 1,993 of JALNXE010000122.1, forward strand.
AAAAATATCCGCGTGGAAAAGGTTCCCATCTACACGGACAAGCTGCCCGCCGGCACAGAGTCCCTGCGGGTCGTGCAAATCTCGGATCTCCATCTCGGCCTGCTCAACCGCGGGGTGTTTCTTGCCCCGGTCATCAGCCGGCTCAAAGAACTTAAACCCGATCTGCTGGTCGCCACCGGTGACGTGGTTGATGCCCAGCTTAACTGTCTGGATGATTTGTGCGCCATGTGGCAGGAGATTGACCCGCCACTCGGCAAATTTGCCGTTACCGGCAACCACGAGGTGTATGCCGGCCTCAAACAGAGCATCGATTTTTTACAGCGTTGCGGTTTCGTCATGCTGCGCAATACCGGCTTAAGCGTGGGCGGCATGGTGAGACTGATCGGCATAGACGATGAACAGCTCTGGGACCATACGGTGCATGAAACCGCCATTCTGCAGGCCCAGCAATCCGGCCTGTTCACCATTTTTCTCAAGCATCGCCCCACTGTCAGTGCGGATGACGCGCAATATTTCGATCTGCAACTCTCCGGCCATGCCCACCGGGGCCAGATATTCCCCTTTAATTTCGTGACCGGTCTCAGGTATCCCATGCAGGACGGGCTCTATCGCCTGGCAGCCGGCTCCCGGCTGTACACCAGCAGGGGCACCGGCACCTGGGGACCGCCCATGCGGGTCCTGTCCCCCCCGGAAATCACCGTTTTTGACATCGGCCGCGGCAAACCCGGCAGCTCAAACCAGGTTCCCTGACAAAGCGCGAAAACCTTCTTCTCCCGCCGGAAGAAGAAAACAAAAGCCTGTGGCATGAAAGAATTTTTGCAGGTAAAGTAAACCATTGTCTCCGGCTGAAAACGACGCGCAGGGCTTTGGCGGAAAGTAAGCCGTTGTAAAAAAATACCGTCCGCCGCGCCCATTGCCGCAGAAAGGCAAAGCCATGGGGACCGGCAAGGAGAATAATATGGAAGAACTGCTGGACGATGTGGAAGTCAGGGTACTGGGCTGCCTGATGGAAAAGGAGATGGCAACCCCTGAATATTACCCGCTCTCCCTCAATGCCCTGGTCAATGCCTGCAACCAGAAATCAAACCGTGAGCCGGTGGTCAACTTTGATGAGGCCACCGTCATCCGGGCCCTCGACAGCCTGAAGGAAAAACGGCTTGCCCTGCGGAGCGAGGCATCCCGGGTGACCAAATATGAAGAGAACTTCGTCAGCTTAAACAATCTTCTGCATAAAGAGGCGGCGCTCATCTGCCTGCTGCTGCTGCGCGGCCCCCAGACATCCGGCGAACTGCGGGGAAGAACGGAACGCCTTTATAAATTCAATGACATTGCGGAGGTGGAGGCAAAGCTCGATGATCTCAGTGAAATGGGCCTGGTGACCAGGCTGGCCAAACAGCCGGGCCGCAAGGAATGCCGGTTCATGCATCTGCTCTCAGGCGAGCCCCAGGCAACCCAGTCCGGCGGGCAGCCAGAACCCGCCCCTGCCCCGCAGAAGAGGCAGGATGACAATGGCCGCCTGGAGAAACTGGAGCAGGAAGTCATCCTGCTCCGGCAGGAACTGCAGGAACTCAAAGAGGCCTTCCTTACCTTGCAGAAACAGCTTGAATAGGGAAATCATCCGGGAAAACAGCGGCACCTCCGGCAGGAGACAGGCAAGGCCTCAGCGGCAGAAACGCTCATAATGGGTGAAGTCCGCCGCCTCTTTGCGCTTGGGCGCAGCAGGTTCGTGGTCAGGATAGCCCAGGGGGATCATGGTCACCACCTCATATCCGGCAGGCACGGCAAGTATGTCCTTGACCCTGTCGTGGTCAAAGGCCCCGGCAATAACCGTACCGAGGCCGAGGCTGTGGGCGGCGAGACAGAGATTCTGGGTGGCGAGCCCCAGATCATACAGGAACCACTCGCTGAACCGGGTCAACCTTTCACCCTTGTAGTGGCCGGATTTCTTCATGGCCGCCCCCAGCACCAGCACCACCGGCGCAGCGGCCACGGCCGGGCTCGCCGGGTTCCTGGGCCGCAAGGCGTCATAAAGCTGCTCCCTGGTTTGCCGGTCGCGGACCACAAAGACCTCCCAGCACTGGGAGTTGCCCCAGGAGGGGGCCCAGCGCACCGCCTCGAGAAGCTGCGCCACCTGCTCACCGGTGACATCCTGGTCCGTAAACCTGCGGATACTTCTTCGCCCCCTGATTGCCTCCATCACATCCATCATCCGTCTCCATGGTCAGCATAACCTGCGGCCAATCCCTGCCATAAAAAAAGCCGGACTGGCAGCTTTTGTCAAGCAGCCCTGTCCGGCCTCTTCTTTTAAGGGGCACTGTCAGCCGTTCAGCATCCGGGCCATCTCCTTTGCCCCGTAGGTGATAATGATGTCAGCCCCGGCCCGGTGGATGGCAAGGAGGGTTTCGGCCATCACCCGGTCCGCGTCAATCCAGCCGCGCTCCCCGGCGGCCTTGATCATGGCATACTCACCGCTCACGTGATAGGCGGCAATGGGCAGGTCGAATTCATCCCGCAGGCTTTTGATGATATCCAGGTAGGCAACCGCCGGTTTGACCATCAGGATGTCCGCGCCCTCATCCACATCCAGGGTGGCCTCCCGCAGGGCCTCGCGGGCATTGGCCGGGTCCATCTGATACCCCTGGCGGTCGCCCTCCTGGGGGGCGCATTCCGCCGCGTCCCGGAAAGGCCCGTAAAAGGCGGAGGCGTATTTGACCGCATAGGACATGATGGGCACCATGTCAAAACCGTTCTCATCAAGCATGCCCCGGATTTCCGCCACCCGGCCGTCCATCATATCAGAAGGCGCGACGATATCAGCCCCGGCCTTGGCATGGGACAGGGCCACCTGCCCCAGAATCTCCAGGGTTGCATCATTGTCCACCTGCTTGTTGATCAGCACGCCGCAATGGCCATGACTGGTATATTCACAGAGACAGACATCGGTAGTCACCATCAACTCCGGGGCCTTGTTTTTCAGCTCCTTGATGCCCCTCTGAATAATCCCGTCTTTGGCATGGGCACCTGAGCCCACCGGGTCTTTTTTCTCGGGAAGGCCGAACAGAATCACATGGTTCAGCCCCAGCCCCATCAGCTCTTTGGCCTCTTTGCCGAGCTGATCCACGGACATGCGGAAAACACCGGGCATGGAGGATATCTCCTCTTTCACGCCCTTGCCGGGCATAATAAAAAGAGGATAAATGAACTGCTCGGGCGACAGGCGGGTTTCGCGGATCAGAGAACGCAACTGGGCATTGCGCCGGAATCGGCGGGGACGGTAATCAGGAAAGACCATTTACATTTCCTCCAGGGAAAAAAATCTAAATTTTAAAAAACTTACAGGCGAAAGATCTCCGCCACCAGGTCATTGATGAAAAGATCGGGATTTTCCACGCCCTTGGCGGTGATCAGAATATCATTGACATCGTTTCTCTGCTGGATGAGCTTGAGCCCATAGGCAAATGAATCGAAAATCGCCTCGCAACGTTCGACAACACCCGCCTGGTTCCAGGATTCATTTACCACAATCAGGTCAATCGCCTCATCCGCAAAGCCGACCCGCATGCCATATTCTTCCGCAGCGAGTTTCGCGCATGCCCGGATCTGCCGGACCAGGGCGATGAATTCCTTGCAGGCATCCCGGGGATCGATAATCTGGCTCTGGCAATGCTGGGCTATCAGTTCAAGTCTCTCCTCGGACGGGGTAACCTTTTCCGCGCGCAGCAAATTTTCCTGTTTTTCCCGAATAAAGCTGGCGATCCTGGCGAATTCATGGGCAACGAATTCATGATACCGGATCCGTTGTGACTCCTGGACGCTTTCATCGCCTAGGAGAATCTGCAGCTGCTGCAGCGGGTTTTCCACCATCTCCGGCGAAACCACCAGATAGCGCACCGTTGAAGAGGGAAGCGTTTTTTCAAAGTGCAGCAGGGCGTGCTCCATGACACTGACCAGCCCCCTGGCTCCGGTCCTTTCCCTGACCGCCTTGGCGGCAACCAACCGCAGGGCCGCCTCTTCAAACTGCAGATGAATGCCATAGGCGGCAAAATCCTGTTTTTTTGCCACCACCACGGGGCTGTTCGGGTTGATCAGAATCTGGTAAAGATCTTCTTCTCCCAGCTCCTCAAGCACGGCGACCACCGGTAAACGGCCGACAAACTCGCTCTCAAAACCGAATTCGATCAGATCCTCAGCCTTGACCTGCTTGAGCAGACGGCTATCGTCCTTGCTGGAGTTGATGTTTTTTTCAAAACCGATGGATTGCTGCTGCACTCTCCTCTTGACGGTCTTTTCCAGGCCGGAAAAGGCCCCACTCATGATAAAGAGGATATTTCTGGTGTTAATAACCCTTTTTTCCCGTTTGCCGGTGGCCCGGTAATGCTCCATGGCCTCAAGCTGGGAAATGGGGTCATGGGACACCTTCATTTCCACTTCAGTCTCCTCCATGGGCTTTAAAAAGGCCCGCTGCACGCCGGTGCGTGACACATCGGCGCCGATGCGGAAAGGCGATGAGGCAATCTTATCAATTTCGTCCACATAGATGATGCCATACTGGGCCCGCTCAATATCACCGTCAGCCTCCCTGACCAGATCCCGGACCAGGTCCTCGACATCGCCGCCCACATAGCCGGTTTCACTGAACTTGGTGGCATCGCCCTTGACAAATGGCACGCCGATGTGCCGGGCAATGAGTTTGATCATGTAGGTCTTGCCGACGCCGGTCGGCCCGATCAGCAGGACATTGCTCTTGATCCGGCCGGCCGCCTGGGTCCTCGGTTTTGCCGACTCATGGCGGATGCGGTTGAAATGGGTACAGATCTTGGTGGCCAGAACCGCCTTGGCGTCGTCCTGGCAGATGACATACTCATCCAGATAGGCGGCAAGCTCCTCAGGTTTCAGATCAAAGTGAAAGGGGGGGGTCTTCTGCGCTGAAATTTTCTGCTTTTTTTCACCTTTTTTTTCAGGATGGGGGAAGAAACCGGTGGAGACAATCTTCACCTGTCCTCCGTATTTCCTGCTTAAGTAGTCGGCAATTTCCTTTTCAAGGTCTTTTTGATTGGGGAGATTGGGGAGATTATCGTCAGCCATATGGATTATCTTCAAGGTAGAGTTATTAGAGGTATTGCCAGGAAGCTCCGGGCAGGCGGCAAGGAATCGGGCAGCAAAAAATCAAAGCGGTCTTTTGCCTGAGATGCATCAAACAGATCAGGATATCAGCCGACGCCTGCAACTAAGGTATCAATTTTCAAGTTTCACTTCAATACCCAATGCTTTTAATTTCTTGTGTAAATGACTCCTCTCCAGGCCGATTTGTTCCGCGGTCTGGGAGATATTGCCATCATTTTTTTTCAACTTTTCCTCCAGATACTCCTTCTCAAAAATCCTTTTGGCCTCCTTGAAAGAGGCATCAAAACCCTGGGGGGAGACCGGAGTGGGATTTTCTCCCGGGCCGGACGGCAATTGATCCATTAAGCGGACATCAATGGGCAGCATGGGTGAGATAATTTCCTCCGTGACCAGCTCCTGGGGGGTCATAATGGCAACCCGTTCGACAAAATTACGGAGTTCCCGCACATTTCCCGGCCAGCTATGGCAGGCCATCAGCTTCATAGCCTCAGGGGTGAATTCTTTTTTGCCGAGCCCTTTGCGGGAAAACTCCCCCAGCAGTTCGTTCACCAGCAGGGGGAGATCCTCCAGCCGTTCCCTGAGCGGCGGCATGTAGATGGGCACGACATTGAGCCGCCAGAAGAGATCCGCCCGGAAATTGCCCTGGGCGATTTCCTGTTCCAGATTCTTATTGGTAGCAGCCAGCACCCGCACGTTCACGGAAATGGTCTTGGTACCGCCCACCCTTTCAAACTGCTGCTCCTGCAGAATCCGCAAAATTTTTGCCTGGGTCTTCAGACTCATGTCGCCGATTTCATCCAGAAAAAGAATGCCGCCGTCCGCCTGGTCAAATTTGCCCCGCCTGCTGCTGACGGCACCGGTAAAAGATCCCTTCTCATGGCCGAACAGCTCGCTTTCTATGAGCTCTTCCGGGATCGCCGCGCAGTTGACCTCAATCATCGGTTTTTCAGAGGAGGCGGACAAACGGTGGATCATCTGGGCCGCCAGTTCCTTGCCGGTGCCGTGCTCGCCGCGGATCAACACCCAGGCATCCGTGGGCGCCACCCGCTCCAGCTGCTGCCGGACACTGATAATCGCCGGCGAACTGCCGTTGATTCTCCATTTCTTGGCGTTCTTCTCCTTGAGAATGAGGTTTTCCTCCTCCAGATTGGAGACGAGCAGGGCGTTATTGATGGACAGGACTATTTTGTCATATGAGGGCGGTTTTTCAATGAAATCAAAGGCTCCCATCTTGGTGGCCTGCACCGCGGTTTCGATGTTGCCATGGCCGGATATCATAATGACCGGCAGATGGGGAAACTGTTCTTTAATGCGGGGCAGGGCCTCCAGGCCATCCATGCCCGGCATCCAGATGTCAAGCAGGACCAGGTGGATCTTCTCCTGATTCAGCACCTCAAAGGCCTTTTCCGCAGACTCAACCGGCACGGGGAGAAATCCCTCGTCCGACAAAATGCCGGCCAGAGATTCTCTGATGCTGGCCTCATCATCCACAATCATCACTTTTTTTGCCATTTCCCGCGACCTTCCTCTTAATTTCAACTTTCTGAGTTGTGGTAACATGTTGAAATTAAATTGATATCTTCATGGTCCCCGCTGCTTGTTTCCAGAGAATTCAGCAGCCAGAATAAAACGTAATAAAATCAACCATTCTGAATTCTGTCTCCTGAATTCCCCATGACGGAGATCAGAGCAGCAACTATGTCACAAAGATATCGTTATTTCGACAAAATAGATCAGGTCAGAAAGTTGAGTCTTAACAATTCTGGAACGCCATCGCCCTGCCTGCTAGGCCAGCGGCAGCTCGATAATAAACCTGGCGCCCCGGGGCGGATTGTCCTTTACCCTGATATAGCCGCCATGATCGGCCACAACCGTGCTGGCAATGGCCAGCCCCAGGCCGGTTCCTGATTTTTTGGTGGAAAAATAAGGCTCAAACAGACGATGCTTATCCTCGTCGTTAACGCCGGGCCCGTCATCCCGCACCTCCAGAAATACCAGCTTCTGCTCGTCATCCACCGAGATCTCCACCGTGACGTTTCCCTTATCGCCTACCGCCGACACGGCATTATCCAAAAGATTGATGAGCACCCTTTTCATCTGCTTGAGATCAAAGGGGAATTTCGGCACTTCCGTGGGACAGGCAAATATAAAATTGATATTTTTATGGCCTTCGCGAAAAAGAACCATGGCCTCTTCCGCCATTTCTTTCAGGCTGTTCATGGACTTCTGCACGGCCGGCATCCTGGCGAAATTGGAAAATTCACTGACCAGCCGCTTCAGCTCGTCCACCTGATTGACAATGGTTTTCGTGCAGACATCAAAAACCTCGCCCTCTTCACCCAACCGCTCCAGATACCTTTTGCGCAGCCGCTGGGCGGATAACTGAATCGGGGTCAGGGGATTTTTCACCTCATGGGCGATACGTCTGGCCACCTCACGCCACGCCGCCATCCTCTGGGCCTTCTCCAGTTCGGTCAGATTGTCAAAAACAAGCACCACGCCAAGCTCCTTGCCGTATTCATCGACCAGACGGGTCATATTAACTCGCAGCGAGAAAGAAGCACCCCGCACCTTCAGCCGCAGGGGAAGCTCGATGGCCCCCTTGCCGCTCCGTTCAAGCTCGGCATAAAAGTGATTGAGAACCTCCTGATGCTGGGCATTCAAAACCTGCCGGTAATCATAGTTCAAAATCGCCGGCTTATCAATTTTCAGCAGTTCCTCGGCAAAACGGTTGATGGTGGTAATACGCCCGTCCGCATCCAGCGAGATGACCCCGGCAGCCACATTCTGCAGGATAATTTCCGTATAGCGCCTTCTGTTTTCCAATTCCTGGTTGCTGGCCTCCAGTTCCTTCTGGCTGGCCAGCACATCACGGGTCATCTGGTTGAACGATTCAACCAGGGTGCCCATTTCATCCCCGGCATCGGTTTCCACCACGAAATCAAGCTCGCCGTCCGCCACCCTTCTGGTGGCAATGGCCAGCTTGTCAATGGGATCCGTCAGACTGCGGGCCACGAAAAAACCAAACCAGATGGCGCTGAAAACAATAAGCAGGGTGACAATGAGCAGAATCACCAGCAGACTGGTCTTGATGGGCTGCTTGAGCTGCATCAGCTGGCGGTAGCCTTCCAGCCCGCTGGAGATTATCCCCATTCTGTCCAGGCGGGACTGGGGGATCAGGGCGGAGACGATCAAAACGTGCGGATTGCCCCCGGCAGAACCAAGGGTGAAAGGAATGAGACTGCGCACCAGCTCCCCCCCTGGCGTCTTCTGGATGGCGATCTGCTTGGCGTCCCCGCTTAAAGCCTTACGCAACAGGTCCGGCAGGATTTCCGGCACATAGGCCCCATCCTTGAACTGCGGGGCCGTAATTCTGGTTACCATGGTGCGCTGCGGGGAAATAATCTCGAGGTTGGCCAGACCGTGCCGGTCAACAATATCGGCCAGAAAGGCATCAAGCGAGGAAGTCCCTGTCCACACAGGGTCGCGTGATTCGATCCGGCGGGCGACATTTGCCCCCAGCCTCTGCATCTCCTCTCTTTTTTCCTGATACACGTCCTGGGCCACGTGCAGGGACTCAAGCAGCGACTGTTCCACCTTGATATTGAACCAGTAATCCATGCTGGTGGAGACGAACTGCAGGGAGATAAAAAACAGCAGCGCCGTGGGGATCAGAGAAAGCGAGACAAAGGAAATGACAAGCTTGGTCCGCAGCTTGGTGCCGAGTATCTTTTTTTTGCGCTCGAAAACGAGCTGCGCCAGGTTGCGCAGCACCAGAAACACCATGAGCAGCAGGAGAAAGACATTGCAGTTGATGATGACAAAAACCAGCACGTTGCCGCTGACCGGAAACGGCACGGCGCCCAGCTGAAAAACCTTGGTTTCAACAAAAGTCAGCAGCGGAATAAGGACCAGACAGCATAAAATGACTGTCCAGACCCGGCGCCGCTTGCGTTCATCTCTTTGCTGCTGATCCGGTATTTCCATAGGTGAACGAGAGAGAGTACCAGTCGGTTTCAAACTTCCAGAGCTGCCAGAAGGGGATGATGTATTGAAAGTTCATGGGCAAGGTTTTTTTGGCCAGCTTGGCCTTCACCTTCACTATATAGTTGCCCTCGGTTTCCAGCATGGCAAGTTCGGCAAGCTGCAGATCATGGATATCGGTCATGGCTGTTTTTGCCTCGGCAAAACTCTTGAAGGTGATCACGCTCACCTTCCGCTCTTCCATTTCCACCGCATATTCCTGCTTGAGGGGATCATAATTCAAGGTGTGATCAAAGGCCTGGCTGATGATCTTTTTTTCCGGCTCTCCGACCGGAATCTGGCTGAGTTCGATAAAATAACTGAAGGTGACGGGGATACCGTTTTCGATCCCCTTTACCATCTCCTCGGTAAAGGCATTCTTCAGGGTAAAATAGAGCAGCAGGTCATGTTCGGAATTCATCAGCGCAATATCTTCAATGCGGGCGGACTCCCTACCGCTCACCCCGGCCGGGTTCAACAGCAGGGCCGGCAGCAGCATAACCCAGCACAACAGCAGGAAATTTCTCGGTAATGGCATGTTCATGGGGAAGATATCTTTTCCAGGAAAAACTCGCGCTCCCAGATCAATGTTTTCTCATACTCTTTTCTCAGGCCGGGGAACTCCTGCATCAGGGCATCATGCACCAGCCCCTGCAGGTCTTCGACAATTTCATGTACC
>JALNXE010000123.1 GCA_023230525.1 Desulfobulbaceae bacterium
GGAGGTATTGTAATGGAAGGATGAAATTAAGTTAACACATTGATACTCCGAATGAATGTGATGCCAGAAAGAGTGGAGTGAGTTCGGGGTGTTTTATTTCCGCGTAGCGGTTTAGTTCAACAAGTTATTAGCTGGACGGAATTCATCCTATCAATAGCAATATTTGTGGAGTTAGTGATAAAAGCAAAATACATACCAATATTTTAAGCCGACTAAAGAAAGCTGAAGAAAGGGGGGCAAGTCCGCTTTTGGCTTTTATCCGCACATAATAGTCAATCCCAACAATGCCACTATTCTATCAGGTGCAATACTTTTGCAAGGAAAATATGAGTGAATTCCTGAGTATATTCTCGCCTGATACCTTCCCCGCTCTGTCAGTAAAGCATGGCCTGGGCCGCCGTCCCCCGCTTGTCACCCATTCCACACGGTGACGATGTCCGGCGCAAAGTTGCTGAGGCTTCTCTCATTGGCCCAGGTGATGATTTCCGGGGTTCTGGCTGGATCCGTGCAGAGGTATTGCGGGTCAGGCATGATGCCGACCCGGGCCAGATCAAGCCGGTCGGCATCGAAACAGGTGCGGACGGTGAGGTCCGCATGGGTTCTGGCCACGGTGTGCTGCCTGCAGGCGATGAGCAACAGCTCAAAATCGGGGTCGGGCAGATCAAAATAGCGGCCGCGCAACTCTTCCGCCAGCTTGGCCCCGCGCGGGCCGTGGCCATCGTCCCGGTCATTGTTCAGCCGCCCGGCATCGTGGAAAACGGCGAACAGCTTGACCACGCTGAGCCTGGCCCCGGTTCCCTCGGCCAGCCGCAAGCCGTTGGCGTAGACCCGGCCCCAGTGGCGGATGCCGTGGATGCCCTCCCAGTTGAGGGCATATTGTTCTTTTATTGCCTGGATCAGTTTTCTGGTAATCAATGCAGCTCACTCCGTCCGTGGCAGACTCTCTCTCACAGCAGGATCACCAGGGCGATCCCGCCGCCGATGACCGCCAGGTTGCCGGCGGCAGATATCCCATGTAATTTCCTGAATTTGGCACGCAGCGGATCATCCGGCGGGGTGGTCACAAAGGAGGGGATCTCCTTTTTCAGGGCCGCGGCCCTTGGTTCAATCACCAAGGCCTGCCCCGCGGTAATGGCCAGCATCAGGGCGATGATGACGGCGGCTGCGGTCCTGTGCCTGGCGGTTGAAAAGAACAGGGCCACCAGGGCGATCACGCCGCAGGCCAGCCCCCATTTGAAATAGCCGGGAAAGAGGACGCCGACAATCCCGCCGGCCATGTCCCGGTTGTACGCTTTAAAGATGCTGGGGGTGAGAACGAAGGTGAACAGGGTTGCCCCGCCCAGCCAACAGGCCACGGCCAGACGGTAGAGGATTGCGGGTATCTGCATGGATTTCACATCTCATCGAACTGATAGTGTTTTTTAATCGGTTTCACCAAGAAATAACCCTTTCTTGCGCGGGTGGCAAGAAATGTCGGCACTTGCCATAAAAAATCCCCAGACGCCCTGAAAAGATCAAAACAGCACCCGCCATTCCCGGCCGCATTTGCCCTTATCCCATCGATTTACAAAAAATAGTGATTACAGATCGTGGAAAGCAATATAAAATACGTATTTATGCCCACTTTAACACTTGCCGTATTTTCATTTTCCCATAAGGAGTAGCATCACATGACTGAACGCGGTTCCGGCAGATGGTGGCTGGCATTGGCCGTTCTGCTCGTTGTTGCCGGCCTGGCGATCTACGGCTGGCTGAGCTTGCGCCGATCGCCCATGCCCGAGGGGATTGCTTCAGGCAACGGGCGGCTGGAGGCGACCCAGGTTGACATCGCCACCAAGCTTGCGGGACGCATTACCGAGGTTCTGGTTCATGAAGGAGATTTTCTTGAAGCCGGCCAGGTGGTGGCGCGGATGGACACCCAATCCCTGCAGGCCGAACTCCGGCAGGTTAATGCCGAAACCCGCAAGGCCCGCAACGAAAAAACCTCCGCCCTGGCCCTGATTGAACAGCGCCGGAGCGAGTATGAACTGGCCAAAAAGAATTACGAAAGATCCCGGAAACTTTTCGCAGAGGATGCCCTGGCCTCGAAACAGGTTGATACCGACCGGACCAAGATGGAAACCACCCAGGCCATATTAAATGAGGTGGAGTCAAAAAAACAGGAATCGGATGCGGCGATAGAAGCCTCGGTGGCCAAGGCGGAAAAGATCCAGGTTGATATCGCCGACAGCATCCTGACCACGCCGGTGGCCGGCCGGGTGCTCTACCGGCTGGCGGAACCGGGGGAAGTGTTGGCCGCAGGCGGCAAAGTCGCCACGGTGCTGGACCTGACCGATGTCTACATGACCATTTTCCTGCCCACTAGCCAGGCCGGCCGGGTGAGTATCGGCGCCGAGGCCCGGCTTGTTTTTGACGCCCGGCCCGATCTGGCTGTGCCGGCCCGGGTTTCCTTTGTGGCGCCGGAAGCCCAGTTCACCCCAAAAGACGTTGAAACCAGGACCGAGCGGGAAAAACTCATGTTCCGCCTCAAGGTCAAGATCGATCCCGAACTGCTGCGGAAGCATCTGGCCATGGTGAAAACAGGGGTGCCGGGCGTCGCATACGTGCGCCTTGCCCCCCAGGCCGAATGGCCGGAGGATGTCAGAAACCGGAAACTGCCATGAGTGGGATGCCGGATGATATCGCCAGGGTCGCCGGGCTCAGCCATCGTTACGGCAAGGTGTTTGCCCTGGCCGGGGTGGATCTGCGGATTCCGGCCGGCTGCACCGCCGGCCTGATCGGCCCTGACGGGGTGGGTAAATCCACCCTGCTTGCCCTTATTGCCGGGGTGCGCCGCATCCAGCAGGGCAGCGTCGCGGTGTTCGGCGGCGACATGCGCAACCCCCGGCACCGCAGACAGAGCTGCCCGCGCATCGCCTATATGCCCCAGGGCCTGGGCCGCAACCTCTATATGAGCCTGTCGGTGTTCGAGAATGTGGATTTTTTCGGCCGCCTTTTCGGCCAGTCGCGCCAGGAGCGCAAGTGGCGCATCAACGAGCTGCTCACCAGCACTGGTCTGGCCCCCTTCAAGGACCGGCCGGCCGGCAAACTCTCCGGCGGCATGAAGCAGAAACTCGGCCTGTGCTGCGCCCTGATCCACGACCCGGACCTGCTGATCCTGGACGAACCCACCACCGGCGTCGATCCGTTGTCCCGCCGCCAGTTCTGGAAACTCATTGACCGCATCCGCGCCCGCCGGCCGGGGATGAGCGTGCTCATCGCCACCGCCTACATGGACGAGGCGGAGGGCTTTGACTGGCTGGTGGCCATGGATGGGGGCAGGATTCTCGCCACCGGCACCGCAACGGAACTGAAATCCCGCACCGGCGCAAATGACCTGGACACCGCCTTTATCCGCCTGCTGCCCGAGGAAAAACGCCAGGGCCACCAGAGCCTGGTTGTGCCGCCGCGGGCAAAAGACGGGGATGGCCCGCCGGCCATTGAGGCTCAGGAACTGACCAAACGTTTCGGCAGCTTCACCGCCGTGGACCGGGTCAGCTTCACCATCGAGCGCGGCGAAATCTTCGGCTTTCTCGGCTCCAACGGCTGCGGCAAGACCACCACCATGAAAATGCTCACCGGGCTGCTGCCGGCCACTTCCGGTTCGGCCCGACTGTTCGGCCAGGCCGTTGACGCCCACAATCTGGAGACCCGCAAGCGGGTGGGCTTCATGTCCCAGGCCTTTTCCCTGTATACGGAACTCACCGTCCGGCAGAATCTGCTGCTCCATGCCCGCCTGTTTCACCTGGCCCCGAAGCGGATTGCCGGCCGGATCGATGAACTGGTGGGCCGCTTTGCCCTCGGCGGCTATCTGGACGTATCGACCGAAAGCCTGCCCCTGGGCATCCGCCAGCGTCTGTCCCTGGCCGTGGCCGTGATCCACGCGCCGGACATGCTGATCCTGGACGAACCCACCTCCGGCGTCGATCCGGTGGCCCGGGACCAGTTCTGGGAGCTGCTGATCGATCTCTCCCGGCACCAGGGCGTCACCATCTTTGTTTCCACCCATTTCATGAACGAGGCGAGCCGCTGTGACCGCATCTCGCTGATGCATGCCGGCCGCGTGCTGGCCAGCGGCGCGCCGGGGGAGTTGATCAGCTCCAGAAACTGCCAGACACTGGAAGAGGCCTTCATCGCCTATTTGCAGGAGGCCGAACGAGACGACATGGCCGTCAGCGCCCCTGATGCGCCCCTGGCTGGAGCCGCCCGGGAGCGCTTTGGCGGAAACGGCGCCCCGGCCCCTGCGTTTTTCAACCCCTTCCGGCTGCTGGCCTATGCCCGCAGGGAGACCCAGGAACTGAGCCGCGACCCGATCCGGCTGGTTTTCGCCCTGTTGGGCACTGCCATCCTCATGCTTATTTTCGGCTTCGGCATCACCCTGGATGTGGACAAACTCTCCTACGCGGTGCTCGACCGGGATCAGACCCCGGAAAGCCGGGTTTACCTGGAAAATTATGCCGGCTCCCGTTATTTCCGCGAAAAGCCGCCGCTCACCGGCTATGACAGCCTGGAGCAGCGCATGATGAGCGGCGAGCTGCAGCTGGCCATCGAGATCCCGCCCGGCTTCGGCAAGGACCTCAAGCGGGGCCGCCAACCCGTGGTGTCGGTCTGGATTGACGGGGCCATGCCCTTCCGGGGCGAGACCATGAAAGGCTATGTCCAGGGCGTGCATCTTGATTATCTCTCCCAGCTTGCCCTGAGCGCCTCAGGGGGCAAACCGCGGCTCCTGCCCGCCGGCATCGAAACCCGTTACCGCTACAATCAGGATTTTAAGAGCGTCAACGCCATGGTGCCGGCGGTTATCTCCCTGCTGCTGGTCTTTGTGCCGGCCATCCTCATGGCCGTGGCGGTTGTGCGCGAAAAGGAACTGGGCTCCATCGCCAACCTGTACGCCACGCCGGTGACCCGGCTGGAATTTCTGCTGGGCAAACAGCTGCCCTATATCGGCATCAGCATGTTCAACTTTCTCGTGCTGGTTGCCATGTCGATGCTCATCTTCCGGGTCCCGCTGAAAGGCAGTTTCCCGGCCCTGGCCTGCGGGGCATTGCTCTACGTCACGGTGACCACCGCTCTTGGTCTGCTGGTGTCGGTCTTTACCCGCACGCAGATCGCCGCCCTCATCGCCGCCTTTGTCCTGACCCTGGTGCCGGCCACCCAGTTTTCCGGGCTGATCACCCCGGTCTCCTCCCTCAGCGGCGCGGCGGCGGTCATCGGCAAGAACTTTCCGGCCGGCTATTTCATGTCAATCAGCGTCGGCACCTTTACCAAGGCCCTGGGCTTCCATGACCTGACCGCGCAGTTTACGGCCCTGGCCTGTTTTATCCCGGTGCTGCTCGTGCTGAGCCTGGTGTTGCTGCGCAAACAGGAGGCCTGAGCATGAAAAAGCTGATCAACATCTATCAACTGGGGGCAAAGGAACTGCGCAGCCTCTTTCATGACACGGTGCTGCTCATCGCCGTCATCTACTCCTTCTCCTTCGGCATTTACAGCGCGGCCAACGGCATCTCCCATGAACTGCATAACACGGCCATCGCCATTGTCGATGAGGACCGCTCGCCTCTTTCCCGGCGGATTGCCGATGCATTCCGGCCCCCCTATTTCCGGCAGCCGCAGCTGATTGCCATCGAGGCGGTTGACGCGGCCATGGATTCGGGTCTGTATACCTTTGTCATCGATATCCCGCCTGATTTTGAAAAAAATGTCGTGGCCGGCAGGTATCCCGAGCTCCAGGTTAATGTTGACGCCACGGCGGTGAACCAGGCCGGCATCGGCGACGGCTATATCCAGAACATCATCGGCGGGGAAATCAGGGAGTTCATACAGGGCTTTCGCGGGCCTGCCCCCTTACCCGTTGAACTTTTGACGCGCGTCAAATTCAACCCGAACCTGACCACCTCCTGGTTTGTCAGCGTCATGGAGCTGATCAACAACATCACCCTGCTCAGCATGGTCCTCACCGGGGCGGCACTCATGCGGGAACGGGAGCGGGGCACCATTGAACATCTGCTGGTCATGCCGCTTACCCCTTTCGAGATCATGGCGGCCAAGGTCTGGGCCAACGGCCTCATTGTGCTGGTGGCCGCCGGCCTGTCCCTCTGGCTGGTGATCACGGGGCTGCTGCAGGTGCAAATCACCGGCTCCATCCCCCTCTTCCTGGGCGGCACGGCCCTCTATCTCTTCTCCTCCACGGCCATGGGCATCTTTTTTGCCACGGTGGCCCGCTCCATGCCCCAGCTCGGCCTGCTGTTCATTCTCATCGTGCTGCCGATGAACATCCTCTCCGGCGGCAGCAGCCCGCGGGAGAGCATGCCGGAGATCCTGCAGACCATCATGCAGTTTGCCCCCTCCACCCATTTCGTCACCTTCGCCCAGGCAATCCTCTACCGCGGGGCGGGCTTTGCCGTGGTGTGGCCCAATTATGCTGCAGTCAGCCTTATCGGCGCGGTTTTCTTCATAGCGGCCCTAGCCCGTTTACGCAAAAGCATCACCTTGAGCATATAATGTCCGGCTTGTATCCCGATATCTGTTGAATCTACCCCGGGGATGGGTATAATCCTCAGCAACGCACAATCTCTCTATCCCGTCAGGCAACTCCATGTGCCGCTGCCGCGACCATCAACCACTTATCGAGAAACAGCCCTATGTCATTTTCTTCCCTCGGACTCGCAAAGCCCCTTCTCCGTGCTCTTGAAGAAAAGGGCTATGCCGCTCCTTCTCCGATCCAGCTCAAGGCGATCCCCGCCGCCCTCTCCGGTAAGGATGTCATGGCCGCAGCCCAAACCGGCACCGGCAAAACCGCAGGCTTTACCCTGCCGCTGCTGCAACGTCTTGCCACCGGCGCCAAAGTGAAGGCGAACCACATCCGCGCCTTGATTCTGACGCCGACCCGAGAACTGGCGGTGCAGGTGGCCGAAAGCGTTGCCACCTATGGCAAACACCTTTCGCTTAAGTCGGGTGTGGTTTACGGCGGGGTGAAAATCAATCCGCAGATGATGAAACTGCGCGGCGGGATCGATATACTGGTGGCAACGCCGGGACGTTTACTTGACCTTTTCAATCAGAATGCCGTGAAGTTTTCGCAAGTTGAGATTCTGGTGCTCGATGAAGCAGACCGGATGCTCGACCTGGGGTTCATAGGCGATATCCGCAAGATCATCGCTCTGTTGCCGAAAAAGCGGCAGAACCTCCTCTTTTCCGCCACCTTTTCCAGCGGCATCCGCCAACTCACCAGCGATCTCCTCACAAATCCGGTACAGATAGAGGTCAGCCCGCGAAACTCAGCGGCAAAGAGCGTGAAGCAGTGGGTCTATGAGGTAGACAAGAGCAGCAAGCCGGCCCTGCTCAGCCATCTGGTGCGCAACAAAGGTTTGGAGCAGGTGCTGGTCTTCACCCGCACCAGGAACGGCGCCGACCGCCTGGTTCAGCGACTTGAACGCGACGGCATCTCCGTTGCGGCAATCCACGGTGACAAGAGCCAGGGAGAGCGTACCCGCACCCTCGCCGACTTCAAGGCCAACAAGATCCGTGTCCTGGTCGCCACCGACATCGCCGCGCGCGGTATCGACATCAGCGAACTGCCCCACGTGATCAATTTCGATCTGCCCAAAGTTCCGGAGGACTACGTTCACCGCATCGGCCGTACCGGTCGTGCCGGTTCCGAGGGGGAAGGAATCTCTCTGGTCAGTGCCGATGAGGTCAACCTGCTCTCCGGCATCGAGACCCTGATCGGCCATACTCTTGTGCGCGAGGTTGAGACCGGTTTTATCCCGACGCATAATGTCCCATTAACCCGCCTGCTGAAAGTGCGCCCGAAGAAACCGAAAAAGCCAAAGCAGGAGCAGAAGCAGGGTGCAGAGCCCGAAACGGGCGGTGAGCAAAAAAGCGGCAGCAACAAACCGCGCAGGGGCGGCAGATCTCAGCCTCAGTATGCGGAAAAAACAAAAGGAGCTGCGAGAGCCCGAGGAAAGCAGCGGCGTGACAGCGGCGCTGCCTCCGCCAAGAAGCGCTTATCCTAGCAGTCGAACCGGGGCGCCTCGAATAAGGACAACTGCAGGGTATGCTGGAAATATAAGAACTGTTTGTTTCAATGGAGAGGAACCGCAAAAAAAGGGCTGATGCCATGAGCGGCATCAGCCCCTTCCTCCGGCGGTTGTTATTTGGCCGCAGGCACGGATACCGTCTTCTCCACCATATCCACCACCGGCAGATCCGGCATGGCGGTCAGGCCATACGTGGCGGCCAGGTCGATATCGGTCGGCACGGCGGCCAGCAGGGCATGGGCAATCTTCTGCTCCGCCTGCCGGTAACGCAGCTTCACCTCAACGGACAGCGGGCCTGGGGCCTGGGGTGCGCTAATCCCGTAATAGACATCCTTATAGCCCTTGGGCGGAATGGTTTCATGGCGGGAGAAGGAAATAACCTTCCACGGGTCCACCTGGAAATGGAAGCCATCACCCATGCCGTCTGAGTTGAACAGACGGGCCTCGGCGGGCAGCTCGCCGTCTTTACCCACGGTGCCGGTGGTCATGATCACCTTGCCGTTCTGATCCTTGAC
Organism: Desulfobulbaceae bacterium; assembly: GCA_023230525.1. GTDB lineage: Bacteria > Desulfobacterota > Desulfobulbia > Desulfobulbales > SURF-16 > SURF-16. The sequence continues at coordinate 8,594 of JALNXE010000123.1, forward strand.
CGTCATTTCCAGCCAGATCTGGCGGATATTGGTCAGCGAGGTGGGCAGATTATGGCCGGCCCGTTTGTTGTGCACCCGCACCTTGAGCTCGGCCAGCTTGTTGTCCCGGTAAATGGGCAGGACCTCCACCTCGGCGGCGGCCTTGAGGCGGCTTACCGCCATTTCAAACTTATTGTGGGCATTGGCGGCCAGGGCCTCGTCCCCGCCTTTTTTGGCCGCCTGCTCCAGCAGATAATAGAGCAGGAAATTGGCGCCGTTGAAATAGTGGCGGAATTCACCCCGTTCAGGTTTCTTGAACTCATCGGCTGAGCGGACAAAGGTGTCATAATCAACCATATGACAGTCCTGGCAGGCGATATTTTTCACCGAATAAGGGCCATCCTTCCATTCCCGGTAGGTTGATTCCAGGGGCGTATGGCTTTCATAATGATGCACCTGGTGGCAGTTGGCGCAGAGCTCCGTGGTCTTGTGCAGGGGCTGCTCCACGCACTCATGGAAGCCTTCGCCGCAATCCTCGCCAGGCTTGTAGGGGCCGTATTTGGTCAGCACCACGCCGTCTGCCGTTTCCTTGCCTGGGGACATGACGAATGAGCCGTTTTCCGGCTGGTGGTAGGGGGTCTGCCAGCCGGTATGGCTCTTGACCGAGTGGCAGATATCACAGGATACCCCGTTGAGCGCTATGGAATTCAGCCCGGTCAGGCCGGGGCCTTTCACCTGCCCGGTCACCACCCCCACCGGTGAATGGCATCCCTCGCACTGCCTGGCGATGTCATGGCCAACCGCCTTGACTGCCTTGTTTAGTTCACCCTGGTAAACCGGATCCTTGAAAGCCAGGGCGTGTAACGACCCGGTCCATTCCTCGAACTGCTGCGGATGACACTCGGCGCATGTTTCCGGCGGGGTGAATTCCGCCTTGCTTTTTTCCCAGTTTACCAATGACGGCGCATAAGGATAGAGCTGCGTATCGACCTTATCCATGGCCCCGGCCATTTGCGGCAGCAACATGGGCACTGCCAGCATTCCCATTAGCAAAAATTCCCTTCCTCTCATTTTTTTCTTCATTCCTCCTCCTTTTTTCGCTTTACAATTTAGTTAATTAGGATATATTTAGTAAAAATTACTTATTTCAATATCAAATTTTATGTTGTTTGTACAGCTGAAAAAAATTCCCAATTTATTTTTATTGCCGCCCGCAAGCTCGAATCCAGCCAGTCGGCTGCTGTTTTGCTGGACCCGAGTTAACAGGTGAGCGGCACCATGAATGACTGACAAAGAATGTAGATAAAATAACCTAAAATCACGTAAAAAAGGAGACTAACAATGGAGGAAAAACAAATGCACATGCCGCTTTTAGGAGACCTGTTCCCATCAATCACCGTCCAGACCACCCATGGTCCCATGAGTATTCCCGGCGACCTGGAGGGGAAATGGTTCGTGCTTTTCAGCCACCCCGCCGACTTTACCCCGGTCTGCACCACGGAATTTGTCGGCTTCCAGAAAAGATTCGACAAATTTAAAGAAATGAACTGCGAGCTGATCGGTCTGTCCATTGATCAGGTCTTCTCCCACATCAAATGGATTGAATGGATCAAGGAAAAACTGGATGTGGAAATCCAGTTTCCGATTATTGCCGCCAACGACCAGATCGCCATGAAACTGGGCCTGCTGCACCCGGGCAAGGGCACCAATACCGTGCGCGCCGTATTTATCGTCGATCCTTTCGGCAAGGTGCGCCTGGTGATCTATTATCCCCAGGAAATCGGCCGCAACATGGATGAGATCCTCCGCGCCGTCAAGGCCCTGCAGACCGCGGACAAGCAGGGAGCCATGCCGGCCGACTGGCCCAATAACGAACTGCTCGGCGACCGGGTCATCGTGCCGCCTGCCGGCGATGTCTTCCTGGCCAAGGACCGGCTCAAACAGTACGACTGCTATGACTGGTGGTTCTGCCATAAACCACTGGAGAAATAATCTTTGCTGTTGCCTGGTTACGGGTGTCCTGCGGGGCACCCTTTTTTTTGGGGGGCAGGGCTGTTTTCGCCACTCTCCCAGCACAACATTCCACCTTTGCCCCTCGTAACTGCGAGGCGCCTTCTTTCCCCTCCTACGGGGCCGCCTTTTGGTTACTTCCTTGCGTTTTCAGCTAGTTAGCAGCAAAATGCCTCATTTTTTCTCATCTGCGCCGCACCACAACACTGTAGCAAGACTCTGCCACACATTGTGTTGCGCCACACCCCCGCCACAGCCAGCCGGCCTGTGAACGACTGCCGTGATATAAAATTTTATCATTTAATTTCATGCAGTTATGCTATTTTCTATTGTCGCCTTTCCCCTTGGCACGGCAGATGCTTTTAGGATAAAGCAAAGACAACCATTGGCCATAAGGACAGGCAAGAGGAGAAACACCATGAACGCAACAGCTAAGACAAACGCAACAGTACAGGCCCATGAACAAGAAGCCATTCCCCAGGTCGCTATCGGCCTGATCGGCATCCTGAGCGCCCTGATCGGCATCTGGGGCGTTGCCTGCCTCATCGGCGGCATCTCCCAGTATGGTATCGCCGGCATGATCTCGGGTTGGATTTCCGCGATAATGGGCGGTTGACAATTATAAAAAAAACAGAACGCAAGATAGCAAGGAGGCACACCATGAAAGCTACTACGACCGCAAACAGCACCATTGATGATGACACCAGCCAAGAGGCGATTGATCAACAGGCGGCAGAAGTCGGCTTGGGAGTTATCGTAGCAGTCACGGTCCTGAGCGGATTATGGGGTGCAGCCTGTCTGCTCAGTGCTCTTGCCCAACACGGTATCGTCCGCCTGGCCGCAGGATGGCTGGAAGCAATCCTCGGCGGCTGATAAGACCTTCAATATAAACAGCTCTTTCTTTTACAGGAACCGGAAGAGTAATCAACAGATATAATTGATAACTGACAGGGAGAATATCATGGAATCACAGGAAAGAACAAGCAAGGGATCGGGAGTGTTTTTCGGCATTGCCGCAGCAATCGGCGGCATCATCGGCATCTGGGCCATCACCATGTTTGTCGGCGGTCTGGCCTCGGTTGACTGGCAGGTATCCGAAATGTTCCGGCAGTTTCTGGTAGCAACCGGCAACCTCGGCGAA
>JALNXE010000124.1 GCA_023230525.1 Desulfobulbaceae bacterium
GCAGCTTGTTTCCAGAGAATTCAGCAGCCAGAAATCAGGAGCCAGAATAAAACGTAATAAAATCAACCATTCTGAATTCTGTCTCCTGTCTCCTGAATTCCCATGACGGAGATCAGAGCAGCAGCTGTGTCACAAAAATATCGTTATTTCGTCAAAATAGATCAAGTCAGAAAGTTTGAGATAATAACATGGCCATGTTATTTGGTAACGGCTCCTCAACGCCCTCTGGGCGGACCTGCGGGAAGCGGTTATTAACGTCAGGGAATTGTTAGTGATAATTCTTGAAAATTCAGCGGATGCGGTTAATATTGACTGTCTCGACAGGCGCATTCAGTAAAAGAAAGCCGGGAGATTCGCTGGAAGTATGATATGGTTGATTTTATAAAAAAAGTATGATGAGGCAGGCCTCCCGACCGTCTGGAGGGAGAGCTGCGGTTGGAGGATGATATGAAAAAAGGAGCGGTTGCCGGTATCTATTTATTTACGCTCATGGCCCTTGTTGCCTGTTCAACTCCCTATAGGATGATGCTCAAGGACGGCACGGTGGTCGAGATGGCCGATGAGCCGGAGTTTGACAAGGACACGGGATTTTATGAGTTCCAGACGCTGGATGGCAAGAATGTGCGGGTCAATAAGGAACAGGTTGTCGAGATCAAGGAAATGTGATGATTCTGTATTTATGCCCCTTGGGGTAGCAAGTCCCGGCACGGCATTTCAGTACCAAGAAATCAGGGGCTCATCATCACTGTACGGCTCGAAAAGGTTGCCGGAGACAGTCAAAGGTAAGCAGGGCGCCCGGTGCATCTGACAAACCATGCGGATCCCATGAATGAACGACAGAAAATAATATTCATCTTCAGTTCGACAATCTTTCTGCTCCTCGCCCTGGTGGTGGGCGGAAGTATCTATTTCCTCCACAAAACGGCGGTGCGGGAGCAGGGTATCCGGTTGCTGGAAATGACCATCAGCCGGGCGAATCTGATTGAAGCCCTGATCAGGGATGTGAAAGCCCTTTCCCCGGCCGACAGCCCGCCCGAGGCTTTTGACATCAATAAGTTTCTGCTGGCCTTAAACCGGCATGCGGCAGAGATTACCGCCCAGTCGGAACGCATGACCACTTTTTTTTCCGACAGGAATGAAAAGAGGAGTAAGAGCCTGGAATTTGTCATTGCCCGCCGGTTGGGTGACAGGGTTTTTTTTATCAATTCCAGCGGCGTGGAGATGCCGGCGGTTCCTTTGGCCTCAGTCAGCCGGAAACCTATCGGCCAGGCCATCCAGGGCAAGACCGGGGTCGAGCAGGTTATTGATCATCAGGGCGTGCCGGTGCTGGTGGCCTTCACCCATATTGAGGGGACCGGCTGGGGGCTTGCCTCGAAAATCGCCATTGATGACATGCAGACCGCCTTCTTTAAAGCGAGTTTTTTATCCGTCGGCGTCGCCCTGGTGCTGCTGCTGGTCGGGGCAACCGTTCTGCTGACCATTGTCAATCCGCTGATCTACAGCCTTGAATCGGCCCGGGATGAGGCGTCGGCCGCCAATCGCACCAAAAGCGAATTCCTGGCCAACATCAGTCATGAGATCAGGACGCCGATGAACGGCATCATCGGCATGACCGATCTTGCCCTGCAGACCGAGCTGAGCGATGAACAGCGGTCCTATCTCAATACCGTGCAGGGTTCGGCCAAGAATCTGCTCGGGCTGCTCAATGATATCCTCGATTTCTCCAAGATTGAGGCAGGCCAGCTTGAAATGGAAATCCTGCCCTTTGAGCTGCGGGAAACCATTGAGACCTGTGTGCAGACCTTTGCCGCCCAGGCCCACTAAAAGGGGGTCGAGCTCTTTTCCTATCTGCCGGCGGACCTGCCGGTGGAGGTGGTTGGCGATCAGCTGCGTCTCAGCCAGATTCTTTTCAATCTGGTGAGCAATGCGGTGAAATTTACCCAGCAGGGTGAAATCGTCGTGCGGGTCGAGCAGGCCCAAGCCGATCCAACCGATGAGAATATGCTGCTCTATTCTTTTTCCGTTTCCGATACCGGCATCGGCATCCCGGCGGATAAGCAGGAAATGATCTTTGGCATCTTCACCCAGGCGGACAGTTCGGTGGCGCGGCTGCATGGCGGCACCGGGCTGGGCCTTTCCATAGCCAGGAAGCTGGTGGAGATGATGGGCGGTACGATCCGGGTGGAAAGCGCCCCCGGCGGCGGCAGCACCTTCCGCTTCACCGCCCGTTTTCGCCGGGGCGTTGCCGCCAAGGGGCAGGCTGTATTCCCGGTTGATACGTCAAAGCTCCCGGTGCTGGTGGTGGATGACAATGAAACAAACCGGTACATTCTCAAGGAATTTTTACGGGGCTGGAACTTCCCGGTGGCTGAGGCTGCCTCGGCCGAGGAGGCCAGGCGCGAGGTGGACCGGGCAAACCGGGCCTCCCAGCCCTACCGGCTGCTGATTCTCGATTACCGCATGGCCGGGCTCAACGGCCTTGAGCTGGCGGAACAGCTTGACGCAAGCCTGGGTGAGGCCAGGATGCCCTTCATTCTTCTTTCCTCGTCGGTGGAAAGAGGTATTTCCAAGAGGTGTCAGGAACTCGGGAAATGCTTTTTTCTGATGAAGCCATGCAGAAAGGAGGAGCTGGCCCGCTGCATCCGTTTTGCCGTGAGTGGCCGGCCGCCGGAAGGCAGCCGGGTGAAGAGCGGAGGCCAGGCGCAAATTGCCGGGGAGGTGAATATTCTGCTGGTGGAGGACCACGCCATCAACCGGGAGTTGGCCAGAATTCTGCTCGCCCAGCGAGGGTACCGGGTGATTGAGGCTGACGATGGGGTTGCGGCGCTCGGTCTTCTGGCGGCAAACAGTATTGATCTGGTGCTGATGGATGTGCAGATGCCGGTGCTGGACGGGTTTTCCACCACAAAAATTATCCGTCTCTGTGAGGAGGGAAGGCTGGCAGACGCCCAGGTGCTTTATCCCCGGCTGGCCGAAGGGGAAAACGCCGGGCTGGCCGAGAAAATCTGCGGGGTCTATGGCAACGGTCATCTGCCGGTGGTGGCCATGACGGCCCATGCCATGCAGAAAGACCGGCAGCAGTGTCTTGAGGCGGGCATGGACGACTACCTGACCAAGCCCTTTAATGCCCAGGCCCTGTATGCGGTGATTGACAAATTGACCGGCCCGGGCCCCGGCGGGCCGCGGGAGGTTGCGGCAAAAGAGCCGCAGGAGCTGCCGGCCCCGGCCACGGTGCTTGAGGCCGTGCAGCACAAACTGCGGCAGCAGTACAACTTAAAGCCGGAAAAGATCAGCGATATTGTCAAAATCACGGTGAAAAGTCTGCAGGATCATCTCGAGGAGGCGGAACGGGCAGAGGCCGCAGGCGACATGGCCGCGCTCAATTTCGCGGCCCATGGCATGAAGGGCATTCTCCTTAATTTTTTCCTGGATGATCTGGCCCGCATGGCAAACGAGGTGGAAGCCGCCGCCTTGCGTAAGGAGGAGGCCCCGTTTGCGGAGATGCTGGCCGAACTGCGCAAAAATCTGGAAGTATTTTTTACCGCAAGAGGCTAAGCCGTTGTAAAAAAAATAACCTGGCCGGAGAAATGCGCGGAACGACACTCTTTTCAGTACCCACTTGAGGGGTATAAGGAGCCCTTGGCTGCGCTGTTACCCTTTATGGCGCCGTGGCCGGGCTACGGTGGACGAGGCCGACTGCCAGCATATTTTCAGCATGACTGCCGCTGCTCCGGCCAGCAGCGCCAGACCCGCCAGGCAGCCGCTCTGGTAGATTTGCGGATTTAAGGATAAAACCTCCTGCCCCCCGCTGTCCATAATGATCTGCTGCTTGCTGCTGATCAGCCAGGCGGAACGGCTGAAAACGGCCAGCAGCGCTGTCAGCCAGGCGGACATGGCCGCTAGCCCAAGCAGGCGGCTGGACGGACCAAGCAGCACCGAGCGCAGCTGATACCGCCGCAGCTGCGAAGTTGTCTCAGTGCCGCCGTCTGCCATCTGCAGAAACAGGGATTTCTGCAGAGCTCCCTCCCGCATGACCATGGCGAGTTTTACGGCCAGGGCCACGAGCAGCAAGGGAAAGAGTTTGATGAGATCGGTCAGCCTGAGCGGCAGGGGGCCGAAAGGCGACTCAATGGCTTTCAGCCGGTCAGACAGGAAGGTAATCTGCTGTCTGGTGTCAGCAAGGGTTTGATTGAGCGCGGCAAGCTTTTCTTCCTGGCCCTGGCGTTGCCGGTTGGTCTCCTCAAGCAGGGCGAATACCTCATGCTCCAGGGGGGCAAAGGCCGCCTCGATACTGTCCCGCAGGGTGGAGGCCACATCCAGCTTGCCCCCGCTCCCCCCATAGGAATGCCAGAAGTCGGGATCAATGGCGTTGATCTGATTTTTCACCGTATCAATCGCCTGTTGGCTGACGGCATTGAGATTTTTGCTCCCATTGGCGTTAGGGCCGCTGCCCAGACCGGCCACCGGCTTGACAACCCGCTCTTCCAGTTCCGCCAGCAGCCGGGTAAACCAGTCATTGACATACCAGTTGACCGCTGCCGCAAAATCGGTGATTTCCGCCGGCAGGGTGATTGCAGTGCGGGGCAGGGGCTGCTGCATGTACTGCTGCTGCTGGGCATACTGATTGTATGGCGGCAGATCGGGGGCATTTGCCGCGGATGGGCCGGACAAAGGGATGTTGCGCAGGCTGAGCGCCTCCCGGATATCCGGCAGGGCGTTCCGCAGCTGATCCGGAAACTGGATCAGCTGCTGGCGGATCTGCTGCAGGGCGGAGGTGGCGGACTGCTTCGCCTCGTTGATTCTTACCTCCTCCCGGGAGAGGGCCTTGACGGACTGCTCCATGGCGGGCAGGGAGCCCTGCAGGGCCTGCTCCCTGCTTTTGAGCTGGAAATAGGGCTCTATCACATAAAGATGGGCGGCCAGGGCAAAAAAAAGACCGACCAGCAAAAGCCGGTTGATTTCCCTGATGCTGGCCCGGTAGTCATTAAGAATAGCGTCGGAATCAGCCATGTCTCCATCCTCCTCCCTGTTCGTTACCGTGCAACAGGGCGGGCGTCAAACCCGCCCCTTTGCCTCAAAAAAAGAACCGCTTGGTTGCCTCCCCCTTTTTGCCCTGGGCCAGACGTCATCAGCTATTTTCACCGCAGAGGTGTGTCTCATTCCCGCGGTTTTTGCCGGGAAGCATTGCGCCGGGCCGTTGTGCCGGCCAGCAGCCAGGCAGCGGCGGCAAAGAGCGGCAAAAGAATGGCGTCAAAAAGGACCAGGTTTTTGCCCAGGGGAAAAGCAGGGCCGCCAGGTAAGGGGGCGGCCGGGACAAAGGAGATGAGCTTCCAGTAATAATCCTCGCTCTGCCCGGAATAACAACCGCATGGCCCGGCGGAATTCAGGTAGGCCCTGCTTGGCTCAAGAACACATAACTGCGGATAAAAGGTAAGATAGGTGAACAGGCCCGAGCCATCGAGGATATGGCCTTTTTCCGTGGCGGAGATGGTTTCCCAGGCGGTGGGGAACCGGGTCTGAAAGGTCTGGTTTTTCCGGTCAGGAAAGAGAAAACCCCATTCCGCCTGGGCCGTCGGTCCAAGGAGAAAGTATCCCTGCCGGTTGAGCAGAAAAATTGATCGCTGGTTTTGCCGGGCGAGTTTTTTCAGGGGCTGCAGCAGCTGGTCGCCGAGATAGGTCAGGATGATGACGCCTTTCTGCTGGCCGGCCCGGTCAAATAACGCCACGCCGAAGGTAATCACCGGGGTGGGGGGATTGGCGATTCTGCCCAGGTCACTGTTAAGCGTCATGGGGGACATGGAGAAATCCCCGGCTTTCAGCTTAAGGGTACTCTCGACATAGTCGCGGTTTCCCACATACTGCAGCTCCTCCTGCGGGGCAAACTTGGGCAGGCCGTCATTGTAGTTGACGCGGATGATTTCCATCCCCTTGCGGTCGATCAGGCAGATCCGGTCGTAAATCCGGCGGTGGCTGGAAAAGGCGAGCAGTTCTGCAGCCAGGGCGGTAAAGGAATCTTTTGTCCCCTGGTCAAGAAAGGCCAGCATCTCCTGGTGGGAGGAAAGCACCTTCAGGTCGGACACCACGGCTTTGAGGGGGGTTCGCAAGGTTTCCAGCTGGCTTTCCAGCAGGAATATTTCATTATTTATCAGCAGTTCCTCTCTGGCGCTTGACTCTTTCCGGTAAAAGATGAAGGAAAGGGCGAAGAGGACAAGGATCGCCGGCAGAAAAATAATCACAAAATTTCTGAGGCGGGTCCTGGTATCTTCCCTGTTGCTGGGCGAAAAACTCTTGTCAACCATAATCGGAAATCCCGGGCCGGAGATGAAGGTGAGTAACCTCTGTAATTCTATTGGTAAAACCCGCGCATGGCAAGGCAAATTCCGGGGTTGTCCTTTTATCGCTTTACCAATGATAATAATTGCTATAAATTAAATTCATGAATTTCCCCGATAGATCACTCCTCCAGGATAACTCCCCGCGTTTGCTCAGAAATGTCGTCTTTTTCGGCGTAGGCATCGGCCTGTTTATTCTTGCCTTCAACTGGTGGTCCTTCATGAAAATCAATGGGGAAATGGATCTCTACCGCTCTCTGCAGCAGGAAATGCTTTCCCTGGAACGGGAGGTCAACCGGGTTATTCTGCTGGAACGGGAGGTCATTAATCAGCTGCTTGAAAAAGGGGAACTGAAGGACGGCGTTAGCAGACCGGCGAATTTTCTGGACGTGCTGGGTAAATACCAGCATCTGGCTGAGACGACCCGGACCGGAGGATTTTTTGCCGACTTCACCAAAGCGCTGCAGCGCCTGGAGGAAAATCGGGTTCAGAGCGCCGACTGGCGCAGGCGCTACCATCTGCTGCTGGACGGCAATACCCAGGTTGCCCGGTTGCCCCGGGACCTTCTGGTCAAGATGGGGCAGGAGCTTGCCGCGCTGGAGGATCTGCAGCAAAAAAAGGCTGAAAACGCCCCGGGCGGGTCTGTCCGCCAGGACCGGCGCAGCGGGGCCTCGCAGCGGCAGGGGATGGGCAAAAATGAGGCCCTTGCCGCCACCCTGGCCGGGATGCGTCAAGATGTGCAGACCCTTGCCCTGCTCTGTGAACTGATGGCGGTGGAGAAAGACCGGCAGCATCTGGAGCAGATCGAGATCAATCACCTGCAGCAGCTGCTGGGGCGGATGGCCGGCAGCCTGCAGGTGCTTAACCGGCAGATGCCGGGTGAATTGACCCTGGTCAGCGGGCAACTCGGCGAATTTGCCGCCGCTTTCTGGGGCCAAGGTTATCAGCAGGGGCCGGCAGGTGACATCATTGCCCCCGGCACCGGCGGCCTGTATCATTTTTACCGGCAGCGCATCGAGCTGGAGCAGGAGCATGACCGGCTGAGGAATCATCTGTTCCAGGATTTCACGGGGGTCAGAACCGCCCAGCAGAATTTGACGGACCGGGCCGGGACCTATCTGGAGATGCAGAGCCGCACCATGCAGAAGGTTCTGAACCGCACCTGGCTGATTATTGTCCTGACCAGTTTCGCCATGGCGTCCCTCTTTCTTCTCTTTTCACGGAGAATCATCAGAATCTGCGAAAAAAGAATAGCAGAGCGCAGCACCATGATCAGCGAGCTGAAAAATTCCTATAACCTGCTGGACCAGGTTTTTCAGACCGCCGGCAACGGCATGCGCATGATCGATAAGGATTTCAATGTATTAAGGGTTAATGATGTCTTTGCAGGGCTGGCGGGAGCGCCCCAGGAGACCCTGGAGGCGGGCAAATGTTTCGAGGAGTTTCCCGGTCCGCTCTGCCATACCGGACAGTGCCCGGTATCACTTCTGCAGGCTGACCGGCAGATGGTCGAGGTTGAGGTGGAAAAGCTGCGCGCTGACGGGAAATTGATCACCTGCCGGCTCAGGGCGGCCCCTCTGCGCAATGAACAGGGAGAGTTCATGGGCATCATTGAAGATTTCCAAGATGTCAGCGAGATGGTGCGGGCGGAGAAGATTCTGCGCCGGGCCAAGGAGGAGGCGGAGGCGGCCAGTGAGATCAAAGGCGAATTCCTGGCCAATATGAGCCATGAAATACGCACCCCCTTAAACGGCATCATGGGCATGACCGACCTGGTGCTGGGCACGGAGCTCTCCGCCGACCAGCGCCGGTTTCTGGAAATGGTGAAAACATCCGCCAACCGGCTGCTGGATGTGGTCAATGAGGTGCTTGATTTTTCCAAGATCGAGTCCGGCTCCCTGGAGATTGAACATATCCCCTTCAGCCTGTCGGATGTGGTGGGCAACTCCTTGAATATCCTGGCCTTCAAGGCCCAGGATAAAGGCCTGCAGCTCACCTATGAAATCGCGCCTGAGCTGCTTGACGGTTATATCGGCGATCCGGGCCGGCTGCGGCAGATCCTGGTCAGCCTGGTGGGCAACGGCATTAAATTCACCAGTGCGGGCAAGGTAGAGGTCGCGGTAAGGCAGGCGCAACCGGCAGAGTATCCCGGCAGGATCAAGCTGGAGAAAGGGTTGCGGGATATGGCCTTGCATTTTACGGTGTCCGATACCGGCATCGGCATTGCCCCTGAGATGCGGGAAAGGATTTTTCAGGCCTTCAGCCAGGTTGACGGGTCCTCTTCCCGCAAACATGGCGGCGCAGGCCTCGGGCTGACCATCTGCGCCGAACTGATTGCCATGATGGGGGGCGAAATCTGGCTGGAAAGCCAAACGGGGGCGGGAACCACCTTCCACTTTACCCTGCTCCTGCAGACCCAGGCCAGGCAAGCCCAGAAGTTTGAGCCGCTGCCGGTGGGCGAGCTGCAGCGCCTGTCTTTTCTGGTGGTTGCCGGCGAGGCCTCGGAACGTTTTGTGTTAAAGGAGATGCTGAATGAATGGGCAAAGGATGTGCGGATTGCGGGTTCCGCCGAAGAAGCCTGGAGGATGACGGCTGAGAAACGTTTTCACGTGATCATTGTCGATTCCCTGCCCGACCATGATCAGCTGTTTGCCGCGGCCCACCAGCTGCACCAGCTTGACGGCAACGCCAGGATCATCATGCTGACCGCCGCCGGCCAGCGTGGTGATGCGCAGCGCTGCCGGGAAGCCGGCATCGTTTCCTACCTGCTCAAGCCGGTAAGCAAGACCGAACTTCTTGAGGCCATGCGGACGGTGCTGAGCCGGCCCGGGGATGCCGGACCGGAGCTGCCCCTGGTGACCAGGCATTCCATCAGGGAAAGCCGGCATACCCTCAATGTGCTGCTGGCCGAAGATGAGGAGATCAACCGGGTGCTTGCCGGTGAACTGATCCGGGCCCAGGGCTGGCGGGTGACCACGGCGGAAAACGGCAGGCAGGTGCTCGATGCCTTGCGGGATGATTCCTTTCATGTCATTTTGATGGACGTGCAGATGCCGGAAATGGATGGATTCGAGGCGGTTTCTCAGATCCGCAAACGGGAGAGGCAGAGCGGTGAGCATATTCCGGTCATCGCCCTGACCGCCCATGCCATGACCATCGACCGGCAGAAATGTCTTGACGCCGGCATGGATGGTTATGTCTCCAAACCCATTGATATGAAAACCCTGAGGCAGGAAATGGAAAAGGTTCTCGGTATTGATTTGGCCATGAAGACCGTCACTCTCACCCCGAAGCATAAAAAGGCGGAGTTTATCGATTACGAGGCCTTTCTCCATGACAGCTGCAACGGCAAGGTGGAGCTGGCCAGGAAACTGCTCAGGCACCTGCTGCAGGTGAGCGGCCCCCAGTGGCTGGAAGAGGCGGAGGCGGCAGTAGCGGCCGGTGATGAGACCAGGCTTAGAAAGGTATGCCATTCCCTGAAGGGGACCGCTGCCACGGTTTGCGCTCATGCCTTTTCCGAAGCCGGGTCCGAGCTGGGGAAACTGGCCCGGGAAGGCAGAATGAGCGAAACGCCGCAAGGACTGGCTCAGCTCAAAAAGGAATTTGACCGGATCGTGGAATGGGCCAGGGCCAGCGATCTTGATCTGTTATGAGGGAGAGGAAGAAGTGAGGAGTGAGGAGTTAAGGAGTGAGAAGAAAAATCTTTACACAACAGTGTTGCTGGGGCATTGTCTTTTCACTCCTCACTTTTCACTATTATAAAACATGTTCAAATTCCTCCATACCGCCGATATTCACCTTGACAGCCCGTTAAAGGGCCTGGAGTCCTATGAGGACGCCCCGGTGGCGGAGATCCGCGGGGCCTCGCGGCGGGCCTTTGACAACCTCATTGATTTCGCCATCGACGAGGAGGTGGATTTCCTCCTTATCGCCGGTGATCTGTATGACGGGCCGTGGAAGGATTACCACACCGGCCTCTTTTTCGTCAACCGCATGGGGCGGCTCAAGAATGCCGGCATCCGGGTGTATATCGTGGCCGGCAATCATGATGCCGCAAGTCATACCACCAGGGCCTTGCCCCTGCCGGATAATGTCACCCTCTTTTCCGCCAAAAAGGCGGAAACGAAACTGCTGGACGAGCTCCAGGTGGCCATCCATGGCCGGAGCTATCCCGCCGGCGCTGTCAGTGAAAACCTCGCCTCCCTCTATCCCCCCAGACATGCCGGTTATTGCAACATCGGTCTGCTGCATACCGCCCTCACCGGGCGCGCCGGCCATGAGCCCTATGCGCCCTGCGCGGTGGAAGACCTGCGCGCCACGGGCTACGACTACTGGGCCCTTGGCCATGTGCACCAGCAGGAAGTGGTGGCGCGCGACCCCTGGATCATCTTCCCCGGCAATATCCAGGGCCGTCATATCCGGGAGGTTGGCGCCAAGGGGGCGACCCTGGTCACCGTGGCGGAAGGCCGGGTGGCGGCGGTGGAACAGCGGGAATTTGATGTGCTGCGCTGGGTGCTGTGCCGGGTTGATCTGTCGGCCTGCGAGACGATCGAGGCGGTTTTCGCCCAGGTGCGGCAGGCAATCGAAATCCAGCGGCTGGCAGGTGACGGCAGGCCGCTCGCCATGCGGCTGATCCTTGCCGGCGCCTGTCCGGTGCATGCCGAGCTTGCTGACCGGGAGTTGATCGATGAACTGCGCGGCGTGGCCGCAGCCTGCGGGGAGGTGTGGCTGGAAAAGGTGCTGCTGCAGACCCGGCGCCGGACGGAGCTGGCCGAGCTGGTCGGCCGGGATACCGCGCTGGCCGGGCTGCTCCACTCCCTGGAGGAGCTGCAGCTGGGTGCGCAGGAACTCCTTGGCCTGGTGTCGGATCTGCCGGCCTTTAAAAGCAGGCTGCCCCATGAGCTTTTTGCCGGTGACGAACCTTTCCTGGCCGACACCCCGGAGCAGATGGACACCCTGCGGGCCGAGGTAAGGGAGCTGCTGGCGGCCAGGCTGCTCCAGCATGGCGGGGGTCAGGGATGAGGATCAAGCGGCTCGAACTCAAGGCCTTTGGCCCTTTCACGGGCAGCACCCTGGACTTTCAGGGTGAACGGCCTGGCCTGCATATCATCTACGGCCCCAATGAAGCGGGCAAAAGCAGCTCCCTGCGCGGGCTCAAGGCCTTGCTCTACGGTTTTCCGGAGCGGACCCCGGACAGTTTCCGGCATGCCAATGAGAATCTGCTGGTGGCGGGCTGTCTGCAGGCAGATGACGGCCGGGAGATCTGCTTTCAGCGCCGCAAGAGAAGAAAGGCGGATATTCTTGATGCGGCGGGCAACCCTCTGGATGATCAGGCGCTGTCCGCTTTTCTGCCCGGTATTGACCAGGGGCTGTTTGAGTCCCTGTA
>JALNXE010000125.1 GCA_023230525.1 Desulfobulbaceae bacterium
AATAAAACGTAATAAAATCAACCATTCTGAATTCTGTCTCCTGTCTCCTGAATTCCCATGACGGAGATCAGAGCAGCGACTATGTCACAAAAATATCGTTATTTCGACAAAATAGATCAAGTCAGAAAGTTGAGCCGTTTACTTAAGAGCTGGCCCCCGCTTTGGCGGGGGTGACGGCATATCCCCACGGCCTGCGCCAGTAAAGATACCGCGGGTTTTTTTACCCTTTTTTTCTTTCCTTTTTTTCTTATCGAAGTTTCTCCCCTGACGAATTTCAGTTTGACTTCAAATCCCCGTTTCCCCTACAGTAAAAGTTACTTACTGCACATTTCTAAATAAACTCTTTGACCGGGTGGGATAATGTTTCAGAATGTAAGGATCCGCACAAAGCTCATCGTAACCTTTCTGGCTGTTGCCGGTCTGTCGGCAATTTCTATCTGGCTTACCCTGGTGAGCGTGATCAGCAGCGATGGCCGCAGGGATATTGCGGATTTTGAAAAGCGGGAGATGAGCCGGATCAAAAGTGGGCTGCAGGATTACGTGAACATCGCCTGGCAGATCGCCGACCAGAATCTGCGGGCCGCCCAGGACAAGGAGCATCTCCAGCTGGTTTACGGCCCCAGGCTGGTCAACGTCATTGATATGGCCGACTCCATTGTGCAGCAGGCTTTAACGGACGCCGCAGGCGGCAGGATCACCGTGGACGAGGCGAAGAATTTCGCCAGAGAGGAAATCCGTAAATTGCGCTATGACCACGGCACCGGCTACATTTTCATCATTGATGATCAGCTTCCCGTGCCCAAGGCCATTCTCCATCCCCTGCAGCCAAAGCTGGAAGGCAAGATTCTCGATGCCCCGGAATATAACTGCGCGCTCGGGCAGAATAAAAATCTCTTTGTTGCCATGGTGGAGGTCTGCCGGAGCGCCGGCGCGGGCTTTGTCGATTATCTGTGGCCGAAACCGGGCAAGGAAGGGGCCCAGCCGAAACTTTCCTATTGCCGGCTGGTCAAGGAATGGGGCTGGATTCTCGGCACCGGCGTCTATGTGGATGATGCCGTCGCCGATGCCGTTGCCCAGACCAAGGAAGATATCCGCAAAATCCGCTATGCCGACGGAGCCGGCTATCTGTGGATCAACGATACGGGCGAACCGCTGCCGAAGATGCTGATGCATCCCCTGCAGCCCGAACTTGAAGGCAAGGTGCTGGATGACCCGAAATTTAATACCGCCCTTGGCGGCAAAGAGAATTTTTTCAAGGCCATGGTTGATGTCAGCAAGGCGGCCGGGGAGGGTTTCGTCGATTATTCCTTTGGGAAACAGCAAGCGGACGGCACAAGCCGGCAGCAGGACAAGCTCTCTTTTGTCCGGCTTTTTAAACCGCTGAACTGGGTGATCGGCACCGGGGTCTATCTGGATGATGTCCAGAAAATCCTGGCGGAGAAAAAAGAGGCCCAGCGGCGGCAGCAGCGGGTTCTGCTCATGAAATTGTCCCTTGTTTTTGTCGCCATCGGCGCGGTGGCCCTGGCCCTTTTTTGGACAATCAGCAATCGCATCGCCCTGCCCCTGCAGAAATGCGCGGCTTTCTGCGTCAAGATCGGCCTCGGTGATCTCGGGGAGCGGCTTGAGGTGCAGCAGTCCGCGGGGACGGCCCACGCCAAAAAATCCGGCGATGAGGTCGCGGCCATTGCCCTTGCCCTGAACGGTTTGCGCGACAGTCTCAAGGAAAAGGTCGACATGGCGGAAAAGATCGCTGACGGTGATCTGGTAAACGAGGTGAAAGTCGCCTCGGACAAGGACACGCTCAGCATTTCTTTGAACCGGATGATCGCCAACCTGCGCGAGCTGCTTGCTGAGATCAGGGAAACGGCGGATGTGGTGTCCTCATCCTCCCATGAAATGACGGCAGTCACCACGGAACTTGCCGCCGGAGCGGAAGAGACCAGTGTGCAGGCAAATGCCGTGGCCGGCGCCACGGAAGAAATCAATGTCAATGCCAGCAGTGTGTCAGCCACCTTCGGCCAGGTGGCGGCCAATGTGGCCGGGGTTGCCCGGGCCACCGAAAACATGAATAAGGGTATTGCCCAGATCAGCAGCAAGGCCGAGGAAGGGGCCCGCATCACGGACACGGCCTACCAGAAGGCCCAAAAGGCCAATGAGACAATCAAGAATCTGGTGACGTCGGCCGCGGAGATTGATGAGGTTACCAAGACAATTGGTGAAATCACGGAACAGACCAAGCTGCTGGCCTTGAATGCCACGATTGAGGCGGCCCGGGCCGGGGAGGCCGGCAAGGGATTTGCCGTGGTGGCCAACGAGGTGAAGGAACTGGCCCTGCAGAGCGCCGGGGCCGCGGAGAATATCTCCACCAGCATCCGTGAGGTGCAGAAAAGCATCGGTGAGGCGGTAACGGCCATGACCGAGGTGGCGGTCATCATCAAGGAGGTGAATGATTCCTCCACCGCGATTTCCGGCTCCATTCAGGAGCAGGGCAATATCACCTCGCAGATCGCCGGACAGATCGCTGATTCCAATACCAGCATTCTCGAGATCGACAAGGCCATGGAAGAGCTGTCCCTGGGCATCCGGGAGGTTTCTTCAAATATCCAGGGGGTGAGCCAGGTGGCCCAGGACAGCGGCAAGGGGGTGCAGCAGTTGAGCCAGGCCGCAGCCGATCTGTCCAGGCTGGCGACCAGACTGCAGACCCTGGTGCACAAATTCAAAATCTAGGGAAGCCGCTGGCGTCGTCGTCTCTGCTCTCTGGGCGGCCCTGGCGGAGGCAGATTTTGCGGGACCCGGCAATTGCTGATATGCAGTTTGCCAGGTCCTGCCATGGCCGTCCGCTCCTGACTTCTGTCTCCCGGCTCCTGTCTCCTGACTTCTAACTCCTGGTTTCCAACCCGCCCTTCCCCTCGTCTTGTTCATATTCCAGCCATGATCAGCGGAAAGAGATTGATTTCAATCAGCAGTTAGGTTATTTGGTTGAGAATCATTGCAAGATCCGATGGATAGTGGTGAGGGAAGATAACCTGAAGGAGAAAACCATGACTATTTGCCTGCGTCTGCTCTCGGTAATTTTCCCCTTTTTCTTTCCCATGCCGCTCTTTGCCGCACCGGCGGCCCCCGGAGAAATCATCCTTTTTTACAGTAATGATGTGCATGGCGCAACCGTACCTTGCGGCTGCAGGCCGAAGCAGCTGGGCGGGCTGTCCAAAAGAAAAACCCTTTTCCAGCAGCTTGATATCAAAGAGGACCACGGGCTGTTTCTTGACGCCGGGGCACTGCTGTTTGACAAAAGCAAACTTCCTCCAGGCCGCCATTGCGATCTGGCAAAAATTAATGCCGCGGGTGTCGTGGAGGCCTATAATATTCTCGGCTATGAGGCGGTGGGGGTTTCCAGAATGGATCTGGCCGCAGGAGTGGATTTTTTAAAGCAGCTCGCCAAACAGGCAGATTTCACCTGGCTCAGCGCCAACCTCGTCGACCGGCAAAACAGACAGCTCCTCTTCCCTCCCTTTATCATCAAGAAAAAAACAGGGCTGCGCATAGCCGTCATCGGCCTCACCGGCAGCGGCGCGGCAAATGAACCGCAGGAGCGGGAGAGCTACCTCCTCCTTCCCTGGCAGGATCTGCTGCCGGATTACGTGCGGGAAATAGGCAGACAGGCCGATCTTGTCATTCTGTTGTCGAGTTTATCTCCCCTGGAAAACCAACAGATCAGTCAGAAATTTCCCGGTATCCATATCATTGTGCAGGCGGGGATGTATTCCACTAATCAGAATCCTGTCCTGACCAATAACACCTTGATCTGCCAGACGGAAAAGCAGGGGAAATACATAGGTGAGTTGCGTATCAGCTGGGGGAAAAACGGCAGGTGGAGCGATGCGACCATCGATGCGACCCTGCTGAGACAGGAGGTTGACCGGTTGACCTGGCAGATAAAAAAGATGGAAAGCCAGGGAGATCCGCAAATTGTCTATCAGGGCGCCCCGGCAACTTTACAATCCTATAACACCCTGGTTGCCCGGCTGAAAACCGTTGAAAAGGAAATCAGCGCAGCGCGGCACCTGAGCAAATCAGCAGAGAATTCCACCTTTGATAATACCTTTTTAGCGGTAATGCCGACTATTGCCGATGATCCCGCCCTGGAGAAAATCATTATGGCAACCAGGGATAAAATTAATGCTTTCGGCCGAAGCGGGAGCAGCGAGGGGACCCTGAGCGATTATGCGGGCAGCCAGGCCTGCCTGAAATGCCATGCGGAAATAGGTAAACGCTGGCAGGTGACGCGCCATGCCCATGCCTATGAAACCCTGGTCCGGAAAAAAGAGCAATTCAACACCAAATGTCTTCCCTGCCACGTCACCGGCGTTTCCATTCTCGACAAACAACCAGCCCTGGCCCTGTCGCTCCCCGACTCTCTGCACAACGTCGGCTGTGAAACCTGCCATGGCCCGGGTATGGCCCACACGGTAAATCCTGAAGAGGCGAAGCTGAACAAATCTCCTGATCCCTACCTCTGTCTGCAATGCCACAGCACGGAGCACGATGATGCATTCCGTTTCGAGCAGGACAGTAAACTTGTTCATTGACAGAAGGGAAAGGGATGGAATAAATCAGATAATATGAATCCTGATTCTTCTGATAAAAAAAACCGCGGCAAAAAAGTTGACACAACCCGGAAACGAGCGGAACAATTGCTGCGCGAAAAGGCGAGGCTGGTTCAGGATATCGTGCCGGAGGATATTCCGGCGCTTATCCATGAGCTGCAGGTGCATCAGATCGAACTTGACCTGCAGAACGAGGAATTGCGCCGGACCAAACTCCAGCTTGAGGAATCCTGGGCCCGCTACGTCTATCTTTATGATCACGCCCCGGTCGGTTATTACACCTTTGACGGCAAGGGGCGGATAATCGCGGTAAATCTCACCGGCAGCCGGCAGCAGGGTCTGGCAAAAGACGCCATGCTGAAAAGGCCTTTTCCTTCTTTCATGAGCCGGGATGATGGTGATTTGTTTTATCTGCATTTAAAAAAGGTATTTGCCACGGGCGGCAGGCAGTGCTGCACCCTCACGCTTTTTCAGGAAAACGGCAAACCATTTCACGCCCAGCTTGACAGCATTCCTTCCATCATAGTCTCCGGCGAAAATCCCCTCTGCCAGACCACGGTCACCGATATCACCGAACGCAAGGAGTTGGAGGAGGCGCTGCAGGTCTCGGAAACCTTCTTCCGCCGTCTCTTTGAAGATGCCAGAGAGGGAATATTAATTCTCGATGCCGAGACCGGGCAGATATCCGATGTCAATCCTTTCCTGATGGAAATGCTGGGCTATTCGCACGAGGATTTTTTGGGCAGGAAACTCTGGGAAATCGGCCTGTTCAAGGATGTTGAGGAATGGCGGGTTTCCTTTGCGGAGCTGCAGAGCAAAGGATTTGTCCGGTACAGCAATTTGCCGCTGGAGACAAAAAACGGCAGGACAATTGCCGTGGAATTTATCAGCAGTGTTTTTCTGGTGAACCATCAAAAAATGATTCAGTGCCGCATCCGCGATGTCACCACGGATGAACTTGGCTCAGGTTTGCCGCTGCAAGGGCACAACGGCACGGAACGACGCCTGCGGGAGCGGCGGACCGAGCAGCGAACGAACAATGCAGAGCTGGAGCAGGGGAGAAAAAGAAATCCGCAGCTGGAGGAATCCCTGCTGAAAGCCCTGGCGGAAATCAAAACCTTGCAAGACCGGCTGGTGATCGAGAATATTTACTTTCACCAGGAGAGCAAAAAGAAACGGCAATTCGACCATATCATCGGCCAAAGCGATGGCCTCAAATATGTTCTCTATCGCGCCGAGCAGGTCGCGCCGATAGATACCACCGTGCTTATCCTCGGCGAGACCGGCACGGGCAAGGAGCTGATTGCCGAGGTCATCCACCACTTAAGTCCCCGCAAGGATCGGCCGCTGATCACCGTCAACTGCGCCGCCCTGCCCGCCAATCTGATTGAGAGCGAGTTGTTCGGCCGGGAGAAAGGGGCCTTTACCGGGGCCGATACCCGCCAGTTGGGCCGGTTCGAGATCGCCAATGGCTCCACCCTGTGTCTGGACGAAATAGGGGAACTGCCCATGGAGATGCAGGCCAAGCTGCTGCGGGTGATCCAGCATGGCGTGTTTGAGCGCCTGGGCTCGTCAAAGAGCATCAAGGTCGATGTGCGCATCGTGGCCACGACCAATCGCAATCTGGAGGAGGCGATCCGCGCCGGCAGGTTCCGGGAGGATCTTTTCTATCGGCTCAACGTTTTCCCCATCACGGTCCCTCCCTTGCGGCAGCGAATCGAAGATATTCCGCTGCTGGTTCAGGCCTTTGTGGAGCGATATGCCCGCAAAATGGGGAAACAGATCACCTCGATCCCCAAGGAAACGATGACGGCCTTGCAGAATTACCAGTGGCCCGGCAACATCAGGGAACTGGAAAGCATCATCGAGCGGGCCGCGATCCTCTGCCACGGGCCGATTCTGCAACTGGCGGATAAACTGAACATCTCGCCAACCCCTTTGCCCTCCTCCGGGGGAACCATGAAGGAGATGGAGCGGGTGCAAATTCTGCAGGCCCTGGAAAAAAACGGGTGGCGCATTGAAGGAAAGGACGGGGCCGCCCGGCTCCTGGGCCTTCACCCCAGCACGCTGCGGGCGAGAATGCACAAGCTCGGCATCGTGCGTCCTGATTCCGGATCGCCGGTTTAACCAGCACTTCCCCTCAATATTTTGAGGAGCCGCCATATGTTGAGGCCGGACCGCGCCCTCTCACCCTTTTCTTCTGATTGCGCCGCCTCTTCGCAATCCTCAGCCAGTAAAGGTTTTCCCCACATGTTTTGGCCTGCCTCCGGTTGCAGGCACACCTCTTGCTATGCTCTCTGTCAG
The DNA here is from genome assembly GCA_023230525.1 of Desulfobulbaceae bacterium. Lineage (GTDB taxonomy): Bacteria > Desulfobacterota > Desulfobulbia > Desulfobulbales > SURF-16 > SURF-16. The sequence goes on from JALNXE010000125.1 coordinate 6,912, forward strand.
GTTATGGCGTAATTGAAAAAGCAATACTGTAAGGAGGTAATGATGGGATTAGTAATCGGTATTTTGGTGGTCGTTATTCTCGTTATCGTGATAATGAGATTAACCTAACCGAGCACACCTGATGGTTCGGCAAAATTGAGCCGCTGCAATAAAATAATGTCCTCTTCCTGAAGAGGTAATACTGAAAGGAGGTAATCATGGAATTCGTAATCGGTGTTTTGGTGGTCGTTATTCTCGTTATCGTTATCATGCAATTAACATAGCGCACAGGAGAGGTCTGGCCAGGCAATATTCTTTCTCCACCGCCGGTCAGGCCAGGGATTGCTGAAGGGTGACGTCGTTTGCCGTCAGTCCGTTTTCCGCAGGCTCTAAAGATGATGATCTCGACAAAAGTCTGTTTTCACCACAGAGCACACAGAGATCACAGAGAAAATACTTTTTATTTTCAGCAAGTTATCTCTGTGGGCTTTGTGCTCTCTGTGGTTAATTTTGACTGTTTCGTAAAAAACCTCTCGACAGCCGTACAGTGCATGATAAGTTCCTGATTTATCGTCACGAGAACTCGGTACCTGGACTTTTTACCCTCAAGGGGCATAAATACGAAGCCATCAATTTTCAGTTTTTATGAATTTATCAAAGATACGATGATTATGCAGCTCGAAATCCTGAATCTGACAAAGCTCTATGACCAAAAAAGAGGTCTGCAGCCCACCAGTTTTGCAGTAAAAAAAGGCGAACTGATCGCGGTGGTCGGCCACAACGGCGCCGGCAAATCCACTCTGCTGAAGATGCTGGCAAACTGGATTCTGCCGGACAGCGGTCAGGTCACGATTGACGGCATTGATCTGAAAAACAGGACGGCGGTTGTTAAAAAAGTGGGTTTTGTTCCGGAAGTGCCCAATCTTTTTGATTTTTTCAGCGTTGAATACAATCTCAAACTCTTTGCCTTTCTCTTTCAAACCCCCTTTTTGCGGGTGGATGAGATCTTGCGGGAGTTCAATCTGCTTGCTTTTCGAAAAAACAAAATACAGGAACTGTCAAAGGGTTTAAAGCAAAGGGTCAACATCGGGCGCGCCCTGCTGGCGGACCCTCCGGTGCTCCTTTTTGACGAGCCGACATCGGCCTTGGACTTCGAGATGACAAAAGAATTTTACCGGCTGCTGCACACTATCCATGAGGCCGGGAAAACAATCCTTTTTACTTCCCACCGGCCGGAAGAGATTAAAAGCCTGGCGACGCGCATCATGGTGCTGCACAAAGGCAGTCTGGTCTTTGACGGATCTCCGCAGGAATATTTTCAATCCGAAGTCCATGAAAATCTCTACGCATGATGATCAGAAATATTCTAGCCCTCGCATTCAATGATTTAGCCGTCGCCTTAAAGAATAAAACGATTTATCTTATTCTTTTTATTCCTCTTTTTGTTTTTGTTTCTTTAAAATTGCTGGACCGGACCGACGGGGACATCAGCAAAATCAGAATCGGTCTCCTGCAGCATTACGCCTATGCGCCCCAGATCGTGGATAGCGTCAAGGCGGCCGAAAAAATCATTGAAGTTACCTGGGTGCAAAATGAAGAGGAAGGCACTCGGCTGTTGCAGGAAAAAAAAATAGACGGGGTTTTGCTGGGTAATGAAAAAGAACCCGGCAGCCTTGAGCTCCTGGTTTTAAAAAAGGAGTCTCTCCCCACCCTGGCCATCGTGGAAAGTTTTTCAGCTTTGCAGAAAGCGGCGGAAGGAAACCGGGTCAGTTGGATCAGCGGCATTAAAACGCTGCACGAGGGCGGTATTCAAAGGCAGACGTTGCCGACCTGGATTCTGATGCTTGTCCTGCTCGTCGGTTTCATTATTCTTCCGGCCCAGGTCGCCGAGGAAAAAGAAAAAAAGCTGCTCCTGGCGCTCCTCCAGACCCCCATCCGCGAGGCGCAATGGCTCATTGCCAAAGTAATCATGGGGATGGTTCTGACCATGATGGCGATCCTGTTTCTCCATGTGTTGGGAAGATTTACCGTGGTCAATCCCTTCGACTATATCGCCTTCATCATGGCCGGCAGTTTTTGTTTCAGCGCCTACGGGGTTTTCCTGGGTTTTCTCTGCCGCAATCAGGCCAGCGCCAGAACCATAGGGGTTCTCTTTTATCTGCCGCACCTTCTCCCCTCCGCGCTGTCGGATTTTTCACAAAAATTGACCGTGGTTGCGCCGTTGCTGCCGTCCTACCAATTTTATGAGCCGCTTAAAGCCATTCTGCTGGAAGACGGCAGGGCAGCGAACATGTCTTTTGAGTTGGTCTATTTATTTCTCGTGGGATCATTTACCTTTTATCTTTCCTATTTATTGATGAAAAGACGCTGGTTGATGTGATCTCCAGCCGCCGGGTTGAGTTCTTAAAAGTACTTAAAGTGCCTCAAGTGCCTAAAATGCCTCAAGTGCCTCAAGTACTTAAAGTGAAAGAGTTATCTGATCAGAAAGTACCGCAACTTTAAGTATTTTAGTCACTTCAAGTACTTTTGGCATTTCAAGTGTCAAGTACCGCGGGCATATTTTTTTGCCAAGCCGGATGGATTCATGTATTGTTAGGGGTATAGGAGTAGGAGGCGATTATGGGCATAGGGAATCTCGATGAGTTGCGCAAACGGGCAACAGAAATGGTTGGCTCCGGAAACTACGCCTTTTCAGAGAATACCCGTGATGAACTCCGCACAGTGCTGCATGAACTCCATACCCATCAGATCGAGCTGGAATTGCAGAATGAGGAGCTGCGCCGGGTTCAGGAAGAGCTGGTGGAAACCCGCGACCAGTATGTTGATCTCTATGACTTTGCTCCTGTCGGCTATCTCACCCTCAGCGCTAAAAATCTGATCGTGGAAGCAAATCTGACCCTGGCCGATCTGCTGGGCGAAGAAAGGAGGTCACTCCTCGGCCGGCCCTTTTCCCGTTTTGTTTTCCAGGCAGATCAGGACATCTTCTATCAACACTCCCGAGAACTTATTGAGGCGAACAGTCGGCGGGTATGCGATCTGCGGCTGCGGAAAAAGAATGGTGACTGGTTCTGGGCCAGGCTGGAATGTGTTCCCAAGGAAAAAAGCGATAAGAGCGGGATGCGGCTGCGAATAGCCGTCAATGACATCACTGAAGCCAAGCGCATGGAAAACGACATCATCAAGGCTAAAAAGCTTGAAGCCACGGCACTGCTTGCCGGCGGCATTGCCCATGATTTCAATAATCTTCTCGCGGTAATCCTGGGCAACCTTGAGATGGCTCAAACGGATATGCTGATGGGCCGGTCCATTGCCAAAGAATTGCAGACGGCGCGGGAAGCGTGTCTCAGCGCCGGAACTCTGACCAAGAAGTTCCTGACTTTTTCAGCAGGCGGGGAACCGCTAAAAGAACGTATCCCGGTCGAGGCGTTTATTACAGACGCGGTGAGTCTTGCGCTGGCCGGATCTGCTGTGAATTTCGAATGTTTTTTCCCTGAAGGGTTGTGGCCGGTTGAGGTTGATGCCGGTCAGATGACCCAGGCAATTGCCAATGTGATCAGCAACGCGAGGGAGGCCATGCCCCAGGGAGGCGCAATTCGCATTCGCGCGGAAAATGTCGACTCGGTCCCTGGGGAAAACCGGCAATTGCCGGGCAATCAGGGTGCGAAGTTTGTCAAGGTTTCAATCCAGGATCAAGGAGTGGGCATAGCCAAGGAAATTCTCCCCCAGGTGTTTGACCCTTATTTTTCATCCAAGGAGATGGGGCAGGAAAAAGGAATGGGCCTGGGGCTCACGGTTGCCTATTCCATCATAAAAAACCATGGCGGCTCCATAGATATTGCCTCGCAGCCAAACATCGGCACGACGGTTTCAATGTATCTGCCTGCCAGCGACAGGCAGATCGTTTCCCTGGAGACCAGGGCCGAACTCACCCCTATGGCGAACAATAAAATTCTGGTCATGGACGATGAGGAAATGCTGAGAGACGTAACCCGGGATATTTTGGAAATGGTGGGTTATCGGGTGGAAACGGCCTGCAACGGGGAAGAAGCCATCGAGCTCTATGCGCAGGCGCAACTTGCAGGGGCGCCTTTTGGCGCGGTTATTCTCGATTTGACCATCAAGGGCGGCATGGGGGGCAGGGAAACCATCAAACGGCTTCAGGAAATCGATCCGGATATCAGAGCCATTGTGGTCAGCGGCTATTCACATGACCCGGTTATGGCGAACTTTAAGGAGTATGGTTTTTTTGATGCACTCCAGAAACCATATCGATTGGAGGATCTTGAGAGATCATTGCACGCTGTTGCCCAGGCTTGTGGAAAACATTTTTCCCGGGTATAAGCGAGACGTAACTGCTCAGGTTGCTTAGGCTTTCAGGTTTGCCGCCTTATATGAAAGTCCTTACCGCTGAAGCATGTCATTCGGCGGCAGGAGCGGGCCATGCCCGCGATAGAAACCCCGCAATGCCGATGGTCGCGGGCAAGGCCCGCTCCTTCTATGAGCCGACTACTGTCAAGCACTATTTCGTTTCGCCTCTGGATTATTTAAACCGTCGGGTTGAGGAGCGCAGAGACCATAAAGATCTCGAAGCGCAGC
>JALNXE010000126.1 GCA_023230525.1 Desulfobulbaceae bacterium
ACATGCCTCATATTCTGGGGAGATGTTACAAAAATCCCGATACTTTTTGCCATATTATTCCTCCATTAAAGCAAACAAGAGCGGCGCCTCCGCTTTTGGCAAATGCGCCGTCATTAATCATCACATGTGCTTCTTGTTACTTATTTTTTCTTGATAAAGAAACGGAAATAGCCGGATTCTTCCTTCTCGCCCACAAACTCATGCCCGGCCCTGGAGCACCAGCCCGGCAGGTCATTACGTGAACCCGGATCGGTTCCGAGAACTTCCAGAATCTCACCGGATTTAATCTTGTCAATTTCTTTTTTGGTACGCAGCAAGGGCATTGGACAGCTCAGTCCTTTGGCATCCAGAGTGCGGTCTGCTTTAACATTATCCGGGGCTTTTTTTACGTCGCTCATCGTTTCCTCCTCACAACAGATTTGACTTTGAAAAACTTTTACCTCAACCCGCCTGTTGAAAACGATTCAACCAGGCAACAATGAGATGATTAAATGAGTAATCATATATTGATACAAGGTTTGAAATAACAAGAAAGAAATGTTATGTCAAGACGAAAAATGAATCATGGTTCAGGCATTATTGTTATCCATATTTTGGAGACAAATCCCTGTTATAACTTGCTTGACAAATTTTTTAGTCACGGGTAAAGGTTTATAAATCTTATAGTTTGCATGTGATTAATGACTTCCTTTGAAGTATTGTTCAGGCGGTAATATTGGCTGCGGTCAATGAGGAAACATTAAAATTGGGGAGAAAAGAGATGAGTGAGGAAAGCATTTTAGGAAGTAAAATCAAGGGGCTGTACAAAAGCCTTTGCCAGTCGGAGTGGAATGCCACAATGACGGGCGTGCTGGTGGCCCTGTTCACCATCCTGATCATGGCCTGGTGGCGGCCCTGGGGAGCAGTGGGCGCCATCCGTAACTGGGGCGACTGGATCATGTACGGCTTCACCAGCCTGATCGGCTCAGAAGCGGGAATTTTCGGTTATTATAGTGATGCTCCCGGTTCCATTCTGAAAGACACCGGCTCGGTTATCGGCATTGGTTTTGTGGGCGGGGCTTTTGTTTCTGCCTGCCTGGGCAATGATTTCGCCATCCGCATCCCGCCGGTGCTGGAAATGTGCAAGGCCTTGGCGGCCGGCGTCTTCATGGGAATCGGTTCCGCATTGGCCGGCGGTTGTAATGTCGGCGGTTTCTTTAATGCCATCGGCAACCTGTCTGCCCATGGTTTTGCCATGTGGCTCGGTCTGGTAATCGGCGTTATCATCGGCCTCAAATACATTTACTGGGAAATGGAACATGTGACGTGGGGCAGCGGCGGCGCTAAAACCATCGAATTCCCCAAGGGGCTCAACTTCCTGCTCGGCCTCGTCGCCATTGCGGCATTGATTGGCGGCACCTATATGTACGCAGGCAATGAAGACAGCGACAAGATCGCCTCACTTGGCGGTCTCCTGCTGATTGCCGCCGGCATAGGCTACTCCATGCAGCGCGGCCGCTGGTGCATGATTCAGGGCTTCCGTGAACCCCATATGACCGGCAACTGCACCATGGCTAAATCCGTGGCGCTCAGTATTTTTATCGTTGCCCTCGGGGCAACGGTTCTCAAATACGGTGTGCCGGTCAGGATTGACGGAGACCCCGTACTGGCGCCCATGAGCTATGTGCGCGGTACCTTTGGCTGGGGCGGCGTGGTCGGCGGTATTGTCTTCGGCTTAGGCGCCATGCTGGCAGGCGGCTGCGGTACCGGAACCCTCTGGCGCGTTGGTGAAGGACAGGTAAAGCTGTGGATCGTTGTGCCGATTTTCGGCATCACCAACTCCATCATGACCGCCTGGTTCGTAGACAAAGAGTTTGAGGCGGACGGCGTGCTGGGTAAATTTGTCTACCTGCCCGATGTCATGGGTTATGGCGGCTCCCTGTTTCTCATCACCGCCTTCCTGCTTTTCTGGTATATCACGGTTGACTGGAATGAAGAATCCAATAAGTTGATTGTGGAAATGTAAGAGTAGAACCAGGGCAATTTTCTCCTTGCCCTGGTTTCTCCTTTTGCAGCAACGCATTTCCGTTCTTTTCGGGAATGCGTTTTTTTTTGCCTTGACAGTTAAAGTAGTATAGGTGAACATTGGTATAATATAATACTTAAGTTCTTCCTGAAACATCATTGAGCAGACCACAAGATGATCGCCCCGAATACCGGCCTCCGCCCATATATCTCACTCGCCCCTGAACATCTGCTGCACGGTGATGAGGTTATCGTCATCGTCGATGATGAGATTGCCATCCGCGAGCCGCTCAAACTCTATTTCGAACAAAACGACTTTGCTGTGGCCGATGCCAGCAGCGGCAGCGAATTACTCCGTCTGCTGGCAAACAAACATGTGGCGCTGGTCTTGCTCGATATCGGCCTGCCGGATGCTGACGGCACTTCACTGCTCCCCCAAATCAGGGCAACCTATCCGGATGTTTCCATTGTCATGCTTTCCGGGCAGTCAGATATCCAGGTTGCCCTGGATTGTATCCGCAACGGCGCCGATGATTACATCACCAAACCCGTCCAGTTCAACGAGATCATGGTGGCGGTGAAAAAGAACCTGGAAAAAAGGCGGCTGATCCTGGAAAACCGCCGCTACCAGGAGGACCTGGAACAGGCCTATTTCCGCATCCAGCTGCTGCATCAGCTCTCCCTGAAAATGAACAGCGTCTACATAAATGCCGTGGAGCTGGATGAGATTCTCCGCGCCATTCTGGTGGGTATTACCGCCAACGAAGGGTTGCGCTTCAACCGGGCATTTCTAGCCTTATTTGACCCTAGCAATCAATTTCTGGAAGGCAGAATGGCCATTGGACCGGGCTGCCGGGAGGAAGCCGCGCAGATATGGGCGGAAATGCGGGCCAAGGAACTGAACTTCAACGAAATCATCAAAAATCTCGGCCAGGCATGCATGCGGGAAGATGCTGCCGTCAACCAGATCGTCAAAAGTCTCAGGATACCCATCACCCTGACTGACCATATCCTGATCAAATCAGCCACGGAAAGACAGAGCTTTAAAGTCAACGGCGGCATCTCCTCGATTCCTGTTCCCCGCGACCTGATCAACCTGCTTAAAGAGGACACCTTTGTCGTGGTTCCCCTTTTTGCGCCGGGCCGCTCCATCGGCGTCATTATCGCCGACAACTATGTCACCCGCAAACCCATTCCTGACAGCCATGTCAGCACCCTGGAACTTTTCGCCAGCCAGGGAAGCCTTGCCATTGAACAGAGCCGTCTGTATATGGATATGCAGAAAAAAATCGATGAGCTGGAAGAGGTGACCCAGGAACTGGACAAAAACAAAGATCTGCTGATTGAGGCTGAAAGATACTCTGCCCTGGGCCAGATGGCGGCCCAGATGGTGCATATCATCAGAAATCCCATCACCTCCATCGGCGGGGTTGCCCGCATACTCGGCCGCAAAATTGAAGGAGCGGAATGGAAAAAATATCTTGATGTCATGGTCAAGGAAACCGACCGGCTGGAGGCCACCCTCACCGAACTCTTCGACTTTGTCAGTCAGCCCCAGGGCGAAAAACAGCTCAGCAACCTCTACCCGCTCATCCGCAAAACCGTCATTCTGCTGCAGACCAGCCTGGTGAAACAGCATATTACCTGGGCCCTGGACCTTGCCGAGCCAGACCCTGTCATTTTTATGGACCCCAAGCAGATACGGCGGGTTTTCCTGAACATCATCCGCAACGCCATGGAGGCCATGCCCAATGGCGGAACCCTGAAGATATCAGCCACGGTTGACAACGAGTGGGTCCATGTTTCTCTCCGGGATACGGGGATCGGCCTTTCCGGGGCCTATCTGGACAAGGCGACCGAGCCCTTTTTTACCACCAAGACCTATGGCACGGGCATGGGTCTCACGCTGGTGGACCGGTTTATCAAGGCCCATGGGGGAAATTTTTCACTGAACCGCCACGACAACGGACTGGAAGTGAAGATCAATCTCCCCCTGGCAAAAAATGAAGATATCTGAACAATCCCATCTTGCCATCTACAAAATCGAAACCGGGACCAACCAAAAAGTTCCGCTAAGTAAAAACCAGGCCGACCTGCCCTTTGCTCCGGGTCAACTTATCAAAGGCGTTGTGGCCGGATTTACCGGAGACGGCAAGGTGCTGCTGGATATCGGGGGGCAAACGGTAACCGCCAGAACCCTGGTGCCCTTGACCCTGGGCAGTGAGCTGTGGCTGGAAACAGGGGAAAGCGGCAGTTCCCCTCTTTTGACCCTGGCCGCCAAGAAAGGGGCTGTGCAGGATTTTCTGAAACTGCTCATTGCCGGGGCGCCATTGGCTTCAGCCAATACCAGGGGGCTTGCCGATCTGCTTTCCGCATTGTTACCAGAGCTTGCATCCCAGGCATCTGCCGGCGGCCAGGTATCAACAGGCAGTCTGATTGCGGCGACAAGCGGCGGCGAACCCTTCCCGGAAGCCATCAAGATGCTGACCCTGCTGCTTGGCAGCTCATCCGGACCACGGAAGGAAATCTTGCAGCTGCTTGATACTCTCGAGCAAAAGGACTCCATACAGAAGCCCGTACTCGACCCGCCCGCGGAAAAACTGGTGAAAATCCTGGCCGCCCATCAGCAGATAAACAGCCAGCCACCCCAGAAAATAGAGCAGAACTTTTTACTCTTTCCCTGTTTCTTTGCAGGAAATACCGGCTGGGGTGAATGGATTTTTTCCATGGAAAAACAGGCCGGCCAGGAACGGCAGGAACGTTACAGCCTGTCCTTTTATCTGGAAATGAGCCGGCTCGGACCTCTTGCCCTGCAGGCAACCATTGCCGGCAAGACTATCACCGGCCAGTTCCTGCTCGCATCGGAAAAAGCCAAGGCCCATGTGGCGGACCATGTTCAGGAGCTTGTCCAGATTCTGGACAAACAGGGCTATCAGCCTGCCGGTTTCACCTGCCGGGTAAGCAAGGAGAATATGGTCAGCCAATTGAAGGAAGCGCTGGAGGAAAAGGCGGCCATCCGGCGGTTCTCACTCCTTGACGTCAGCGTCTGATGCCATTTTCGCGCTGATGAAAACCGGCCTCTGCCAGGAAAGGACCACGGCGCCCAGCCCGACCAGGGAAACCAGCAGAAAGGAACTGCGCAGCGCCAGACAGAAGGATCCGGCCTGCGCCACGGAGTACTCCTTCAGTTCCGCTCCCCCGGTTATCTGCCGGAAAAAAAAGGAGAAAAAAAGCCCGGCCAGGGCAACACCCAGCATCATGCCCAGATTGCGGGCCGTGGCGAGCAGCGCGGCCGCGGTGCCACTGTTTTTTTCAGCCATCCTGGCCAGCACCGAGGCGCTGTTGGGTGACAGGAATATCGCCTGACCGAGCCCCAGGAAAGCAAGCCGAACGGCGACTTCTGCAGGCTGCGTTTCCGGCGACAGGAAGGCCAGCAGCAGCAGACCGATGGTGGAAAAGGCCAGCCCAAGGGTGGAGAGAATTCTCGCCCCGATTGAGTCGGAAAGCCAGCCGGCAACCGGGGCCACCACTATGGCGGCAAGGGGGATGGTCGTCATGGTTAACCCTATCCTTGAGGCGGGAAGACCCAGTACCCGATCAAGGTAAAAGGGGATGAGGATGAGCACGGAAAAGAGCAGCAGAAAGGAGAGCAGCGCGCTGACAAAGCCGACGGTAAAAAACCTTTTTTTCAGCAAGGACAGCGGCAGAACAGGTTCCTCGGCCCTTGATTCAATTCGGATAAACAGCAACAGGGCAGCCGCAGCGCAGCAGATCAGTGCCCCGCCCCACAGCGGAGAAATCTGCGCGGAAAAGGCATGGGTGAGCGAAAGGGAGGCGGTGGCCAGCAGAAAACTCCAGAGAATGGCCCCGGGCCAGTCATAGCTGTTTTTCGCCCGTTGCCGGGCAGCCGGGGGCGGAAGAATGAACTGAGACAGCAAGGCAACCCCTAAGCTTGCCGCCAGCGAAAAAAGAAACAACGCCCGCCAGGAAAAAAACTCAATCAGGTAGCCGCCCAGCACAGGGCCGCTCATCAGTCCCAGCGAAACCGGAATGCCGATAAATCCCATGCTGCGGCCGAGTTTTTCCGGAGCAAAGGTCTGCCGGATAATGGCCGGGCCGTTGGCCATCATCATGGCCGCGCCCAGGGCCTGAAAAAAACGGGCACCGATCAGCATATTCAGGGAAGTTGCAAAGGCGCAGCCCGCGGACCCAAGACCGAACAGGAACAGGCCAAGCCCGTAAAATCTGCTCCGGCCCAGGCGGTCGGCAAGATGCCCCCAGAAAAGCAGGGTAGAACTGGTGGTCAGCAGATAGGCCATCACGACCCACTCGGTCTTGTGCAGCGGGGCCTGAAACTCCGCCATAATCGAGGGGAGAGCGATGTTGACCATGGAGCTGTCCAGGGTGGACAGAAAAACCCCTGAGGCAACCACCAGAAATATCAGAATTTTCTTATCAAAAACGGCCACGGTTCTGCGTCAATCCGGACAAAACATCTTTTTATTGACATAAAATGAACATTTTGAGTAGTCTATTTCTCTTAGAATGCATACAATTGGTGCATGAACCAAACCCGCATACAAATTTAACGAGTTCTACTCCATATGGTGAAATAATGAAAAAAAATCTACTTAAAAAAATAAACTTTTTTCTCGTCATGGTATTGCTTGCCCTTTTTCTTGCCCCGGTCCGCCCGTCCTCGGCCGCAGCCACCATGCCCCATTTTGCCCTCAAATCGGCCACTGACGGCGCGACTCTCGACAGCAACGAATTCCAGGGCAAGGTCATGCTGGTTACCTTTTTCGCCACCTGGTGCCCGCCCTGCATGCAGGAAATTCCTTCCCTCATCGACCTGCAGAAACAGTTTGGCGCGAAAGGCTTCACCGTGGTGGCAATTTCCGTTGATCAGGGAGGAACGAGCCCGGTAAAAAAAGTGATTGAAAAAACAGGAATCAACTACCCGGTTCTCATGGCTGATGCAAAAGTGACCAGTGATTTCGGCGGCATCGTCGGCATTCCCACCTCATTTCTGGTCAATCAGCAGGGGAACGTGATTAAAAATTATCCGGGTTATGTAGGACACACTGTTTTTGCAGACGATATCAAACAGCTGCTGCCGTAAAAGGATCTGCGGGCCGGCGGTGAGGCAAACAGTCCCGGATGAATTGCCCTGTTCATGATTGAGCCCCAATTCATTTTGAGGTTGACATCTTCAAGAGGCAAGGTATACTGAATTTCTGTATGGTTAGGGTGGTTAGTATTTATCGATTCGCAAAACAGCAAAGGAGAAACAAATGAGCAAAAAACTTTTGACTCTGGCATTGGCCGTAGCTTTTATCGCAAGCACCGCAACTGTATCTTTGGCTGCTAAAATTAAATGTACCGTTGACGGGGTTGAAGGCGCCAAGGTAACCATGACCTGTGACGGAGCCGCTGACCTGAAAGCTGGCGACAAAGTTGAAGTAAAAGCTGCAAAAGGTAAAGCTGTAGAAGGTTGCTAATTTTTTTACCCTGTTTAAGCTGCTGAAAAAGACCGTTTGATCTTCGGATGAAACGGTCTTTTTTTTATGACGGCAAGTTCATCAACTGCAACCTAAATTTTATCGCAAGCGCCATCACCCCAGGCTGCGCCATCAGGAAAGCTCATGAGGTGGGCCGCAAACTCCAGCCGGAAGATCCCGGACTCCGGATCCTTTCTTTATAAGCCCTTCCGCAACAATAACCATACTGACTAAAGCCCTAAATCCCGGCAACAAATTACCACCGCATATACCGGCAAGCAGTTTTGTCCGCCGCTATCAGCCTGCAGACAAAAGTTTTTCTCTGCCTGGACAGTAAAAAAACATTGGCCGCCCCTGCCAGGTAAAGTAAATATAAACAGTTTTTTCAATAAACGGCGGGCTATGCTCCCCACCAAAAAAGCACGAACAAAAACGGATGCCGCAAGTGAACTTACTTTATGCCGCTTTTCTGGGAATTCTGCAGGGCGCAACCGAATTTCTCCCTGTCTCGAGTTCCGGCCATCTGGCCCTGGCGGAAGCCTTTTTTCACATCAAAGAGGCCGGGCTCACCTTTGATATCGCTCTGCACATGGGCACCCTGCTCGCTATTCTCGCCTATTTCCACCACGATTTTTACTCCATGGCGCTGGCCCTGATCGGTAAAAATGCCGAACCAGAGGACCAACAAAACCGACGCATGGCAATCTTCATCGCCTTGGCCACCATCCCGGCCGTGGTCGCCGGCCTGCTGGGCGAGCATGCCGCGGAAGCCCTGTTGCGCGGGCCGGCCACCGTGGCCTTTTCCCTGTCAGCGGCCGGGCTCTTTCTCTGGCTCGCGGAAAAAATGGGCAGCCGCCAGCGCAGTTTCAGCGCCATGACCCTCAAAGACGCGCTCATCATTGGACTGGCCCAATCCCTGGCCCTGATTCCCGGCGTGTCAAGAAGCGGCAGCACCATGAGCGCAGGACTCTTTCTCGGCTTGGACCGCTCGGCCACCGCCCGGTTTTCCTTTTTGTTGTCCGCGCCCATTATTTTCGGGGCAGGTATCTATAAAATTCCTAAAATTATCGGGATGGGCCTTAATCAAAGCGAAATTCTTTTTTATCTGACCGGTTTTTTTACCTCGGCGGTTTCCGGCTATCTGGTCATCTCCCTGCTGATGAAATATGTCCGGACCAGATCTTTGACTGTTTTCGCCTATTATCGGTTTTTCCTCTCGGCCATCGTGGTCATTGCCTTGCTGCTTGGTTATCAATAAAAAAATTAAAACAAAAGGTTATGAAAAGTGAACGAACTACATCTGCCGGATAAAACCCGGGACGTGCTGCACCGGATCAGAAAAAAATATAAAGTCGGTTTTGAACCCTTGCGCATCAGGGATGTGGAGCTTAAAATCCTGCAGGTGCAGGATCTCGAGCAGCTGCTGGCCGGCAAGGATCCCTTTGCCGATGTGTCGATTTTCCCATTCTGGGTCAAGCTGTGGGAGGCATCGCTCCTGCTCGCTGATATCATGGCAAGCATGCCCTGCGAACCGGGTCAGACACTGCTTGAGCTGGGCGCGGGACTTGCCGCGCCCGGGCTGGTTGCCGCGGCAAGGGGCTTTAAGGTTACCTTAAGCGATTACGAACCCCATATCCTTGATTTTCAACGGGTCAGTGCGGCGGCAAATGGTTTGCACGAGGTTGATTTCAGAATAATCGACTGGAAAAAACCTCCGGTAATGCCCCGGTTTAATACGATTATCGGCGCGGAAATTCTCTTCCGCGATGAATTTTTTCAACCGCTGCTCGATGTCTTCAACCAGTATCTTGCCCCGGATGGCATAATTTATATTGCCCATGACGCCCGGCGCAAAAGCCTGCCCAAGTTTCTCGACCTTGCCCAGAAAGAGTATCAGGTAGCGGTCAGCGCCAGGAAAATGAAATCCGACGACGGGGAGCTGACCATCATCATCAACCGCTTAAAGAAAAAATAACCCATTCCCATGCCAATATACGAGTATGAACATCTCGGCCCGGCATGCCGACTCGGCAGTCATTTCGAGATAAGCCAGGCCGTGAGCAGCGAAAAACTGACAATATGCCCGGAATGCGGGCAACCGGTTAAAAGGCTTATTTCCCTTTGTGCGGTCAGCACGCCGAAGACCAACAGTGATTTGAAAAATCACGGCTTCACCAAACTGGTGCGCCGGGACGACGGCGTCTATGAGAATGTGACGGCCACCGGCAAGGAAAGCAAGATATGGGATGTTCGCAAACCGGAAACCATGCCTGATTTGAAGTCAAAAATCAGAGACTAGAGGGCCGTTGGGCACTAATCATTGCATCTCTGCCTTATTTCGCTGCGGCTCCTTAGCCCTGTTTATCCCCGGAAAGGAGATCGATAAACCTGCATATGCACTTAAAAGACATAGACTGGAACAGACTCTGGCAGGAGGCGCGCCAGCAGAAGAGCTGGAAGAAAAAGGGGAAAAAAGACTGGGATCAGCGGGCGGCGGGCTTTGCCAAAAGAAATATCGATTCAGGCTATGCCGATCGCTTCCTGCAGCTGGTAAACCCCGAACCGCACTGGCGGGTGCTGGATATCGGCTCAGGCCCGGGAACCCTGGCGCTGCCCCTGGCGGCAAAGGTGAAATCCGTAACCGCCATTGATTTTTCCGCTGCCATGCTGCACGAACTGGAAAAAAGGGCGGCACAGCAGGGCATCACCAATATCACCACCATCCAGGCCTGCTGGACCGACAACTGGCAGCAGCTGTCCATTCCCGTCCATGAAGTGGTCATCAGCTCCCGCTCCCTGTCGGTTACCGATCTGCAAAGCGCTCTGGAAAAAATGAACAGCTGGGCCACGGAAAAGGTATTTATCGCCGACCGGGTGGGCAGCGGACCGTTTGATCCGGACCTGTTTGCCGCGGTCGGCCGCCCTTTTGACCCCGGCCCAGATTATATTTTTACCGTGAATCTCTTGTATCAGATGGGGATTCATCCTAAAATTGATCATATTGAACTTGACCAGAGAAAAACATTTGCCAGCCGAGACGATGCCATCGAAAGCTGCCGCTGGATGTTTGATGATCTCAGCCAGGCGGAAGAGGAAAGACTCGCCGCCTATGTTGATGAACGGCTGGAGCATAATGCAGCCGGCTCATGTAATCTCAACCGAAACACGCAGGTGAAATGGGCGCTGTTATCCTGGGAAAAAAGAACAGGTTAACCTGCGCATAATGATTGGCGGTGCCGGCCAGGCCGGCCATGATCTCTGCGAAAAATTCTCCGTGGAAGGTCATCAAGACGACCTCTTCATTGCGGTGACCGACAGCGACGAGGTCAATCTCATCGCCTGCATCCTTTCCAAACAGTATAATGTTGCCAGCCGCATCGGCCCCCCCAAACAATATGGTATTTACACTCCCATGCCGTATGTGCTAATGTTTTCGTCATTCCTTGCTCCTTTTGGGTTTCGGTCACAGAATCAGCGCTGTTCCCTTAACTCAAAAGGAGTTTTTCTTAAATACCGCAGCATAGCTTTTGTTATTCTCCCCAGCGCAGCTGGTGGTTTAGCATGGTAATTAAAAACGGAACAACCATGAACGACTATGATATCATCGTCATCGGCGCCGGCCATGCAGGATGCGAAGCCGCCCTGGCGGGCGCCCGCATGGGCTGCCGGACGGCGGTGCTGACCATCAATGCCGACACCATCGGCGCCATGTCCTGC
>JALNXE010000127.1 GCA_023230525.1 Desulfobulbaceae bacterium
AACAAGCGCGGAGCGCTGGGCCTGGTTCACCTCGGAGTTTGCCACCTGCATCCGCTGCTATGCCTGCCGCAACGCCTGCCCCCTGTGCTACTGCCCCACCTGCTTTGTCGATGACGCCAAACCCCAGTGGGTGGGCAAGAGCCTTGATGCGGTGGACACCGGGCTCTTCCATCTCCTGCGGGCCTATCACTGCGCCGGCCGCTGCACCGACTGCGGGGCCTGCGAGTCGGTATGCCCCATGGGCATCAACATGCGCATGCTGACCAAGAAACTGAACAAGGACGTGCTGAACCTCTACGGCATGGAGGCGGGCATGCAGCCCGGCTCCCCTCTGCCGCTGACCACCTATGCAACCACTGATCCCCAGAAATTTATCGTAACCGAAGCCAAGGCTGTAAAGGAGGGCGAGTAACTGTGAAGGTTTTCAGATTATCACAGACTGAACTGGATAACCTGGTTCAGCAGTGGAGCAAAACCAGCAGGGTCTACCGTCCAGCCGCGGGCAGGCAGCAGTCGGCCCATGCAGATTGCGCCCCTGGCTGGGAGAGGGCAACGGGCAGCGGGCCGCTCACTTTGGCCCCAGGTCCGGCCAAATCATCGGTGAAGACCTTCCTCTTCCCCCAGCCGGAAACCATGCAGACCTACAGCTTAAAGAGCAGCGATCCGGACCGGGCCCTGCTGAAGGAGCCGGCAAAGGCCACGGAAAAACAGATCGTGGTCGGGCTCAGGCCCTGCGACGCCAGGAGCGTGCAGCTCAACAACCTGCCTTACCGGGAAGACCCCTTTTATCAGGCCAATCTTGGCCGCACCGTCATGGTGGGCTTCACCTGCAAAGACATGTGTTCCACCTGCTTCTGCGACCAGATGGGCGGCTCACCCATGGCCACCGAGGGCCTGGACATCGCCATCACAGAGCTGGACGACTCTTTTGTCGCCGAGGTGCTGACCCCGGCCGGCGAAGAACTGACCGCAGGTCTTGATCTTGCCCCGGCAGCAGAGAGCGACCTCACGGCCCTTACCGCCCGCCGTAAGGATTGCCCGCAGCCCGATGGCGCCCGACTCGACACCCTGAAGGGCCGGGATCTCAATACACTCTACAAGGCGCCCCTGTGGCAGGCCCTGGGCGAATCCTGCATCAACTGCGGGGCCTGCACCTTCATCTGCCCCACCTGCTACTGCTTTGACGTGCAGGACGAGGTGGTGCGCGGCCAAGGCCGGCGCATCCGCTACTGGGATTCCTGCATGTTTCCCCTGTACAGCCTGCACACCACCGGCCACAACCCCAGGGGCCAGAAGATGCAGCGCACCAGGAACCGCTTCATGCATAAACTGAAATATTTTCCGGAACGCTACGGCCCCTTTTCCTGCGTGGGCTGCGGCCGCTGCGTCCAGGATTGTCCGGTTAACATTGATATCCGCGAGGTCATCAGCGACCTCCTGACCGTGGAGTAAGCTATGATTTCCTATTTGCCCTATCCTGTCCGCATCGACGACATCACCGTTGAAACGGAAGACGGCAACCTGAAAACCTTTAAACTCGTCTTTGAAAACGAGGCCCAGCAAAAGGCCTGGAAGCACGTGCCCGGCCAGTTCGCCATGCTGTCCCTGGCCGGCCAGGGCGAGATCCCCATCGGCATCGCCTCCTCCCCCACCGAGCAAGGCCACCTGCTCTTTACCGTCAACCGGGCCGGCAAGGTGACCACCGCCCTGCACCAGATGCACGCGGGCGAAAGAATCGGTGTGCGCGGCCCGCTGGGCAACGGTTTCCCCATCGACACCGAGATGAAGGGCAAGAATATCGTCATCATTGCCGGCGGTTTCGCGGTCACCACCCTGCGCGCCACCCTGATCTATCTTATGGAGCACCGCCAGGATTACGGCAAAATAACCTTCATCTACGGCGCCAGAACGCCGGGCATGCTGCTCTACCAGAACGAACTGCAGGAGTGGGCCAAACGGGACGACGTGGAGCTGCATATCACCGTGGACCGCGAGGCCCCGGGCTGGAACGGCCTGGTCGGCTTTGTGCCCACCATTGCCGGCCAGGTGGCGCCATCGCCGGAAAACAGCGTGGCGCTGATCTGCGGCCCGCCCATCATGATCAAGTTCACCATGCCGCCCCTGGAAAAGATCGGCTGGACCGACGACCAGGTCTATCTCTCCCTGGAAAACCGCATGAAATGCGGCGAGGGCCTCTGCTGCCACTGCAACGTCGGCCCCACCCTGGTCTGCAAGGACGGCCCGGTTTTCACCCGCGCACAGGTGAGGAGGCTGCCGGTGGAGTATTAGAATTATATTTCTCCCATTTCTTTAGGGTTCCCTTTAGCCATCATCCCCATCCCCTCACAGGGTAATTACGGGGCCGATGGCTTTTTTTTTTTCGCGTTGTCGTTTCCGGTGTTGTTACAACTGTCGCTCTTCAAGATGAGCGACATCCCCATACGCCGCCACCTAAACGCCTATCCGTACGATCAAGACTGGCAAGAATATTTAAGAGGCAGGCCATATTTGTTGCCCCAGACATGGAAAGAGTGTCCTGGCCGGCAGGAAAAGTACTGTTCGGCAGGACTGGTTCATGAGTGTCGTTGTGTCAGGAAATGGGATGGGGCTTTTCTTTCTATCTGATATTTAATCATATTTCCCCGGCATACCCCTTGGAGCGGTTGCGGCACAATGTGGCCCACCCTCAGCCTGCCTGCCGGTTTTGTCGACCTGATAGCGAGGCCCTGGAAAAGGGCAAAAAAACTTCCATTCTGGATGAAATTTCAGGCCTGAACCGGAATTAGGCGGCACGCTTCGTCAGCTCATTTGTTTCGCTCGGAATTCCATCTCCGAAATTATCATACTGTAATGAAAGACAGTTATCGTTCAATCATCATTCCATTATCGGTCAGGCATATGGCTTGCAATATACATGAACATTTAAGCAGGGCCCATCAAATAAGTTGGCGCTCAAACCCAGATGTGTCTCAGGTTGCATCGACAAGTCAAATACTGACCCCCTGGGTAATGATCGTTGAGAGTTAGCAAAAAGTTCAAGAAGCAATGTTATGCCTCTTTTCTCAAATACGAGAAACGGGCGGAAGTGATAAAAATAGGCAGTGAAAGAATGGAGGTGGTGTAGGAACAACGGTATCCCCTGGAAGGCGTGACAGGTAAAACAAAACATCGGATTGGGGCCGCAGTTTAACAAGAGTAAACAAGCCAAGAAAATGAGGAGGAGGATTGCCATGCGGAAGCGCAATTTTTTGATCTTTATGAGTCTCGTATTGGCCGTGGTTGACTGGTCGTCTGGTGTTGCCACGGCTCAGAACAACCCTAACGGTAACGGAGCCATAAACAGACATTCGAAGATTGCTGATAAACTAAAACAGGTCGGCGCTCGGAAGAACGCCGCAAAGCTGCTGCAGGATGCCGGAATTATGGTGGCTGCGCCGGAGGCTCTGGTGATTGACCCTGCCACCGGCCACATGGTTCCCGACTACTTCGGTGTCGCGAACTGGGCCTTCAGTCCGCCGTTGACAAAATTCATAGATCCGTTGCCGAATCTCACCGTGGCGGTTCCGGACACGATTACCTATCCCGGGTCCGACTACTACGAAATCAGTTTCGTTCAGTTCACCCAGCAAATGCATACGGATCTTCCCCCCACCACCCTGCGCGGATACGTGCAGACCAACAGCGGCACGGATGCTTCCGGTACCAACTCGATAGCGCCGCCAGCGATCGCCTACATGGGCCCGATCATAGTCGCCCAGCGCGACCGGCCGGTACGCGTCAAGTTCACCAACGCCCTTCCTCCAACCGACGCCGGCGGCGACCTCTTTATCCCCGTGGATCCCTCGGTTATGGGCTCCGGAATGGGTCCCGAAGCGCCTGCCGGCGCCATGGATCAAGATTGCAACCCAACCTCAAGCCCCCGGCCGAGCTGGTGCTATTCGCAGAACCGGGCTGCCGTGCATCTCCACGGCAATAACACCATTTGGATCAGTGATGGCTGGCCGCACCAGCAAATAACTCCTGCCGGTGAGACGGCTCCCAATATCGATGGCATAACCAACTACAAGGGGGTCAGCAACTACAACGTTCCTGACATGTGGTTCGACGCCACCGGCGCCACCATAGCTTCCTGCGCCGGCCAACTCACCTGCACGGCTTCCGGTGCGACGAACGATCCGGGTCCTGGTGCTTGGACTCTTTACTACACCAACGCGCAGAGTGCACGGTTGATGTTCTATCATGACCATGCCTACGGCCTCACCCGGCTCAATGTGTACGTCGGCGGGGCCGCGGGTTACCTGGTAACCGATTCCGTCGAGAGCGACCTGATCAACGGCACCAACGTCACCGGAGTCAATCCCACCGGTCTCAAGGTGCTCCCGGATATCGGCATTCCGCTCGTGATCCAGGACAAGACGTTTGTCGATGCGACGCCTGTACCCGATCCCGCGAATCCGACAGCAACGGTCCCGGCGATCTCCCTGACCGACCCGACCTGGCTGGATCCAACTCAAGTCACATTCGGCACGACGCCCGGCACGGCGAACACTGGCGACCTCTGGTTCCCGCACGTCTATATGCCCAACCAGAATCTTTCTCAGATAGACGGAGCCAATCCCTTTGGCCGGTGGGACTACGGTCCGTGGTGGTTCCCGTACGTTGACCCGGCCGGCATTCCGTCGGTTCCCGGATCCGCTCTGATCTCGGGGCCCCTGCCCAACCCATACTGTCTGCCCACGCCGGGGGTCGATTGCAGTGCCACACCATGGGAAAACCCGACCATGCCCGGGACGCCTTCGAATTCCTGGACCGGCGAGGCTTTCATGGATACCCCGATTGTCAACGGCATGGCTTACCCATACCTTAACGTTGAGCCGAGGGCCTACCGCTTCCGCATTCTGAATGCCGCCAATGACCGGATGTTCAACCTCCAGATGTATGTGGCGAACCCCGGTATTGTCGGCACCCTGACGACCACGCCAGGTTCCGGCTACACCGCCGACCCCGTGGTGACGGTAACCAATGATCCAAGCGACACGACCGGCCACGGCTTTACACTTACAGCTACCGCTGACCTGACCCAGTTCCTCGCTGACGGGGTCACCCCGAATCAGACCTATGGTCAGGTGACCTTCGCTATTCAGTCAGTGGGCAGCAACTACACCGCACCGCCGATCATTAATGTTGCCCCGGCTCTTGCGGATACCACGGGCTCTGGCGCCTCGGCAACTGCGGTGCTCTATGGCGCTGCTTTGGGTCAGGACACAGAGGTTGGCATGATACCCCTTCCTGCCCAAGAGCCGTCACTTGTTCCATACGTCAACAGCGGCATGCCTGACCAGGCATTTGCCGGTCCGGACTTTTGGCAGATTGGCACCGAGGGCGGCTTCAATCCTGCCCCGGTCGACACTCCCAACCAGCCCATCGTCTTCAACCTGAACCCGAAGACGTTCAACTTCGGTAACGTCCTTCAGCACGCGCTGCTCATTGGCTCCGCGGAACGCGTCGATGTGGTGGTGGACTTCTCGGCTTTTGCCGGCAAGACCATCATTATGTATAACGATTCGCCCGCGGCATTTCCGGCCGCGGACCCTCGCAACGACTACTACACGGCCGACCAGGACCAGACCTCCACAGGCGGAGCGCCCACCACACTGCCCGGCTTCGGCCCCAACACCCGCACCATCATGCAGTTCAGGGTGGGGACAACCGTAAATTCACCGAACGCCGCCACTCTTGCCAACCTGAAGTCCGTGTGGGCTAGCGCGACAGGGAAACCGGGTGTCTTCGAGGCCTCTCAAGCCCCGCCCATCATCCCGCAGGCAGTCTACGACTCGGCCTACAACAGCACCTTCGACGCAACCGTTCCCGGCCAGTACATCCAGGTCGGTCAATACACCAAGACCTTCCAGCCCATTGATTCCACCGGAGTGCTCCAACCAGCCGTGACGCTCCCCATTCAGCCGAAAGCGACGCATGACGAGATGGGCGGCGTCTGGGACCGCTACGGAAGAATGAGCGGCATGCTCGGGCTCGATGTTCCTGGCGCCAACGCCCAGACGAGCCAGTTCATCCCTTATGGCTTTGCCAGCCCGCCCGTCGATCTGTTCTCCGGCACCGTGTCGGGCACTCCCATCGGGAGCCTCGGCGACGGCACACAGATCTGGAGCATTGCCCAGAACGGCGTGGACACCCACACGATCCACTTCCACCTGTTCAATGTGCAGGTAATCAACCGGGTCGGTTGGGACGGCATGCTGATCCCCCCCGACCCGATCGATATCGGTTGGAAGGAGACGGTCAGGGTTAACCCCCTGGAGATCATCTTCGTGGCTATGAGACCGATCATCCCGTCAGCGCCTCAAGCGTTCCTGAACAAGATCCCGAACGACGTCCGGCCGATCGACCCGACGATGCCCCTGGGAGCCATGCTCAATCCGCCGCCGAACGGGTGGTTCGACCCGAACGCGAATGCGATAACGAGCATCTTCAACCACACCGTCAACTACGGTTGGGATTATATGTGGCACTGTCATATCCTCGCCCACGAGGAAAACGACATGATGCACGCGTTTTCCGTAGCCACCCCGCCTGCTGCGCCCACCAACCTGAACGCGGCGGTAACCGGCAGCGGCATCAATCAGTCGATAGCCTTGACCTGGACGGACCAATCAGCGAACGAGACCAGCTTCATCGCTCAGAGAGCTACCGATGCCGGCTTCACCACAAACCTGGTAACCTTCCCCGTTGGGCCGGATGTGATAACGTACACTGACGCCGCCGGCACTCCCGGTACTACATACTTCTACAGGGTGTATGCCACCAACGTAGTCGGAGATGTTGACACCCCTGGCTTTCCCACCGTGACCGCGGACTCCGGCTTCTCCAATGCCTCCAGCAGTTGCTTCTTAATCGGTGATTTCAACGGTGACGGCGTGGTCAACCAGGCGGACTACTTCCTTTTCAGGCAGTACTACCGCCAGTCCGGCACCAACCTGCTTGCCGATCTCAACGGCGACGGGGTGGTCAACCAGCTGGATTTCTTCATCTTCAGGCATAACCTGGGCACCTCCTGCCCATAAGGCCGGAGACCCGTTTCGTCAGCTAATGCCCCTGGCGGTCCCGCTTCGGCGGGGCCGTCAGGGTTTTGTTCTTCACAACCACCACAGAGGAGTTAACGAATGAAAATCGCAAAAATCTCTACCCTGGCACTCGGACTGGGCGCCATGCTGCTGCTGTCCGAGGCCCACGCCGCCACCCTGTCGATCTCGCCCACCGGCTCCTTCGATGCCCAGGGGGATTCCATCATTAAATACGATGTGTATTATAATGCCCAGCCGGGTGATGGGCCCGTCACCTACGAGTCCTGGGATTTCGACATGGGCTGGGACACCACCGAGCTGGCCAACCCGGTAATCAGCAATGTGCCGGCTTATTCGATCGTAGAAGTAAGCGCCCCCGGCACCATCAATGACAGCTTTTTCTCCCTGGGGTCGTCCACGGATGTCCAGTTCACCCCGGGGAACTCCTATCTGCTTACCTCGGTGAGCTTTGATATTCTTCAGCCGCCTCAGGTGTTTGACGGCCAGCCGGATTTCTGGACCGTGGATCAACAGGGCGATATCCTGGCCGGTTTTTTGAACAACCAGGGGGACATCATTCAGCTGGGCCAGGCCAACGGCGCCGATGTGGGCGTCCGCGCCTCCGTGGTGCCGCTGCCCGGGGCGGTCTGGCTGCTGGGTGCAGGCCTGGCCGGCCTGGCCGGGCTGCGCAAAAGGGTAATGGCCTAGATTTTCTGCAGCAGGCTGCCCGGAGGGGACGAAGTCGTTCCCTCCGGGGCGCCTCTGGTGCCTGCCACAGTCACCATCAGCAACTGGAGACAATCATGCAAGTGGAAACCTATTTATTCTTTGCCACGCCAATGTCCGCATCGGCAAAACCATCCTGCTGGTTTCAGATGGCCGCTGTGAAGCGCGCCATGGGGTCCGCCATGGGGTCAAATCTTTACTCTTGACATTCCCCTGAGGACGACATAAAAGAAAACATGGCAAGACCACTGCGCATCCAATATCCGGGGGCTGTTTATCACATCACCAACCGGGGCAACGAGCGGAAGGCTATATTCCGTGATGATAACGACCGCCAGCGCTTCCTGGAGATCCTGGCCCAGTCTGTCGCTACGTATCAGGTGGTCATTCACAGCTTTGTCCTGATGTCCAACCACTATCATCTGCTGGTCGAGACGCCGCTGGGTAATCTTGCCGAATTCATGCGGCATTTCAACATCACCTATACCTCTCATTTCAACCGCCGCCATAAACGGGTGGGGCATCTCTTCCAGGGCCGGTATAAATCTGTGCTCATCGACAAGGAGTCCTATCTTTCCGCCGTGTCAAAATATATCCACCTCAACCCTGTCAAGGTCAAAGGCCTGCTGAGCAAGCCCGCGGAGGAAAAGCTCAGCTATCTCTTTGCTTATCAATGGAGCAGCCTGCCGGGGTTTACGAATCTAGAAAAGAGAGACAAATGGGTTGAGTACGGGGTGGTGCTGCAGGAGTATGGCGGGGATAACGCCCCGGGAAGAAAGGAGTATCTCCAGCAGCTTAAGGCGGGTGTGACAAAGGGAATTCCCATAAAAGAGAATGTAATCGGGCAAAGTATTCTGGGTGACGCTCGATTTGTCGCCCGGATAAAAGAGACTTTTCTGGACAGCAGCAAAAATCGTGAACAGCCCGCCCTGGGCAGCTTGCATAGTTATCTGGCCAAGGAGAAGATACTTGCCCAGCTTGCTGTTGCAACGCAAAAAACCGTGGATGAGGTGATCAAGAGTAAAGGCGAAACCCGGCAGATTGCCATGGATCTGCTTTATCGCCTCGGCGGCATGAAAAACAAAGAGATCGGCGAGATGCTGGGGGTTGACTACAGCACGGTGAGCCTGAACCGCAAAAGATTAAAAGAAAAACGCAATATAGACAAAGAGTTGAACCTGGCCATCAGTGCAATTGAGAATATTTTATCAAAGAAAAAGATTTGCCCCCCCCTCCCAACCATCCCCAAGGAAACATTCTCTGAAACAGTTTGTCTTATATTTTAAGAGCAAGCAGTCCATGGAGGGAAATTACTCCATACGGACGAGCACTCTGAGATTAAGCTTGATGTTTTTCCTTCCTCGAGATTTGCAATGGAGGTATCGCGATGGATATTAAAAAAACAAGTTCGATCCTGGACCAGATGAAGAGCTTTGCGGCTCAGCAAGGGAAACAGAAAGATAACACGCAGTCCGCCGCCATGACACGAGTGAGCCTGCAAACCTCCAGTTTTACCCAATTCCGCCTGGAGACCCAGCAGGAATCAGCTAAAAGTTTCGAGGCCCAAAACGGGCTTTCCCATCTTATCAACCAGACTGATTTTGACGTCTCCCAACTGCAATATAATAACAAATCCATTCTGGAACTGAGCCCGGAAGAGGCGACCAAACTGGTAAGTGAGGATGGCTATTGGGGAATCGACAAAACATCGCAGCGACTGGCTGATTTTGTCCTGAACGGTTCCGGTGAGGATATGGGCAAACTGCGAGCCGGACGGGAAGGAATTCTCCAAGGATTCAAGGAAGCTGAAAAACTGTGGGGCGGACAACTGCCGGAGATGAGTTACAAGACCATCGATGCAGCCCTATCACGCATTGACGGGAAAATAAAAGAGCTGGGCGGCGCGGTTGTTGACACCACTGCCTGAGATGACATTTCCCGTCATCTATTGAGTAGAAACATAAACAGGCAAATTTTTAGCGGTTCTTGAAAATTGTCCTGTATCAAAGAGAATGTTTTGCCCTGCTGCTCACTGAGTGATTTTCCAAATACCCGCTCCTTTTTTTAATGTGTCCGTAAAAATACCCTTGCTTTGTGCAAGTTCGTTGTGCGAGAATAATTATTAGGAGCCGTTACGAAATAACCTCGGCTTTCTGAATCATTGCGTTTTACAAGCCAGATGAGGGTATTATTTTGTTGCAACGGCTTACTCGAGAAATCAAACCGGCTTTCCCCACCCGGAGATTCACGCCCGTACCTGGTGCACAATACGTATTGAGAGTGACGGAAAGATCCTCAACATCCTCCTTTTTTTTGCAACATCAAGCCCGGCCCAATATCGACAGGGAGGCATAAACTGAGAACACATGCGTCCGACGCAAAAGGCTGTTCATGGCATGAATGATTTGTGCCGGCACACCTTCAGGGCTGGGCCGCTTAACATTAAATATAAGACGATTATGGCCGTTGTGTATCAGATAATAGATAGACTGAAACTGGTTTATGCCAGACTGATCGGCACAGTGGATGCTGAAGCTCTTATCCGCCATTTTAAAGAGCTGAGCCAGGATGAGAGATACATCACGCCCATGAAAAAACTGGTTGATTGCCGGTACTGCGACGATTACCGGGTATCCACGGCGGAAGAACAGAAACTTGCCAGTCTCAAGGAGGTTTTCGCCGACAAATTTCGAAATGAACGCTGCGCCATCGTGGCCCCCAGCAACTTACTCTACGGCTCAAACCGCGCATTCCAGGAACAGAGTTTCGACTCGGTCATCGAGACAATGGTATTCAAAAATTTCAATGATGCCCTGGCCTGGCTGCAAATTGATATAAACTACATTGATTTGGATAAATAATGGATTAATCGATTCTTTTTATCACCCCTCTCCCATCGCGCCGGATAAACCAGACATTCCCGCTTGCAGCCGTCAACTGCTGCTCCCAAACAGGCATCAGTCGCCAAAACGCTGGATGCTCACTCAAATGACAAATGTGCATATTGTTCTTGTTGTGCCAAATGAAAATAATTATCTAACGCTTTCCGTCTGTTACATACGTGATACAAAAAAAATTATAATTACATATTGACACAATTTTAGGGAGTTAGTATTAAATAAGTATAAATACCTATTGTGGTGTATTTTATTGCTCTAAGTATTTTTATGCACAACTTGCACAAGAGGCACAAAATGGAAAACTCAAAA
>JALNXE010000128.1 GCA_023230525.1 Desulfobulbaceae bacterium
CCCTTGCAAAAAAAAGAATAGAGTGGTAAAAGAGTTGGATTTTTACATCACACATCCCTGAGAAACCCCTTTGGTGCCCGTCTGGGTTGGGGAAAACGGGATGGCGGACAAACCAAAAAAATTGGAGATTTAACAATGGCTTACATTACAATGAAAGAAATGCTGGTTGCCGGTCTGCACTTCGGCCACCAAACCCGTCGCTGGAATCCGAAAATGAAACCTTACATCTTCGGTGCCCGCAACAAGATTTACATCATCAACCTGGACAAGACCCTGCCCCTTTTCAATAAGGCCTATGAGGCAGTGGTGAATACCGTTACCAAAGGCGGGTCCATTCTTTTCGTCGGCACCAAGCGGCAGGCCCAGGACATCGTTAAAGAGGAAGCCAGCAGGGCCGGCATGTTCTATATCAACCACCGCTGGCTCGGCGGTATGCTGACCAACTTCCAGACCATCAAAAAATCCGTTGACCGCATGAAATCCATCCAATCCATGCGGGACGACGGCAGCATCCATCGCTACAAGAAAAAAGAAGCGCTGGGCATGGAAAAAGAACTGGTCAAGCTTGAGCGCAACCTCGGCGGCATCAAGGACATGAAGGGCCTGCCCTCCATGATTTTCATCA
The DNA here is from genome assembly GCA_023230525.1 of Desulfobulbaceae bacterium. Taxonomy (GTDB): domain Bacteria; phylum Desulfobacterota; class Desulfobulbia; order Desulfobulbales; family SURF-16; genus SURF-16. The sequence continues at coordinate 626 of JALNXE010000128.1, forward strand.
TTGACCCCAAACGGGAAGACATTGCCGTTGACGAGGCCAACCGTTTGGGCATCCCGGTAATCGCCATAGCGGACACCAACTGTGACCCGGACGGCATCGACCACCTTATTCCGGGCAACGATGACGCAATCCGCTCCATCAAACTGATCACCTCCAAGATGGCTGATGCGGTTCTTTCCGGCAAGGCCAGACGCGGCGAAGAGGTCGAGACCGACGACGCCATTGCCGAAGCCATGGCGGCAGCCAATGCTCCAGGCGCAGGCTCTACAGACATGCAGGCGGAAACCGCTGAATAAATCCGCCGTCACGGCAGCAAAGCTCCGGGATTTCATTAACGAACAGAAGGGTAAGATACCATGAATATAACCAGTCAAATGGTCAAGGAACTCCGCGACAAAACCAACGCGGGCATGATGGATTGCAAGAAGGCCCTGGCGGAAAACAACGGCGACATGGAAAAGGCCGTTGACTACCTCCGCCAGAAAGGCCTGGCGGTTGCCGCCAAAAGGGCGGCCCGGGCCACCAGTGAAGGTGTCATCGAGTGCTATATCCATGCGGGCGCCAAACTCGGCGTGATGGTGGAAGTGGGCTGCGAAACGGATTTTGTCGCCAAAACAGACTCATTTCTTGAGTTTGCCAAAAATATCGCCATGCATATCGCCGCGGTCAATCCCGTATCCATCAAAAGGGAAGACGTGCGGGAAGAACTACTGGCCAGAGAAAAGGCCATCTACGTCAATCAGGCGGCTGACTCCGGCAAACCCGCTAATATCGTGGAAAAGATCGTGGCCGGCAAAATTGAAAAATTCTACGCGGATGCCTGTCTGCTTGAACAGCAGTATGTCAAGAACCCTGATCTGAAGGTGCAGGATCTGCTCAACGAGCTGATCGCCTCTCTCGGGGAAAACATCAGCATCAAGAGATTTGCCCGTTTTCAGATAGGCGCCTGAACTGAAGGATGCAATGGGGCATGGATACATACAAATATAAAAGAGTATTGCTGAAATTAAGCGGCGAAGCCCTGATGGGCGACGCCGCTTTCGGCATCAGCAACGATGTGCTGTCCTATGTGGCCGACGAGATCCGGGAACTGCGGGCTCTCGGCACGGAAATCGCCATCGTCATCGGCGCCGGCAATATCTTCCGCGGTGTCGCCGGGTCATCGGCCGGAATGGACCGGGCCATCGCCGACAATATGGGCATGCTGGCCACGGTCATGAATGCCCTGGCCTTAAGCGACACCCTGGAACAGATCGATGTCAAAACCGCCGTTCTGTCGGCCATCCCCATGGAGACGGTCTGCGAGCCCTATTCCCATCGCCGTTCCCTGGAACATCTGCAAAAGGGAAATATCGTCATTTTCGCAGCCGGCACCGGCAATCCCTATTTCACCACCGACACCGCGGCGGTGCTGCGGGGCCTGGAAATCAACGCGGATATCATCTGCAAGGCCACCAGGGTTGACGGGGTTTACGACAAAGACCCCCTCATCTATGATGACGCTGTGAAATTTGACAGCCTGGGGTACGCCGAGGTCCTGAGAAGGCGGCTGAAGGTGATGGATGCGGCAGCCATTTCTCTGGCCATGGACAACAACAAGACCATCCTGGTCTTAGATGTGAATATCCCCGGCAATATCAAAAAAGCCATTTGCGGGGCGAAAATTGGTACCTTAATCAGTGGAGTTGAGAATGAGTAAAGTTCTGCTAGAAATGAAGGACAAAATGGAAAAAAGCCTGGAGGCCTACCGCCGCGAATTGACCACCATCCGCACCGGCCGCGCCTCCTTGTCGCTGGTGGATGGAATCAGGGTGGATTCCTACGGCTCCAAAATGCCGCTTAACCAGGTGGCCTCCATTACCATTCCGGAAAGCAGACTGATTGTCATCCAGCCCTGGGACCCGCAGCTGGTGCCGGCCATTGACAAGGCAATCCTGGCGGCCAATATCGGCCTGACCCCGGCCAGCGACGGCAAAATGCTGCGCATCTCCATTCCCCAGCTCACCGAGGAACGCCGCAGGGAAATGGTCAAACAGGCGAAGAAAATCGGGGAAGAATACCGGGTGGCGGTGCGCAACTGCCGCAGGGACGCCATTGATCATCTGAAAAAACTCAAGAAAGACAAAGAAATCTCGGAAGACGATCTCTTCAAGTTTCAGGACGAGGCCCAGCAAGAGACAGACGCCTTCATCAAAAAAATTGAGGTAATCCTTACTGAGAAAGAAAAAGAGGTCATGGAGGTTTAACAGGCCCCCAGTGTCGACATCCTTGGAACTGGACAAAAAAAAACTCCCGCAACATATTGCCATCATCATGGACGGCAACGGCCGCTGGGCTCAGAGCCGCGGTCTGATGCGTCTCATGGGTCACAAGGCAGGGGTTAAAACGGTTCAGCTCATCGTCAAAGCCGCCAGGGAAATCGGCATATCCGTTCTCACTCTTTACGCCTTTTCCTCCGAAAACTGGAAAAGGCCGGCCACTGAGGTTTCAGGGCTCATGTCGCTTTTAAAGAGCTATCTTGAAAGCGAGCTTGCCTCCATGCAGGAAAACAACATTCGCCTGCACTGTATCGGACGCCAAGAGAATCTGCCCAGGGAAATCAGCCAGACATTAAACGCCTCCATGGCCCAGACCGCGGCCAACACAGGGCTTGTCCTCAATCTCGCCTTAAGTTACGGCAGCAGGGATGAAATCGTCACTGCCGCCCGGGAAATGGCAAAACTCTGTGTTGCCGGCAAGCTGCGGGTCGAGGACATAACCGAAGAAGTCTTGTCCGGCCATCTCTCCACCGCCGGGCTCCCGGATCCGGACCTCATCATCCGTACCGGCGGGGAATTCCGTCTGAGCAATTTTCTCCTCTGGCAGGCCTCCTACGCCGAAATTTTTATTACCGAAACCCATTGGCCCGATTTCACCCGGGAAGATTTTATGGCGGCAATCGCCACCTTTCAAAAACGGCAAAGACGTTTTGGCAGGACGGGAGACCAGGTAAGCGGCAATAATTTAACTTTCTGACTTGATCTATTTTGTCGAAATAACGGTATTTTTGTGGCATAGTCGCTGCTCTGATCTCTGTCATGGAAATTCAGAAGACAGCAGACAGCAGACAGAATGATTGATTTTATTACGTTTTATTCTGGCTCCTGACTCCTGGCTTCTGAATGGCGACGTTTCCCGTTATTTTTCACCGGCTTCAGAGAAAGCCGCTAAGGCTTGCGGCGACGCGTGGCACCAAATTGATATGAAACGAATCATTACAGGACTGCTTGCCGTTGCCGCTTGGCTTGCCCTGCTCTATGCCCAGTCTTTTATTTTCTTCTGGCTGATTATTACCGCCATCAGCCTGATTGCCGCCCTTGAGTTCTTTACCATCTGCCTGCAAAGTGAAGAGAAAACCCTCCGTCCGCTGCTGGCGGCCATTGCCCTGCTGCCGGTGGTTGCCAGCTGGTTTCAGCGGGTTGATCTGGTGTATGCAGCCTTCATCGCCGCCCTCATGCTGCTGGCAGTGCTGGCGGTTTTCCGGGCCGCGCGGCTGCAAAAGCCCTTTGACCTGCTGCTCAAGGCAAGTTTTGGGGCCATGTATACCGGGCTGTTCACCGCTCACCTGATCCTCTTCATGGCCCTGCCCGCAGGCAGTGCCTGGCTGCTGTTTCTGACCACCATCACCGCTGCCTCGGACACCGGGGCCTATTTTACCGGCATGTCCCTGGGCAGACACAAACTGTGCCCATCCATCAGCCCGAAAAAAACCGTGGAGGGATTAATCGGCGGCATGCTGTGCGGCACCGGTTTTGCCCTGCTTGTTGCTTTCTTCCTGCTCCATGGGGTAAACTTATGGCGGCTTGCCGCCGCGGCCCTGTTTCTCTCCGCCCTCGGCGTGGTCGGCGACCTGGTTGAGTCGCTGTTAAAAAGAAGCACCGGGGTGAAGGATTCGGGCAACATCCTGCCCGGCCATGGCGGCATTCTTGATCGCGCCGACTCCCTGCTGCTGACGGCTCCGGTTTTATATTATCTGGTCACATATCATCTACTCGGGTAACAGAGAATGCAGAAGAACATCTCTCTTTTAGGGTCCACCGGTTCCATCGGCCGCAACGTGCTGAAGGTTGTCCGTCAGTATCCGGGCCGCTTCCGCATCGTCGGCCTGGCCGCCGGACGCAATATAGCCCTGCTGCGCGACCAGATCGAGGCCTTTAGTCCTCTCGCCGTGTCCGTGGCCACCGAGGAGCTGGCCGCAGAGCTTGCCCGGATGCTGCCCGGCGGCTGGAGCGAAAAAATCTTTTTCGGCCGGGCAGGCAACGAACTAGTGGCAACCATTGCCCAGGCCGACACCGTGGTTTCCGCCATTGTCGGGGCCGCGGGCCTGACGCCCACCCTGGCCGCCATCCAGGCGGGCAAGCATATCGCCCTGGCCAACAAGGAAACCCTGGTCATGGCCGGGGATCTGGTCATGGCCGAGGCCCGGCGCCACAAGGTCAACATTCTGCCGGTGGACAGCGAGCACAATGCCATCTTCCAGGCCTTGACGGCCGGCCGCCGGGAGGATGTGCACAAGCTCATCCTCACCGCCTCGGGCGGCCCCTTCCGGGATAAAAACGAACGGGATCTCTGGGACGTCACCCCGGAAGAGGCCCTGAATCATCCCAACTGGAGCATGGGCCACAAAATTTCCATCGACTCAGCCACCCTGATGAACAAGGGACTGGAGGTCATCGAGGCCAGATGGCTGTTTGACATTGAGGTGGAACATATCGAGGTGCTGGTGCATCCCCAGAGCATCGTGCACTCCCTGGTGGAATATATCGACGGCTCGGTCATCGCCCAGCTGGGGGTGCCGGACATGCGTATCCCCATTACCTATGCCCTCTCCTGGCCCGAACGTCTCAAGACCGGGCTTCCCCGGCTCAATCTGCCGCGCTGCATGGATCTCAGCTTCCTGCCCCCGGACTTCAGAAAATTCCCGGCCCTGAAACTCGCCTACCACGCCTGTAAACAGGGCGGCACCATGCCGGCGGTGCTCAATGCCGCCAACGAGGTGGCAGTGGCTTCATTTCTGGCCAAAAAGATACGTTTCCCGGAAATTTCTCTGGTGGTGGCAGAAACATTGAACCGATTGGCCCGCAAGGACATCAAAGACATAGAAACAATTTTAGAGGCCGACCTGGCCGCCAGGATGCAGGCCGAATCAATTATCGAAGCATTGTGGATTAAATTCAAACAGAGGACTGGCCAGCAGTATGACACGCCTGATCTACCCCCTGGCCTGCATGTCAAATTATGAACTCCGTTATATCCTTTATCATCGTTCTCGGCCTGCTCATTTTTGTTCATGAGTTCGGCCATTTCCTTTTTGCCAAGCTCTTCGGCGTCCGGGTCCTGAAATTCTCCCTCGGCTTCGGTCCGAAGGTATACGGCAGGAAATACGGCGACACCGAGTATCTGATCAGCGCCTTTCCCCTGGGCGGTTATGTGAAAATGACCGGGGAAAACAAAGAGGAGGAAGTCTCCTTTACCGAGCAGCCCTATTCATTTGCCCACAAGCCGGTGTGGAAACGCTTTTTCATCGTGCTGGCCGGCCCTGCTTTCAACCTGTTATTTGCGGTGGTGGTGTTCTTTGCCATCTTTGCCATTGCCGGGCTGCCGGTGCCCAAAGCCGGCACGGAGATCGGCGCCATCACCGAGAACTCGCCGGCCCAGGCGGCCGGGCTCAAGGCCGGGGATATCATCATCTCCATCAACGGCGAAAAAACCGCGGGCTGGGAAGATGTCTCCCGGCTCATCCGGGCATCAGAGGGCAAGCCAGTGACGCTGGTCGTATCCCGCGAAGGCAAAGAGATTGCAACAACCGGCCAGCCGGAACGCCAGGAGGTCAAAAATATCTTCGGTGAAGTGGTGGATGAACGTTTCATGCTGGGCATCTCCCGCAGCACCGAGGTCACCTATGAAAAGGCCACCATCCCCGAGGCCTTTGTCGCCGGGGTCAACCAGACCTGGACCTTCATCTACCTCACCATCATGGGGGTCGTCAAAATCATCGAGCGGGTGGTGCCTGCCTCCGAACTCGGCGGCCCCATTCTCATTGCCCAGATGGCAGGGCAGCAGATGAAGGCGGGCTGGATCAACCTGGCCTATTTCATCGGCCTGCTCAGCGTCAACCTGGGCATCCTCAACCTCTTTCCCATCCCGGTCCTGGACGGCGGCCATCTTGTCCTGTACACCCTGGAGGCCGTGCGGCGCAAACCCCTGGAACAGCGGACCCAGGAAAAACTGCAGCAGCTCGGCCTGCTGCTGCTGGGCAGCCTGATGATCTTTGTCTTTTACAATGACATCGTCCGCATCATCAGCAAAGGGTGAGCGGCCTTTATGACCTTTGACGCTTAGGCATGCAGATGGCCCCTGTCACCAAAGACCCGGCCCGGCAGCCGCCGCTTATTCTGGCGGTGGAAAATTCCGGCCTGTGCGGCAGTATCGCCCTGGTGAGCGGTTCCCACTGCATTGCCGAACAGAGTCTGCTGTCGAAACTGACCCATTCCAAACGGCTGCTCGCCACCCTGGACCGGGTCATGGCCGATTGCCAGGTCACCTGGGAGATGCTCGACGCCATAGCCATCAGCCTGGGGCCGGGCAGTTTCACCGGCCTGCGTATCGGGCTGAGCACGGTGAAAGGCCTGGCCCTGGCCACCTCCCTCCCGCTGATCGGCGTGCCCACCCTGGACGGCCTGGCCAGCCAGTTTGGCTTCACGGCCAGGCCGGTCTGCCCCATTCTTGATGCCCGGAAAAACGAGGTCTACACCGCCCTGTACCAATCCGATGCCAACGGCGTCATGCAGCGCCTGAGCCGGTATCAGGTCCTCCCCGCCGCCGAGCTTGCCGCCCAGATCAGCGCACCCACCATCTTTACCGGAGACGGCATCACGGTGCATGGCGGTCTGTTGCGGGAAAAACTGGGGGAACTGGCCGTCTTTGCCCCGGAGCAGCTTTACTTTGCCAAGGCCTCCAGTATCGGCTTTCTCGCCCTGTCTTACTGGCGCGAGCAGCAATTTCTCGATCCGGCAGGATGTATCCCGCTTTATGTCCGCGCCTCTGACGCGGAACTCAATCTCCTGAAAAAGGCTTTGCCTTGATCGCGACCCGCATGCTTTAATATCATTAAGCCGCTGTAACAAAATAATGTCTTCATCCGGATGGTCAGAACGGCACTCTTTTCCGTACCCCCTTGAGGGGTATAAAGAACCGTAACGAAATGGTCAAGAAAGCAGAGGTTATTTCGTAACGGCTCCTAAATTATTTTTCCCGCGTCGTAAAATATGCTATTGTAAAAAAATGAAGAAAAATGCCTCTGCCAGCAAAACTGATCCAAAAGCATTCTTTTTGACAAATTATCATTGCACGATTTTCCGGGGTCACAGGTTGCGGGCAATTCGGCCAGCCCTTTTTTTTGCAGGACGGCTGACCGGCATTTTTCCCACATCACTATATCCTTTTTTACCCCCGCGCCGGCAATAGAGTTCCGTCTTCAAATAACATCGTAAAATAACATCTTATGCTTCCGACCAATTTTTACCATGGATAAAGCCACTCTTCTCGGCATATTTTTTGGCTTCGGCGCCGTCTTCGGCGGTCAGGTGCTCGAAGGCGGTTCGATTATGGCCCTTGTTCAACCAACCGCCTTTCTCATTGTTATTGGCGGCACCCTGGGGGCCACCCTGGTTTCCTTTCCTCTCAAGTTATTCCTGCGCGCCCTAGGCGATGCGAAAACAGCTCTTATTTATGAGGAAAAAGACCCGACCCAGATCATCAAGCAACTCGCCGGATATGCGGAAAAAGCCAGAAGGAACGGCCTGCTGACCCTGGAGGAAGAGGCCAAGAAAACCTCCGACCGCTTCATCAGCAAGGGCATTTCCATCATGGTGGATGGCGGTGATGCAAAACAGCTGGAGGAATTTCTGGAGATTGAAATCAATGCCTTTGAAGAGGAAACCAAGGTAAGCGCGGAGGTCTTCGAGTCAGCCGGCGGTTTTGCCCCCACCATCGGTATTATCGGCGCCGTTCTCGGACTTATCCATGTCATGCACAATCTCTCCGACACCTCGAAACTGGGCGAAGGTATTGCCGTTGCCTTTGTTGCCACCATTTACGGTCTGATGACTGCCAACATCATCTGTATTCCCATCAGCACCAAATTGAAAAGACGGATGAAGGAAGAGCTGCTGATCAAGGAACTCATCCTGAAGGGGCTCCTGGACATCCTGGCCGGGATCAACCCCCGCTTCATTGTGGAAAAACTCCAGGGATTCTATATCGACAGGCAGCAGAAATAAGCCGTTGTAAAAAAATAACATGGCCATGTTATTTCGTAACGGCTCCTAAATCATTTTACTCAATCAGGCGAAAGCTTATGGCAAAAAAACAAAAACACGAAAAAGAACCGAATCTGGAAAGATGGCTCGTCTCTTATGCGGACTTCATCACTCTGCTCTTCGCCGTTTTTGTGGTCCTCTATGCCATGTCCCAGTCAGACAAGCAGAAAGTGGAGGAGGTGTCCAAGTCCATCCGCGAGGCCTTTGGCATGACCGACACCTCTTCAGCGCCTGCCATGCATATCATCGATTCCATTGATCTCGCCCCTATACCCGCTGTTGAGCGCCAAGCCCGGGAATCCATATCCGCGCCGGAGCCCACGGCACAACCCTATGCGGAAGAGGAGGAATTCAGCAATATCAAAAAAGAAATTTCCGGCCTGCTGGCAGCCAAGGGCAATCAGGACAAGATCAAACTCACGGTCACCAAACGAGGTCTCGTCATCAGTCTCAAGGAAGCCGGGTTCTTCGACTCCGGCAGCGCGGAAATGCAACCTGCCTCCTTGCCGCTTCTGGAGGAAATCGCCAAATCGATCCAGGGATATGCCAATGATGTCAGAATAGAAGGCCACACGGACAATGTGCCGGTCAACTCCAAAACCATCCGGTCAAACTGGGAACTCTCCACTGCCCGCTCCACCTCCATCGTCCGTTATCTGATTGATGACCTGCATTTTCCCCCTGCCAGACTTTCCGCGGTCGGCTACGGGGAATACCGCCCCATTGCCGACAACAGCACGGAAAGCGGCCGGGCCCAGAACCGCCGGGTGGATATCGTTCTTCTCTCCAAGGCCGCCCAGCAGGGAGAACCCCAGCCCGGCATTCGCCCGGAAGACTGATTATCCGGGCATGAGCCGCCGGACGAATGATCAAAACGAAAATTGATCAGTCCCAGCCGGATTTGTAAGCCTTACGATATAACATGGCCATTTTTTCAATTTCGTTACGGCTCGTTAAACCCCTCAAGGGGGTACTGAAAAGAGTGCCGTTTCGCGCATTTCTCTGGCCATGTTATTTTTTCACAACGGCTTACAAAAATAATCGTCAAGTTCCCCGCCCCATGTTCCGAACAGATACGTAATTCGGCTGTTGCCACCATGTTGCTCTTTATCCTGCCGGATAGCGCCTGAGTTTCACGCCACCACTGCCAAGCGTTCCGATATCTTGCCTGGGCAATAAAATTATCAATGAATATCGTGCCCTGAAGATATCGTTGATGGAGGGAAAAAATGGCTGTTCATACCCCTAATTCCGCCGGTTTTTCCGCGACCAATCTCTACAAGCTGAACCTGGAGTCCAATAAAGATCTGGCCCAGGACATGAACCGGGAACAGGAAAAAACAGCTGAAAATGAGGCCTATGAGGTGCGGATCTCCGAGGAGGCCCAGCAGCTTGCCCAGCAGGCAAAAATCAGAACCGCCTTTGATAAGACCCCGCCTCCAGCCCAGGCAATAGAGCCCGCCCGCAACCGTTCCCGTTTCGAGCTCAATACGCAGAGTATGGCCGCAACCAGCCAACCGGCCGTGCAAAACAGGGCCGCAGGCAGATTTGGCATCGAGCTGGTTGCCTGAAAAGCCGCGGTCAGGCTGAAATTGCGCTGCCTCAGAAAAGTTTTCCGTCCCTGCTGTGCTTGACAATCAGGCCCCGGAACATCTCCACCAGTCCCCTGCCCAAAAGATAAATCGATTCGATATTGCTGTTGTCCGCGGCGGTCTTGTCAAAGAGGATATTGAGCTTTGAGGCGAAATGATCCTCCGGCGCCCAGTAGTTGATCAGCATGGGCAGGCCGGGCAGCGGAGAGATGACCAGCGACTGATCCGCATTGGTCACCCCGGCGGCGGGACTTGCCCCGAAGAGATGGAGAATCTCGAAAATCAGTTCCGGATGGGCATCGGCCAGTTGGTGCATTGCCTCCTCGCACCGGCGGGAAAAGAACCTGTTCCACTCCGCCGCCCCCGGCAGCTCGCCGAAGGCAACCCATTCACCCGAAAGTTTTCTGCCCTTGCCGTAAA
>JALNXE010000129.1 GCA_023230525.1 Desulfobulbaceae bacterium
CCTGACAATGTGATCGGCGGAGATCCGCTCAGCCAGATCCGGCAGGTTGGCCACATGGCCGCCGATGACAATTGTTGCCCTGGGCAGATAGCTGCGCACCAGTTCGCACATCTTCTTGACCTTGCCCACATTGGGAATAATCGAGCTGATGCCGACGATATCATAGTGATTGTCCCGGATCTCGCTCTCAAACCGCTCCAGATCCGGAAAGTCGAGCAGGGTCGACGGCGCGTCAATATTGGCTTGGATCATCAACAACCCAAAGGAACGGTGGAACATACGCAGGGAGAACACGCCCTGGGCCCTGGTCACCTGGTTATGATAGAGTTCCATGGGGTTGATCCGCCTGCTGCCGTAGGTATCGTCCTGGGCATAGGGGCCAAAGACGCTGGATAACAGCACCTTTGCTTTGGTTTTAAAGGGGTGGGTGGGGTGGCTGGCTGGCATGATATGGAGTACTCCTTACTGAAATATCAATGGATTTGCGGTCGCGCTCTGCTTGCCCGGCATGACGTCCTGGTTGAGACAAGTGATATCGGGGAACAAGGCGCATGGCGGAGAAAAGATCCGGGCGTCTTTTCTCCTCACTCCTCACTCCTCTCTCCTCACTTCTTACTTCTTACTTCTTACTGTACCGGATCTTTCCGTCAGGCGATACAGGGCCAGGGTTGGTTTTACAAAAGTTTTACAATCCAGCGCCTGGTGGATTACAATACTTTCGATAATACATCCGGGTTCACCATTTTCTCGTCTCTATGCTATGATGGACAGTACAGGAGGCCGCACATCCGTCTTACTTGGTGATACTCTATGCGACAAATCAGGTGGTATCTGCACCCAATCCTCATCTTTATCTTTTCCCTGGTGGCCCTGGGTTTGTCCCTGTTTCTCTACATCTACTGGTACGTAGAGGTCAGTGCCAGGCTGCAGGGGGTGGTAAAGAGTTTCAATCTCGATCCGGGCCAGTTCCTGGAGCTGAAAACCTGGGTGGTGATCCTGGTTCTTTCCCTGTTGGTGGCGATCATCATGATCGGCATCCTCATCATCTTTACCTTTAATATCAAGCTGCTGCGCCTCTACCGGCTGCAGCACAATTTCATCAATAATTTTACCCATGAGCTGAAAACACCCGTCACCTCGATACGGCTTTATCTGGAGACTTTTCAGAAGTATGAACTGCCCCGTCCCCTGCAGCTCAAATACATCGAATACATGCTGAGCAATGTCTCGCGGCTGACCGGCAATATCAACAGCATCCTGAGTCTCGCCAAGCTGGAGAGCAAACTCTACGAGCTGCACCTGGTGCGCGTCGATCTGGTCGGGGTGGTTGAGCAATTTTATCGGCAGAACAGCCATCTTTTTCAAGATTGCGTCATTAACATTCATAACCCCAGCGGCCGGAGTTTTCCTTATCAAGTGGACCTGCCGCTTTTTGAGATGCTGCTGATGAATCTGCTGACCAATGCCAGCAAATATAACAAGGCCAAAGAGCCGGCCGTTGATATCACCTTCACCCCGCTGGGCAGGGAGTTCACCATCAGCATCAAGGATAACGGCATTGGCCTGCGCAAACGGGAGAGGAAAAAAATCTTCAAAAAATTCTACCGGGTGGAGAAAACGGACAGGCCCACGGGAGAGGGCAGCGGCCTGGGCCTCTACTTTGTCGACAACATCGTCCGGCTCCATCATGGCCGGATCAGGGCGGAAAGCGACGGGCCGGGCCGGGGCACCACCATGATCATCACCCTCCCCCTTGACCAGGATGCCGGCGCTGCTCCCGGCCCGCCCCGGAGCGAACCCAGGAAGGCGCCATGAAAAAGCGCGTTTTGATCATCGAAGACGACCGCCATATTGCCGAGGGCCTGCAGCTCAATCTGGTCATGCAGGGCTATGAGGTAAAAGTGGCCGGGGATGGCCGGGCCGGTCTGCAGCGATGGCAGGAATGGCGGCCGCACCTGATCGTGCTTGATATCATGCTGCCCGGCATGGACGGCCTGGATGTGCTGCGCAATATCCGCCTGGAGGATGAGCGGCTGCCGGTGTTGATCCTGTCAGCCAAGGCCATGGCCGAAGACCGGATCAAGGGGCTGGCCCTGGGGGTGGATGACTACCTGACCAAACCCTTTCATCTGGAGGAATTTCTCCTGCGGGTCAAACGTCTGCTCACCCGGGTTGCCTGGGAGGATGATCATGACGGGGGCCGGGATTTCGCGGCCATCGGGCCGACCTACAGTTTCGGCGGCAACAGCATCAATTTCACCACCCACACGGCCCAGTGCGGCGGCGGCCCGATCACGCTGACCGGGATCGAGGAGAAGCTGCTCAAGCTCTTCATCGTCAATCGCGGCAAACCGCTGTCCCGCCGGCAGCTGATTGAAATGGTCTGGGGCTATGAGGGCGACATCCAGACCAGGACCGTGGATAACTTCATTGTCCGCTTCAGGAAATACTTTGAAGAGGACCCCAAAAATCCCGTTTTTTTCAAGACCTGCCGTTCGGTGGGCTATGTCTTTGATCATTGATCCCGCAGGGGCACCCCTTGTGGGTGCCCTCGTGGGTCCCCAATCAATTAAAAATGGACAAACCAGCGGATATAGACGTAATCGGGGTAAGGGCCATAGACATCCCGGCTGCCGCCGTGGTAGACAAAGGCCCCGGCGCTCACCGTCATTTCGTCGCCGGCGCTGTATTCCACTGACGGGGTGACAAAAAAGGATTGATCGTTGAGGCTTTGCACGGCAAGACAGGTCACGGTCCACAGGATCTTGGGCTGGAAACTGAGGCTCACCGCCAGGTCATCGCTTTGCACCTCGTCGCTGAAGCGGTATTCCCCTAACACGGTAAGCGAATTGGCAAAACCGTATTCCGCCCCGGCAATGAAGTCGGTGTGGCGGCGGCCGGTGGCGTCATCATGAAAGCTGCCCCCTTCGCTGCGCAGCTCGATGCCGGTGGCAAAGAGTTCCCCTTCCAGCTCCCAGCCGATGATATCCATCCCCGCCTCATTGTCATAGAGGCCGACCAGGGCCACATCGGCAAAATCCAGATAGCCCTTGAGGCGGGCCTCCCCCTTGTCCCGGGACAGGGTGCAGTCAAAGCCGGCCAGCCTGCTCACGGCATACTCATAACGCAGGGCCTCGGTGCCCGGCCGCTCCTGGGGCTCCACGGACTGGGAATTAATGGGGTTGAAGATATCGATGGGGTTCCACACCCGGCCGACGCCGAGCGGGATGCGCTGGCGGCCCATGGTCCAGAAATGGGTCTCGCCGCGGTACTCCAGGTAGCCGCGATAGATGGAGGTGTCATCACGCAGAGTGGAGGGCTGCTGGGTAAAAGCCGCCTCATTGTCAATGATGAGCCGCGCGGCAAAGGCCTCATGTTTCTCATTTTTTACGGTGATATCAGCCCGCAGCCGGTTGTAGTCGACAAAATGGGCATCCTCGGCAAAGCCCAGGATATTAGTGTTTTCCAGGGCATAGTCCGGAACCAGGGCCAGCAGCCCGGCAGCGGCCATGCTAGCCAGGAAACTCATCCGCCGCCACCTCCCCGTCTTTGAGCAGGATGGAATGTTTCGCCTTGCCGATTACCAGGGGGTCATGGGAGGAGAAGATAATGGTGATCCCCTCATCCTCATTTAACGCCTGCATCATGCCCATCAGCCCTGCCGCGCTCTTTGAATCAAGATTGGCGGTGGGCTCATCGGCTAAAATGAGCTTGGGCCGGGAGGCCACGGCCCGGGCCACGGCCACCCGCTGCTGCTGCCCGCCGCTCATCTCGCCCGGCAGCTTGCCAAGCAGTCCGGCAATGGCCAGCTTTTCCGCCACCTCGCGGCTGCGCTGCTCGCATTCCCTGCGGCTGCGGCCCTGCAGCTGCATGACATACTCGATGTTCTCTTTGGCGGTCAGCACCGGGATAAGGTTATAGGCCTGGAAGACGAAGCCGATATGGTCACGCCGCAGGCGGGAAAGATGCTTCTCCTCCACTCCGGTGATTTTTTCGTTGTCAAGGATCACCATGCCAGAGGTGGGGCTGTCCAGGCCGCCCATGATGTTCAGCAGGGTAGTCTTGCCGCTGCCGGACGGTCCGTGAATGACCACGAACTCCCCCCGGTCAAAGCTTAGGCTGATATCCACCAGGGCACGCACCTGCACCTCCCGGCCGGGATGAAATATCTTGCTGATCTTTTGTACATCAAGGAAGGGTTTGGTCATGGTTTATTCCAATGTCGTGGGGCAGCGCAGGGATCGTTCGCATATTGGTGATAGGGTGGGAACATACGGACGGATCGTGTAGGGGCGGTTCGCGAACCGCCCCTACACGATCCGCCCCTGCAATCCCCACCATCCATACCCAAATCGCCCCCAGCGTCATCGATTACAATAATAGCGTGCAGATGATTGGGCATGACAATCCATTCAGCCAAATGGACATATTCGTATTGTCTGGGCAACCACAGCAAGGTCTCTGCCGCCATTCTGCCCGCCTCATTGGCCATCATCGCCCCATTTTCGATTTTGCCGAACAGGTGCCGATAGTTCCGGGTGCAGATGGTGATAAAATACCATCCCTCCCCGGCATAGTCATATCCTTTTAACCGGATGGAACGGCGGTGATGGCTATCGGGGGTGTGTTGCATGGTCACCCACCTGGCTGCAAAAAACCGGTGCGCGGTTCATTCGCCGTATTCGGCACGCCCCGTAGGGGCGGTTCGCGAACCGCCCTTACACGAACCGCCCCTACATCCCCTGCGATCAGGGGTGTTTGATTTCAATATATTCTTCAATCAACATGTGTCCCCTACACCTTATTGATCGCCTCAACGGGGTTGGCCTTTTTCAGCAGGTGCAGGGGAAACAGCACGCTGACAAAGGTGGCCAGCATCACCGCGATAAAGGCGGTGATAAAATACTTGGCGCGGATGACGGCGTGGGTGATGACGTCCATGCCGAACTCCTCCAGCCCTTCGCTGAAAATGGTCAGATCAAGGCCCTGCTGGTAAAAATAAAACAGGGTCGCGCCGCCCAGCAGCGAGCCGGCCACAAAACCCGTGAAGCCCAGGATGAACGATTCGGTGAAGATGATGCCGCGCACCTGGGCAAAGGAGGTGCCGATGGCCAGCATGATGCCGAATTCCCGCAGGCGTTCCAGCACCGACACCAGCATCACCCCGAAGATGCCCAGGCCGGCCACGCCGAAGACCAGCAGGCTCATGACCAGATTAAAACCCTGCATCATCACCCGGCCCTGCATCAGGGCCGGATAGAGCTCATCCCAGCGCAGTATCTGCAAAGTGCCGAAATACCGGCGCAGGCTCTGCTGCAGCGCCGGGATATCCTTTTCCGCCTGGACAATGACGCTGATCTGGCTCACGCCCTGCGGGGCGGCAAACAGCTCCCTGGCCTTGTCCATGGCGATGAACACCGCGGATTCGTCCAGGGCCATGTTGTTGGTGCGCACAATGCCGGTGATGGTTAGCGCCACGGCCGCCACCTCATGGGCGCTGTTCTGGGCCGAGACAATGAGTTTCCTGCCGATTTTCACCTTGAGCTTTTCCGCCAGCCTCGCCCCGACGAGCACGCCCTTGTTTTTTGCGCCAAAGCCATACTCCCCCTCGATCAGATAACCGTCAAGCCGGCCGTGGCTCTTTTCCGCGGCCAGGTCCACCCCGTAGATCATCACGTTGCGGGAATAATGGGCCGTGGCCGCCAGCCCCTCCTGGCGCAGGCGGCGCACAAAGCTTTTCACCCGGGGATCACTGGCAAGCAGTTCGGTGATCTCCCCTTCCCGGCTGATCAGCCGGTGCAGACCGGGGTCCTCCCGGAAGCCTGCGGCAAAAAGGGAGAGCTGCCCGGAATCACTGCGGATGGCATTGCCGATCATCTGCTCGGTCATGCCGTCATAGATGCCCTCCATGAACAGCAGGCCCCACAGACTCATACTGATCATCACCACCACCAGCACCGAGCGGGAGGCGCGGCGGGCAAGCGACGCCCAGGCGATGCGGCAGGAGGTCCTAAACATGATGGATCGCCTCGATGGGGCGGAAACGGTTGACCTTGAAGATGGGATAGAGGGTGGCGCTCACCGATAGCACGAACATGATGGCCATGTCGCGCATAATGATCAGCGGGGCAAAATCGGTGGGCATGGCGGTAAGCGCCAGGCCGTACTGCTTGAACTGCTCCTCAAAGCCCGAAAAAACGATGGGATGGATGTGGAAATACCAGGCCAGCGCGCCGCCGATGAGCCCCCCCAGCAGCACGCTGGCCAGGCCCAGCAGCACGCTTTCCAGCAGCAGCATGGAGAGTACCTGGCCGGGCGTGGTGCCCACGGCCCGCAGGATGCCGATTTCCCGCACCCTGGCATAGATGACGAGCAGGGTGTAGATCATCACTACAAAAAAAATGACGATAAAGATGATGGCCAGGGTGATGTAGCCGAAGATGGAATCCACCCGCATGGCCTGCACCAGCCCGGCCATTGTCTGCTGCCAGCTGGCCGCATCAAATGCGGGACCCAGGCGCCGGCCTATGGCCGCGGCCAGGGTCGCGGCCTCCTCCGGCCGGAGAGGCTGCACGATGAAATGGGTGGCGTAATTTTCTGCGGCCATCACCCGGTCGAAATAGGGCTTGGCCACAAAGGAGGCCCGGGAATCAAAATCAAAGAGCCCGGTCTGGAAGATACCCTTTACCGTCAGGTTGTCGGCGGCAAAGGAATAATCTGCGCCGGTGCCGACAAAGGCCAGCTGATCCCCCACCCCCACCTTGAGACGCCTGGCCAGTTCGCTGCCCATGTACACCAGGGCATCATCAGCGGAGGTCAGGTAGCTGCCCTGCTTGAGGGAGGCGGCCAGCCGGGAAATGCTCATCTCCTTTTCCGGCTCAATGGCGGTGAACATGCCGCCCACCGCCTTGTCTGCCGAGGAAAAAAGCACAAAGGATTCAAAACGGGCGGCAAAAACCGCGATGCCGGGGAAATCCCGCAGGCTGGCGCTCACCTGGCCGGCGTCAAAGATCAGGTTCTCCAGGCTGGGATTGTCCCGGAACCCTTGGTGGGTGATCTGCACGTAGCCGGGGTAGATCTCCACGCTGCTCTGGATCAGCCGGGCATGGGAGCCGTCCATGTAAGCCGAGGCAAAGACCAGCAGGGCCGTGGTGCAGGCCAGCAGCACCACGGTGATGATGCTGCGTTTGGCGTAGGCAAAAATGTTTCTGACCGCGATTTTGAAAAACATGGTTCCAACGTTTCAGCGATCAAACGTTTAAGCGTTTCAACGTTTGATCGCTTGCACGCTGAAACGCTGGAACGCTGGAACGTTCTCCTTAATCCGAAAAACGCTGCAGGGCCCGCTTGCTGAAATACTCCTCATCGATGGGCACGTCAAAGGCCGCCTCGGTTATTTCGATGACGGTCCGGTTGCCCGCCTTTTCCGGATCATGGGGGGTCATCACCCAGCGGGAAGGATACAGACGGTCGCCCAGCTGTTTCACCTCGGTGTACTGCAGGGTGCGCACCAGCACCCCCTCTTCGTCAAAATAGCGGACGCTTTCCGGCAGCAGCTCCTGTTTCGCCACCCCCATGAGCAGCCTGCCCCAGACCACCGCCGCCTCGGGCCGGGGCAGCAGTTCAATCTCATACCCCTGGTCATTTTCCGTGATGATTCTGGCGTCATAATCCCGGCTGATGGAGCTTTCCCGTACCAGGTCGTCATTGGTGAAATCCGTGCCCATCCAGCTCTGCAGCATCATGGAGGCGGGGATCTTGATGATCTTTTCAATGCGCGGCACATACTGCCACATGGCATCGTCGATCTTGAGAAAGGTGATGCCGTAATCCTTGCCCGGATAGGTGATCTTGATGAAGCTTTTCTCGTTGCCCACCGCATAGCTGTCCATCTTCATGGTGCGGGTGGCGCGGCTGGTGGTGATGACCATGGCGATCTTGAGCACCGCGGTTTTGCCGTTTAAGCGCTCCTCCACCTGCCTGATGATCTCCGCCGCCTCATCGGCCCGCGCCAGCCTGGGCAGGCAGACCAAAAAAAGACACAACAAAAAAAGGGCACAGAGTTCCACCCGACCGAGTCGTGGTATGTCCTGTGCCCTGTTTGCCGTCGCCGTTGTTTTCATAATGGATATAACAGCGGAAAAGAAACCGTTTGTCAACTGCCGGGATGGCGCGGCCAGGAGTAAAAAGCAGAATTCAGGAGTCAGGAGAAAACCGGTTCCCGTCGATGAATTACCTGCTTCTGACTCCTGACTTCTGGCTCCCCCCCTTAATGCTTGAACGACCGCTGGCCGGTGTACTTCATGGCCACCTGGGGCCTGGCCTCGTTGCAGGCCTCAATGGTTTCGAAATCACGCATGGAGCCGCCCGCCTGCAGGATGGCGCCCACCCCCTGGCGGATGCCCACATCGGCCCCGTCGCGGTAGGGGAAGAAGGCATCGGAGATCATCACCGATCCGGGCAGGCCGGCCCGGTCCTTTCTGGTCTGGGCATCGATCATCTCCTGGTCCGCCTTGTCGCGCTTGCCCTGCTCGATCTGCAGCACCATGTCGGCATAGGGGATGCCCAATTTGTCAAAACAGAGGATATCGGCATACTTGATATAGGCCTTGTGCACGGCGATCTCGGCCACCCCCACCCGGTCCTGCTCGCCGGTGCCGATGCCCACGGTGCAGCCGTCTTTCACATAGATAACGGAGTTTGACGTGACGCCATGCTCCACGGCCCAGCCGAACAGCATGTCATCAATCTCTGCCGGGGTGGGCTGGCGCTCGCAGCGGTATTCCTTGCCCTTATAGGTGGTGACCGCGTCTTTGAGATGCTCGGGTTTGCGGATGGAGTTGACCGCGGACTGCTGGGCGATGAGGCCGCCGTCGATCAGGCTCTTGAAATCAACGTAACGGTACTTTTCAAAATCAGCCAGCCGGTCGATGCGGGCCATTTTGATCACCCGCAGGTTCTTGCGGGCCTTCAAAATATCCAGGGTGCCCTGCTCAAAATCCGGGGCGCAGACCACCTCCAGATAGTTGCCGCTGAGCAGCTCCGCGGTTGCCCGGTCAACGGGCCGGCTCATGATCACGGCCCCGCCGAAGGCGGCGATGCGGTCGGCCCGGTTGGCCCGGTTATAGGCGTCGGCCAGTGTCTTGCCATAGGCCGCGCCGCAGGGGTTATTGTGTTTGAGGATGACGGCGGCCGGCCGGTCCATGAGATATTTGAGGATGTTCAGGCCGTTATCGATATCGGTGAGATTGATCTTGCCCGGATGCTTGCCCACCTGCAGCATGTCTTCCACGCTGATGCCGCTGACCAGGCCGTTGCCCGGTTCGATAAATTTGCAGTCCCCCAGCATCAGGTTGCCGTTGACCAGCTCGTAGAGGGCGGCCTCCTGGTCCGGGTTCTCGCCGTAGCGCACCCCGCGCTCATCAAAGGTGCCGTCCTCCATGGGGATCTTCCAGGTCCTCTTGCGATAAACCAGGGTCTGATCGCCAAAGGAAATCTTCATCTCCATGGGGAAATGATCGCCTAAAATCGTAGTGTACATCTTCTTCAAATCCTGTGCAGCCATAGCTCTCCTCTCTCGTCATCAGCAGGCGGCAGACATGGCGCCGCCGCCGTCCTTTATCTGAAACGTTGCATCCCAGTCCTTGCGGACCGGGTCATATCCTCTGCGGCAGATATCGGCGCACACCTCCTGCATGGAACGGTGATCGCCGACGGAAAATTGTTCGCCCGCAAGCTCGGGGTGGGCATAGCCGCCCGGCGCCGTGCAGGAACCGGCGGAATACCGGGTGGGTCCGAGCCCCACCATGCCGTCCCGGAAGCGGGCCTCCTCCCGGGTTGACAGCAAAAGCCCCACATCCGGGTCAAAAATACGCAGGGCAAAAAGCATCTGGCTCAGCATGCGCTCGCTAACCGTAACCAGGGGCTGAAAGCCGCCCTCCGCTGGCCGCAGCCGGGGAAAGGAAACGGTGAGCGCCGTGCGCCAGTAATGCTTGCGCAGCCAGGCCAGATGCAGGCCCATGGCCAGACCCTCCAGCCGCCAGTCGGCCAGGCCCAAGAGCGCGCCGATGCCCACCTCGCGCATGCCGGCCGCCGCGGCCCTGGCCGGGGTGGCCAGCCGGTAGTCGAAATCACATTTCTTGCCGCTATGGTGCACCTGGCTGTAAATCACCCGGTCATAGGTCTCCTGGTAGACGGCCACGCTGGTGATGCCGGCGCTAAAAAGCCGGGCGTATTCATCCTCTGCCAGGGGCTGCACCTCAATGGAGATGGCGGCAAAACGGTTGCGCAGCCGGGTGGCAAGCTCCGCAAGAAAATCCACCCCGAGCCTGGCCGGGGCCTCGCCGGCCACCAGCAGGATATGCTGGAAGCCCCGGCCATGCAGGATCATGGCCTCCTGCTCGGCCTCCTCCATGGTCAGCACCCGGCGCTCGATCCTGTTGCCCGCGGAAAAGCCGCAGTAGGCGCAGCGGTTGATGCAGTAGTTCGATAGATAAAGCGGGGCGTAGATCTGGATGGTGCGGCCGAATCGTTTGGCGGTTATATGGGCGGACCGGGCCGCAAGCTGGGGTAGCAGGGGTTCCGCCGCCGGCGACAACAGGGCGGCCAGGCCGTGGATGTCCAGCCGGTCGCTCCGCAGGGCGCGGCGCACCTCGGCTGGATGGTTATTGGCCGTCACGAGCCGCTGCAGTTGGCTAAAATCAGGGATGATGAATGTATCTTGTGTCATTTCCGTTTAAAAAAATTAACCGCCGCTGGCACCGCAAGGGCGGTTCGCGAACCGCCCCTACATCTCCGTGCGTTCGGTGGTGAAAAAATTCAGCGCAGGAAATCCAGGCCGGTTTGCGGGGA
>JALNXE010000130.1 GCA_023230525.1 Desulfobulbaceae bacterium
ATCTATTTTGTCGAAATAACGATATTTTTGTGACATAGTTGCTGCTCTGATCTCCGTCATGGGAATTCAGGAGACAGGAGACAGAATTCAGAATGGTTGATTTTATTACGTTTTATTCTGGCTTCTGATTTCTGTCTTCTGAATTCTCTGGAAACAAGCGGCGGGGACCATGAGGATATCAATTTAATTTCAACATGTTACCACAACTCAGAAAGTTGAACTGATATGATATGTTCCGGCCGGCAAACCGCGGCGTGAAGCGGCACCGGCTCCCTCCGGATTTCCGGCGTCCTTCACGGTTTGGCAAGTTGGTCCATCTCGCTGGCCATGGCCTGTCGCAAGCGGTCGAACTGCTCCTCCAACTCGGCCATCCGCTGCCGCATGGCGGCCAGATCCCCCGCTTTGCCGGCTTTTTCCATCTCCTGGGCCACGGCCCGCATGCATTCCCCGCCGACGCTTGCCGCCGCGCCTTTAATGGTATGGGCCTGGCGTTCGGCCGTGGCGGCATCGCCACCTGCCAGCACCTCGTGCAACACCTGCATCTGCTGGGGGATATCCTGCAGAAAACCCTCTATAACGATCCGCGCCAGGGCTTTGTCCCCCAGCAGCCGCTTCAGCATGGTCTCCAGATCGAAGACGGCTAATTTGTCTTCTCCAGATTCCGCACCCTCTCTTTCCGGTTGCCTGCTGCGGCCTTGCCCCCCGGAACCGAGCCACCGTTTGAGTTTCTCGGCCACCTCCAGGGAAGCAACCGGCTTGGCCAGATAGTCGTTCATGCCGGCGGCAAGGCACTTTTCCCGGTCACCCTGCATGGCGTGCGCGGTCATGGCGATGATGGGGATGCGGGAATTGAGCGGGGCCGAGCCCCGGCGAATCCGCCTGGCCGCCTCATAACCGTCCATCACCGGCATCTGCACATCCATCAGCACCAGGTCATAGGGAATGGTCTCCAGGGTCTTCACCGCCTCCGCGCCATTGGCTACGGCATCGGCATGCAGGCCGAGTCTGGCGAGGATGCCCAGGGCCACCTGCTGGTTGGTGCTGTTATCCTCTACCACCAGAATCCGCGCCCCGGAACCGGCAAACAGCTGCCGCAGCTCCCGGGCCGAATGGCGCGTCAGGATAGGCCGGCGTGGCGGGGGCTGCCCCTTGTCCGCCTGATCAACGACAGCCCCGCAAGGCCGCGGCAGAGCGGATAAAACATGGTATAATTCATGATGGCGGACCGGCTTGGTCAGATAGGCGGCAAAGCCGAGCTCCTCGAACCGCCTGGCGTCACCCCGCATGCCAAGCGAGGTCAGCATCACCAGCTGGGTATCCGCCAGCTGCGCATCCGCCTTGATCAGCCGGCCCAGTTCCTCCCCGTCCATGCCCGGCATCTGCATGTCAATGACCGCGATGGGGAAGGGATCGCCTTCTTCCTGGGCCTGCTGGAGCATGGCAAGAGCCTCCCGGCCGTCCCTGGTCCGGGCCGGACGCATGAACCAGGAGGCCAGACGGGTGGAGAGAATCTCGCGGCTGGTGGCGTTGTCATCCACGATCAGCACCCTCAGGCCGCGCAGGTCCATGGCCGGCGGCGCTTCAGACTGCTGGCCGCCCTGCTGCCTGGACAGCCTTGCGGTGAACCAGAACTCCGAACCCCGCCCTGCTTCGCTCGTCACCCCCACTTCACCCTGCATCATCTCGGCCAGCTGTTTGGAGATGGCCAGGCCGAGCCCGGTTCCGCCATACTGCCGCGTGGTTGAGGCGTCCACCTGGGAAAACTTGTCAAAGAGCAGGCCGATCTTATCCCTGGCAATGCCGATGCCGGTGTCACGCACCGCAAAGCGCAACAGGACATCGCCGTCTCCCGCCGACAGCAGGCTGACCCGAATGGCCACCTCGCCGGCAGGGGTGAACTTGATTGCATTACCCGCCAGATTGACCAGAATCTGGCGCAAGCGGCCCGGATCACCGCGCAGCTGAGCGGGGACTTCCGGATCGATGGAACAGAGCAGCTCCAGTCCCTTGTCCTGGGCCCGCAAGGCCATTGAGGAGGCAAAGTCATCCAGCAGATTATGCAGATCAAAATCCAGAATCTCCAGGTCCAGTTTCCGGGCCTCGATCTTGGAAAAATCAAGAATATCATTGATGAGCCCGAGCAGCGATTCCGCGCTGGCCCGCACCACCTCGGCGTAGCGGCGCTGTTCGTCAGTGAGGTCCGTTTCCAGCAGCAGGCCGGTCATGCCGATCACGCCGTTCATGGGGGTACGGATCTCATGGCTCATGTTGGCCAGGAACTCGCTCTTGGCGGCACTGGCCATCGCCGCCTTGGCCGCCATGTCGTTGGATCTGACCGTGGCCACCTCAAGCTGGCGGTTCATATGGAGCAACTCTTCCTCCGCCTGTTTGCGGTCGGTGATGTCCAGCATGGCCCCGACCAGCCCGGACAGGGAGCCGTCAGCGTTGAAAAAGGGCGCCTTGTGGAACATGATCTGCCGGCGGGAGCCATCGGCGTGGGCCACCGCTGCCTCGTAGATCTGGGTTTGGCCGTGTACCATCAACTCAAGGTCCGCATCATGGTAGCGCTGCGCCAGATCCCGCGGGGCGATTTCAAAGGCCGTACTGCCGATGATCTCCTCCTTGGTTTTACCCAGGAATTCGGCAAACAGGGTATTGCAGCCCAGATAAACCCCCTGCGCATCCTTGTAAAACACCGGCATGGGAATGGCCTCGATGATGGTGGTCAGGAGTTCCCCGCCCTGGCGTATGGCCTCCTCCACCCGCTTGCGGTCGGTGATGTCGACAAAGGTTTCCAGCAGCTTCTCCCGGCCCTGAATGCGGATGCGCTGCACCGAAGTCATGATGGACACCTGGCTGCCATCAGGCCGCCGGATGACCCGATCCAGGTTGCCGCTGCTGCGGCCCGCATCCATAACCGGGCAGCCTCCCGGCAGGGCGGAACAGACAAAGCCGTGGCACACCCGTCCCACCATCTCCTCGGCCGGGGTGCCGAGGAGTCTGGCCGCCCAGGGATTCACCCGTTCAATCACCTGGCTCCGGGCGTCGATAATCATGACCCCAGCGCCGAGGTTATTGATCAGCAGACGCTGCAGACTCTCACTTTCCCCCAGGGCGGCGGTGCGCTCCTGTACCAGCAGTTCCAGCTCCTCCCGCCGGTGGACGGCAAAACCGACCACCAGGGCGATGGCGCCAGTCATCATCAGGCCGGCGAGCACCGTCAGCCAGCCGGTGCCGGCCGGATACAGTGCGGCAAAGGCGGGTCCCGGACGGACAACCACGGCAAAGGTTTTACCGAACACGAAAAGGGGACGGACTACCGCAAGCGGTGCCGCAAGCGCCGCCTTGTTTTCTGCTGCCGCCGTTGAAGTAAGCAACAGGGCCGGTTCCCCTGCCCGCAGCTGATACAGATCCAGGGCTATGGCCGGTTTGGCCAGGCTTGGGCCGGTGGCGTTCTGCAACAAGCTCCCCAGGCGCAGCACGGCCAGGGCAAAACCCTGCGGACCGCCGGGTTCCTGCCCGGAAAAAACAGGCCGATACACCAGCAGCCCTTGCTGCCCGCCGGTTTCCTGCACCAGGGGGAGGGGATCGGTACAGGTGGGTAACCCGCTGCGCGCCGCCTCTTCCAGGGCCGCCCGGCGGACCGGTTCCGAACCGAGGTCAAAACCCAAGGCATGTTCATTGCCGGCCAGGGGCGCCACGTAGAGAACCGGATAATAGACCTGCCTGCCGGCCGCAGCCAGCCGGTTCCCCTCGTTATCCACCTGCCAGATCATGAAATCAGGCTGGCCCTGCTGACGCCTCTCCTGCTCGAAGCGGGCCTTTTCCCCGGCCGGGACCGCAGGGATCCATTCCCAGGCCTGGATGGTGTTTTTCCTGGCCAGGTATTCGGTAAATGCGTCGAATTCCTGCTTACTCACCTGCCGGCTGGACAAGATGAAGCGGGCCAAGCCTTCCAGCTCAATATCGCCCAGTGCCTCGAAGAGCGAAGCAACCCGGCTGGTCTGGCTGTTCACCAGTTGGGAAAACCTCTCGATATGACTGCGGTTTTCCTCCTGATGACCCGCCCGGGCCGCCGCCAGGGTCAGGGTCAGACCGATGGCGGCGGCCAGCACCGCTTCGGCATGACGCAGCCTGCGGTATCTGCCGCCAAGCCGTCCGCGCCACCCCAGCAGCACGCTGCCGGCCAGCATGAGCGCCACCAGGACCACGGTGATCAGCAGAGGGGGAAAACCGGCCCGCATCGTCTCCCACTGCCAGTCGTGGGCATCGATATCCATGCCCAGCACCGCAATCAGCTCACCGCTGGCCGGATCAACAAGCGGAATCAGCGCGGTGATCCAGGTCCCCCAGCGGTCGGTAACCGGGCCCACGGTTCCCTCTGTCCTGGTGGCAAAAACCTGCAGATAACCCGGAGAGATCTCCTCATAAATCTGGCCTGCCGGGGATTCATCAGCAGAGCCGGGCTGTTCCGAATCCGCATAGAAGAAAACCTTGCCATCCGGCCGGCGCCCCATCAGGTAAAGAAAGCGGCAGCGAGGAAATACCGTCAGGGTGGCGGCCAGCTGCTGTTTGAAACGCTGGTATTGAGGCAGGGCAAGATCAGCCTCGGTGCCGGACAGCATTTTGACCTGGCGTGCGTCGATTGCCTGGGCCACCAGGCTGGTATGGCGGAGCAGGTCCTCGCGCAGGCGGCGGTCAGCCGACTGTACCGACCACCAGGCCAGCAGCACGCCGGCGATCAACACCGCGGCTATGGCGCAGCCCAGCCCCAGCTTCTTTGCATCAGTCACTCTAATCATCCGTTTACCGCCCAAAAAGACATCCCCTGCTCTGTATATGCCCGCACCCCGGGACAATCCGGTAAGCTTCTCCGGATCGCCATGGAAAACGGTTCATTAGGGCCCTGGCATGTTCGGCGGGGAACACGCACAAGACGATCCGAGACATCAAAAAGCATATCACAAAGCTGGAGACAATGTCATTTTTTCCGGGCACAATTTGCCTATCGTGTGCACGATTCGTCAGGCGAACCGGAGAGCAAGCGGCTCTCCCAAAAATGATGAAACATTTTGCACAAATAGCACATCTTATTTGTTAAATACCCGTTAATCTCGCGCCTGCGATTTCCTCAGCTGCTAATGCTTGACAAAACAGCACTCCTTGTTATTGAATAGGCGGGTTAGGAACTTTCCCTTCGGCAACACAACGGAGAAGCACCAGCATGAAAACGAGGTGGGAAACTTCATCGATTTTCTCTACAGCCCAACGGCTGAAAAGATCATGGCTGACCATGGCGCCTTTTCAGCCTTAACCACGCGGTAAATAAAAACATGCTTATCAATCTCACCCAAGCACGAAGCGGCAAGCCGCGCCCGGTTCAGCCTGCCGGTTTCCCGGCGCCGGCTTTTCCCACCTGCGGCATTTAACGGCCCCTCATGTTCCGTTCGCTCAAACTCACCCTGCTGCTCTCCCACACCGGCATTATTCTGCTTACCAACCTTCTGCTGGCCAATGTCTCCTATTTTTATCTGATCAACACCCTGGAAAACAGCCAGAAACAATACCTGACCTTTATCTCCCGACATGCGGTGCAAACCGTCAACAACTATCTGAAAAACAAGGCGGATCTCCTGGAGCGCATCTCCGCCGGGCAGGAGGTGATCAATTACTCCATCAACTTCCGGGAAACCGCCCTTGCCTCGTACCTGGCCGGATTCCAAGGCAGTTTTCCCAGTCTCAGTTTCATCAACGAACAGGGCATCGAAGAGTTGTGCATCACCGACGGTGAGATTGCCCAAAATGTTGCCGATTACAGCCGCAGCCCTTTTTTCCGCCAATGCCTGGCCCAGCCGAACCAGGTGCTCATCTTGCAAAATGAGCCGGCGCCGCAGACCAGGGAGCCGGTGCTGCAGCTGGCCATTGCCCGGCACCAGTATTTTGAGGACCGCTTTGCCGGCCTGCTGCTGGCCACCCTGCCTTACCGGAAAATTGCCGCAAGCCTGGCGGATATCAGCTTCAGCGCCACCGGGTTTCTCCTGGTAAGCGACGGGGCCGGCAATATCATGACCATTTCCCAGCCGTCGCCCCCGGCAGCGGCAGAGCAGATCAGCCTCAGCCGCGCCAAGGATGAAAAGGGGCCGCCCTCATTATTTACCCCCCAAGACCCGGAGCGCATACCATCCTTCCAGCGCGCCACGGTGCGGGGTATTGATTCCTTTGTCGCCGCAGCCTTTATCCCGGAGCTGCGCTGGACGGTCATGACGGTTCTGCCCCATGAGGAATTCATGCGCCAGGTGAAAAAGCTGCGGGTCAGCTTTATTATCCTGTTCGTCATCTTCTTTGTGCTGGCAAGTATTCTCTCCTATATCCTGGCCAACGGCATCACCATGCCGCTGGCCAGGCTGAGCAGGGCGGCCAGGGCCATTGCCCAGGGCAATCTCAGCGAAATCATCGACATCAAGTCCCGGGACGAGATCGGCAAACTGATCGGCTCCTTCAATATCATGACCAGGAATCTGCAGGAGACCACCATTTCCCGGGATTATTTCAACACCATTCTCAGCTCCATGCAGGAAAGCCTCATTGTCCTCGGCCGGGACGGCAGGATTGAGACGGTCAACAACTCCACCATCGTCATGCTTGGTTACGAGAAACATGAGTTGACCGGAAAATCGCTGGAATTCATTTTAAAAAAGGATGAGGCCGCAGCAAGCTGCCCGTTCAGCAACCTGGATGAAGGGGAAATTCTCAGGGAATGCGAGCTGATCTACCTGACCAAATGGGGCAGGGAGATCCCGGTCCATTTCAGCGCCTCGCCCATGAAGGACGGCAAGGGAGAGGTGTACGGCATCGTCTGTCTGGCCATCAATATCTCCAGACGCAAAAAAATGGAAACGGCCCTGCGTCAGAGCGAAGCCAAACTGCGGGAAATCGCCATCACCGATGAACTGACCTCCCTGCTCAACCGGCGCGGTTTCATGACCATGGCCGGCAAACAGCTGCAGATGGCCAGACGCCAGGAAGGCAATGTCTTCCTGATGTTTGCCGATGTGGACAATCTGAAATGGGTCAATGACCACCTGGGACACCATGCCGGTGATCAGGTGCTGCTGGAGTGCGCTGATCTGCTCCGCGCAACCTTCAGGGATTCGGATACCATCGCCCGGCTCGGCGGCGACGAATTCGCCGTACTGCTCATTGATCCGGCCGACGAAAAATCCGTCATCACTCGCCTGGAAAAGAATCTGCGGACAAAAAACAGCGGCGGGCAGCGAAGCTACGAGCTGTCGCTGAGCATCGGCGTGGTCCGCTATGACCCGGAAAATCCCAGCTCCATTGAAGAGCTGATGAACAGGGCGGACAACCTGATGTACGAATGCAAGCAGCAGAAAAAGCAGGAGATGGGCTGACCGGCGGCCTCATCCCCAGCCGTTACGTTACAGCTCATGGATGCGGATGTGCGCCTTTCCCGCCAGTTCCCGGGCCTCTTCCACCACCTGCCGGTGGTGGGTAAAGAGAATCACCTGGGTTTTTTCCGCCAGGCCGGCCAACACCCTGATGGTGGCCTTCACCCGCTCGTCATCAAAGTTGATGAGGATGTCATCAACGATAAAGGGCATGGTTTCCCCGCTCTGCAGGCGCCATTCCAGGGTGGCCAGCCGCAGGGCGAGATAGAGCTGATCACGGGTGCCGGAACTCATCCCCTGCACATACACCCCCCGGGCCTCATCAGGACGCAGGCCGGCCAGCACCGGCTGACCGTTATCAGCGATATCGGTGCGCAGGCCGGTAAAGGAGCCCAGGGTCAATTCCCTGAAATAGCCGGCGGCAAGCTTGAGGATCGGATCCTGATGCTCCTCCCGGTATCGCTCGATTTCCTGCCGGAGCACCCCTGCCGCAAGCCTTAACCGCACATAGCGCTCGGCCAGCCGCCGCATCCTGGCCAGCACCTGCTCGGCTTGCTCCGCCGCCTCGGCGGCACGGGAGCTGCCGTCCATTTTCGCCAGTTCATTTTTTTCCCGGCCGATGACCTCAAAGAGCTCATCTACCTGAGGACTCAGCTCTTCGCTGATCTCTCTTGCCAGGACATCGATCTGTCCCTGCAGGTCTGCGGACTGGAGCCCCAGGGTCTCCCGGCTGATTTCCTCCAGAGACAGGCCCTCGGCAATTTCAGCCAGGGCAGCCTCGGCGTCCACCAGCATATCCTTGATTTTGCGCCACTCGGCGGACCGGTCAATGGCCCGGTCCAGTTCCTCGCTGTCGGCACACCCGGCCAGCCGCAGAAGCTGATCCAGCTGGCCATGCAGGCTTATCCGGGTTTCCTCGCCATGGCGGATCTCTTCCGCCAGATTTTCCAGATCCTCGGCATATTTGGCCAGCAGGGCCTTATCCTCGTTTGCCTTGCCCAGCATGGCCTGCAGCCTAGTCACCGCCTGTTCCAGCGGGGCCTGGGCCAGCTCCGGGGCGACCCGCTGCAGGAGATTTCTCACCTCCTGCTCATATTGCCCGGCATCCCGGTCAATACCGTCAATGCGTTTGCGGTATCCTTCGGCGTCCTTGAGCTTGGCAAGACAGTTCTGCAGATCATCCAGCACGGCATTAACATCAGCCGGTTCCACCCTGCCGCCGGCAGCCGCCAGGCCCTGCAGGGCATCCAGCCATTTGCCCTGCCACTCGGCCAAGGCCTTATGGGCCGCCGCCAGGTCAATGCCGCTTTTTTCCAGGACTTCCGTCACCTCCTGTTTCTTTTCGCCAAGCTTTTCCCGCCTGGCCTGATTGGTCCCATGCCGCGCCAGCAGCGTCTCACTGAAAAGGATGACCGGCTCCAATTCATCCGGGGTGAAATCCTTGCCCTCGCCCAATCGCTGCAGCTCCATGATCAGGCCCTGTTGCAAGGCCCGCCGCAACTCTTTCTTTTCGTCAAGCTCCTGCTGTTTTTTGCCGATCTCCTTTACCCTGGAACGCAGGGACGTGAATTCATTGAGCCAGGAGGCCATTTCCCCAGGCGAAAGGGGATCAATGCCGCTCTGCCGCCATACCTCCTGCCAGGCAACGGCAAAGGCCCGCCCCTGCCCGGCAAGTTCCTCCTGGCGGCGGCCAAGCTCCTGTCTTGCCGCCGCCAGACTTTCCAGGCGGGCGCGGCTGGCGGCAAAAGCGGCCGCCCGGTCCGCCTCCCGGCGCAGGCGGTCGGCAAGGGTATCGGCGTCAGACACGTTTTTCTCATACGCAGCGGGCAAAGAGAGCAGCGGGTCATACTCCCGGCTCTCCAGCGCCACGTCTTCTCCAGCCAGCCACTGCCGGCGCAGCAGGGTCCAGCCCTGGTCCCGCTTGCCGCGCACCTGGGAGAGTTCCTCTTCGGTGGGGACCTCGCCGCCGTATTCAATCTTTTTTTTCTCGGCAACCGCCTGGTGCAGTTCCCGGTCAGTCTCCCGGTTCTCCTTGGCCAGTTGCCGCCTGCTCTCCTCCAGCTCCTGATAAAGGCCGGCAAATTCCTTGACCGTTTCCGGCAGGGGCAGCAGCAGCTCAACCACCCGGGGCAGCTCACCCGTCCAGCGGCCCAGCCGCTTGAGATCAGCCGCGCACTCCTTTGTATCACCTGCTATCTCGCGGATTTTTGCCTTGATCTCCGCATCGATGGCGCCTGCTTTTCTAGCCAGCTGCACCGTTTGGGCCAGGGCGCCGGCATCCCGGGCCTCGGGTAACTGAGCCAGGTCTCTGGCAACGGCGTCGAGCTGCCGTTCGGCCTCTGCGGCCTGTTTTTTTGCCTGGCGAACCTGCAGCTCCAGGGTGTGGTGGCTGTTGATCAGCTCCTGAATGGTATTTTTTCTGAGCAGCACCGGCCGCAGCAGCTCAACCTCGGCCAGGGGCAGATCAGGCCGGATGCGCTTCAGCAGCTCCGCCGCCTCCATGCGGTCGCTGGTCCGCATTCCTGCAAGTCTTGACCGGTCCCGCGTCCCTTTGCGGTATTCCCCCAGCCGCTGATGCAGATCAGCAATCGCCCCGGCATGCTCCACCAGCAGCTGATTAAACCCGAGCCCCTCCTTCTTCCTGCCGAGCAGCTCCAGACTGCCGCGGGACTTCTGCAGCTGCAGCTCCGTTGCCCGCTGCAGCTGCTCCACCTCCCGCTTCTTGTGGGCAAGATCCAGGGGCAACACCTTGACCTCGCCCAGTTCCTGCAGCTGCTGCACATGCGCTGCCCGCCTGGCGAGAAAGGGAATGGCCCGTTTCAACCGCTCCAGGTGATGCACCTGCTGCTGTTTTGCCGCGCGCTCATGCTGCAGGCGTTGCCGTTCCTGCTGGGCTTTAACGAGTTCATCCCGGTGTTGCTGCCATTGCCGGCTGGAAAGACTGGCCTGGTTGATTGTCCGCTGCAGTTCCTTGTACTCGGCGATGGCCTTATTGATCTGCGGCGTTGAGCCCCGCGCCTTAAACAGCTGTTCCGCCTCCGCTTCCAGGGAACCGAGGATAAAACGCAGGGAGGAAATACCGGAGCCCGCGGCAAAAAGGGCCTGCCCCACCTCCCCCTTCTGGGCCAGGGTATCCTCCCCGCCCTGCACCAGCACGCCATGATCAATGCCATACAGGGACTCAAACAGCCCCTGGTCAATACCGGGCAGAAAAGCGGACAGCGCCTGATCATCCAGAGGGTTGCCCGCCGCATCAAGAATATCCGCCTTTCTTCTCTTGCGGCGCTGAAAGCAG
>JALNXE010000131.1 GCA_023230525.1 Desulfobulbaceae bacterium
GCGTTAATCGTCTTTTTCCGCTTATCCAACATGACCAGTACCCCCCCCGTGCAAAGCAAGAATGAGTTCCCTGACCACCTTGGCAGCGAAAACATCGCTGTTACCGGTGGGATCAATGGCGGGCGCCAGTTCCACGACATCGGCGCCGACCAGTTTCTTTGTCTTTAACAGCTTGGCGATTTTTATAAAAGAAAGAAAATCCTCGCCCCCCGGCTCCGGGGTGCCGGTGCCGGGCAGAAAAGCCGGATCGAAAAAATCCAGATCCAGGGTCAGATAGAGCGGCCGGTCCGCCGGCAGCGCCTCGACAAAGCCGCAGAATTCTTCCAGACTGCCGTAGAGAGTCTTGTGCTCCTTCATCCAGGCGAATTCCTCCCTGGTGCCGGAACGAATACCGAACTGGGCCAGCTGATGGCCGGGGCCGAAATGGTCGAGGCACCTTCTGATCACCGCGGCGTGGGAATAATGGTATCCCTGGTAGCCGTCCCGCAGATCGGCATGGGCGTCCAGATGGAACAGGACCAGATCGGGAAAGGTGCGCAGATATTTTTCGATGAAAAACCAGGATATCGAATGTTCGCCGCCCAAGGCCAGGAATTTCAGCGACTCCGCCTGCAGATCAAGCCCGTCGGTAAGGCGGGCAAAGGCCTGGCCGGCGACCAGCCAGTCCGCCTGGCCGTCGCCGCTTGTGCCGACCGCCAGGTTGCCCAGATCATAAAACGGCGGCAGCTCGGCAAGATCCAGGTCAAGATAGGGGGAATAGGTTTCAAGATCTTCAGCCACCCGGCGGATGGCGTCAGGGCCGGCGCTG
Organism: Desulfobulbaceae bacterium; assembly: GCA_023230525.1. Classification (GTDB taxonomy): domain Bacteria; phylum Desulfobacterota; class Desulfobulbia; order Desulfobulbales; family SURF-16; genus SURF-16. The sequence goes on from JALNXE010000131.1 coordinate 809, forward strand.
GCCCCCTTGCGGAAACAGGCGGTGCCGTCAAAGCCCACGCCGATGAGGTTGACACTGCGGCTCTGCGGGCTTGCGGCCGGCCGGGCTGGGTAATACGGATTGGTTGTTTGGTGCAGCAAGGTTTCCATATTATCCATCCCTCTTTAAAGATCCACCTGCCCTGTCCGCCCGCTTTTCTGGGGACGGCACCTGCCGTTGTCAACCGGCCAGGCCGCGGCAAAAGCCAGAACCGTCGCAGATTCAGGCAAATACAGAAACGGCAGAAAACGTAAAAAAATGAAGGCAAAAAATATACCTGCAAAAAAAATAAGTGCAATGGTTTTTATCAGCATGGAAAGAATAACATGGAAATTTCCCATTACTGAGACAGCCTACGCGCCTAGAGACTCCGTACCTGGGCCGCCCTTGCGGGAGACCGCCGTTGGTGCTTTCGTCAAGCCCTTGTATCCCGGTTGGTGCTTTTTCCAGCACCGGCAGTTTTTTTTGATCTGCACCATCGCAACCTCAGAGGATAACTAATTGACTTCAGGTCAAAATTGTCCTAGCATAATGAAATTTAGAGGGGGGAGGGCCATCATGGCCGAGGTCGGGCAGCTGCTGCGCTTTGTGTTTTGCAAGAGTGAATTGATGGCCCAAAATCTGCTGATCGATCAGGCAGAGATGAAAAAGGAGACAGGATGAGAAAACCGGGGAAAAAGACAATGGTGGTGGCGATGGTCATGATTTCGCCTGGGCTGCTCTGCTCCGCGGCCATGGCGGCTATGAACTGTGATTATGACAGCGACCAGGATGTTGACGGCATCGATCTGGCCCGTTTTTCCACGGTTTTTGCAAGCCGAGATCCGGTTGCGGATGTCAATGGCGACAGCAGCATCGACCAGGGCGACCTGCGGCTGTGCGCCGAGGAATTCGCCAGAGGGGATGCTGTCGCGCCGCCCACTGTTGCTGTTTTGAATATTCAGGATAACAGCGTAGTAAAGACAGGTTTTCTGGTGGGAACGGCCTCCGGCGGCAATGCGCTTGCCAAGGTGGAAGTAAGCCTTGATGCCGGCGCCTTTGCCCCCGCGGCAGGCACCCTGACCTGGAAGTTTCCGCTTCCCGCGGGCAGTGCCGGGTGGCGGGACGGAAGCCGGCACACGATCTGTGTCCGGGCCCAGGACATGGCGGGCAATTACTCGGCCGAGGTCACTCTGGTTGTGCGCAAAGGCAACAACAAGGATGTCAACGGTGACGGCTATGTCGATCTGGCAGTCAACGAATCAGTAGTCTCTAACTATGGGAAAGTTTATCTCTATCATGGCGGTCCGGACGGGGTGACGCCTGCGGCACAGACAACAATCTGGGGCGAGGAGTTGTCGAATTCCTTCGGCGACGCCCTGGCGCTTGGCGATATAAACGGTGACGGTTACGCCGACCTTATTATCGGAGACTATGGCTACAATTATACGCGGGGCAAGGTATGGATCCTCCACGGCGGCGCCGAGGGTATAGCAAGCAGACAATTTTACCTTGGTGATCCGGCCGACACGATCCTTTACTTCAGCCTTTACACGAGCACCAATTTCGGCTGCGCCCTGGCCTGCGGAGACGTGAACGGCGACGGTTACGCGGACCTGGGGGTAGGGGCAATGGGTTATTACGGAATGGTTCATGTCTTTTATGGCGCAGCGTTGGGTATACCCAATAAGGATCTTGCCATCAGCGACCAGCACGCGGATTTTTCCATCACCGGAAATTTTGGGCGATCCTTTGTTTTCGCCGATTTTAATGGCGACGGCTATGATGATCTTGCGGCAGGGGCCGAGGAGTACAACTCTTATCAGGGCAGGACATGCGTTTACTATGGAAGTCAGGAGGGCTTGCAGGCTGTTGACTCCCCGCCGAATTATGCAATCCTGACCGGCGATGAGGGCGGCACGGCCTTCGGTTATGTGGTAACCGCCGGAGATGCCAATGGCGACGGTTATCAGGACCTGGTGGTCGGGGCTTCCAGAGATTTTTTGCAGGGATGGGTTTACCTGTTTCATGGCGGGCAGTCCGGGATACAAAGCGGGGATCTCTCCGCCGGATTTTCAGCCGATGCAACCATTAAAGGGGTAAGTGACAGAAACCAGTTCGGCAACGCGCTTGCGCTTGGAGATCTTAATGGCGACAGCTACGACGACCTTGCGGCAGGCTCCCGGCTCTACGACTTGAATCGGGGCCGGGTTCATCTGTTTTACGGGAGCGGCGCAGGGCTCGCGCCATACACGGATCTCAACACCATGCCGGATGATTTTTTCCTGGATGGGGAAAGCCAGGGCAGCCTTTTCGGCCAGGCAATCGTGTTTGACGACCTGACCGCCGATGGTTATGCGGATTTGACAGTGAGCGCTCCTAACCGCGCCGCCGTATATGTCTTCCATGGCGATTTTTCCGATACGCCGGCAGGCAGTCTTGCCGCAGGGGAGGCAGACACAATCCTTAACGGCTTTGTTGAATTCGGATGGGCGCTGGGGCGATGAATGTTTCCGCCGCCGGTCAGCAGTGTCGGGCAGTAGGAATAAGCAAAAATGATAAAGGAGAAGCGAAATGAAAAAAATTGCGTTGATAGTGGCGATGTTTGGCATGCTTGGCGTCGAGAGTGTTCATGCTCAGGGCTTTACCTTGCAAAGCGACGATTTCAGCGGACAGTTGACGCAAAACCAGGTGTTTTCAGGGTTTGGCTGTACCGGGAAAAATATTTCACCGTCGCTCAAATGGGTTGATGCGCCCAGGGACGCAAAAAGCTTTGCGGTAAATGTCTATGATCCTGATGCCCCCACGGGGAGCGGATGGTGGCACTGGGTGATTTTCAACATCCCCGCTGACATCAATGAACTCAAGGCAGACGCGGGCAATCCGCAGAAAGGTCTTGCCCCGCATGGCAGCGTCCAGAGTGTAACGGACTATGGAATGGCCGGATTTGGTGGAGCCTGTCCTCCTGCGGGCGACAGACCGCATCGGTATATCTTCACGGTATATGCCCTGAATGTCCCCAAATTGGATCTGGACGAGAAAGCATCGCCGGCCCTGGTGGGATTCTATCTGAATCAGCATGCGATGGCAAAGGCCTCGCTTATTTCCTATTACGGAAGATAGTATCGAAAAGTTCTGAAAACTTTTATGAATCGTCGTGCATTTTTTCAATACCGGTGCCATGGTCCTGCACTAATCTTGCAACGTATTTCCCGGCCATCTGCAGGCGACAGCAAAACCAGCGACACCTATCAATCTCCTATTTTTAATAGGAAATAACAATTAGACCTTTCGGTATTTTTTGGTTATCTACTCTCAGTCGACGCAAGCCTCAACCATTTATCAGGAGTTGCTCTTATGTTGTATCAGTTAACAAATCATCTCTGAGCAGATCACCACATTGACCTGCCAGTCCGGTCCGGACTGCAAGAGTAGACGACGTTCATTCCGTCCCTTCCTCCCTGTTTTTTTCCCACAAGATCCTTTCAGCGCGAGGCCCGGCGAGACTGGTTGAAGTCGTCGGTTAGCGTAATAATGCACCCCTGGCGGGCGCATGAAAGGAGAATATTCCATGGTTACATCTTCTGCGTCTGCCGCTTCGGGCATGATCAAAGGGTCTGTGCTGGTCCTGGGCGGCGGAGTGGCTGGGGTGCAGGCCGCCCTTGACCTGACCGAGCTTGGCCTCAAGGTTTATCTGGTGGAGAAATCCGCCGCCATCGGCGGGGTCATGGCCCGGCTGGACAAAACCTTTCCCACCAATGACTGCTCACTGTGCATCCTGGCCCCCAAGCTGGTGGAGGCCGGCCGGAACCCCAACATCGACATCATCACCAATGCCGATCTGCTCAAGGTGGCGGGCAGCCCCGGCAATTTCACCGCCACCATCAGAAAACGGCCCCGCTATATTGACGAGGAGGTCTGCACCGGCTGCGGCCAGTGCACCCTCTACTGCCTGAAGCAGATCAGCGACGATTACAACGAAAAGCTCTCCACCACCCATGCCGCCCACATTGATTACTCCCAGGCCGTGCCCACCAGCTACCACATCGACCCCAAGGCCTGCCTGCGCCTTAACTTCAAGACCTGCGGGCTGTGCGCCGTGGCCTGCCGGGCCGGAGCCATCCGCTTTGACCAGCAGGAGGAGGTGGTGGAGCTGCCGGTGGGCGCCGTGGTGCTGGCGCCTGGCTTCGGCCGGGTCAAAAACGAGGTGCTGGAACGTTATGGCTGGGGGAAATTTGCCGATGTCCTCACCGCCTTTGAACATGAGCGGCTGATGTGCGCCAGCGGCCCAACCAACGGCGCCATCGTCCGGCCTTCCGATGAAAAGCATCCGAAAAAAATTGCTTTCCTGCAGTGCATCGGTTCCCGGGACCGCACCTGCGGCAACGATTTTTGTTCATCGGTGTGTTGCATGTATGCCATCAAGCAGGCAACACTTGCCAGGGAGCATGACCCGGAGGCGGAAATCACCCTGTTCTACATGGATGTGCGCACCCACGGCAAGGGTTTTGACGCGGCGCGGGAGCGGGCGATTGCGGAAAACAACTTCCGGATCATCTACGCCCGGCCGCCCCGGGTGGAGGACGTTTTTGACGGACGCCTGCTGCTCACCTACGCCACCGAGGACGGCGGCCACCATTATGAGTATTTCGACATGGTGGTCTTGTCCCAGGGCCTGGAATCACCCGATGACGCCGACCTCATCGCCCAGGTCACCGGCATTGATTTGAACGATTACCAGTTTGCCGCAACCGCTCTCCATGCCCCCTTGGCGACCTCAAAGCCCGGCATCTATGTCATCGGCGCCTTCCAGGGGCCAAAAGACATTCCGGACAGCGTTACCCAGGCCAGCGGGGCGGCCGCCCTCTGCTCCAGCCTGCTGACCGCCGCCCGGGGGACGGAAATCGTCCATGCCCGGTATCCGGCGGAACGGGACGTGACGGCCGAGGAGCCGCGCATCGGCGTTTTTGTCTGCCACTGCGGCATCAATATCGCAGGCGTGGTCGATGTGCGCCAGGTGCGCGACTACGCCCGCACCCTGCCCCATGTGGTCTATGCCACCGACAATCTTTATTCCTGCTCCCAGGACACCCAGAAGCATCTCACCGATATCATCAAAGAACATCGCTTAAACCGGGTGGTGGTCTCGGCCTGCACGCCCCGCACCCATGAGCCCCTGTTCCAGGCCACCCTGCGGGAGGCGGGGCTGAACCGCTCCCTGTTCGAGATGGCCAACATCCGCGACCAATGCTCCTGGGTGCACATGCATGAACCGGAGCAAGCCACCGCCAAGGCCCGCGATCTGGTGCGCATGGCCGTGGCCAAGGCCGCCCATCTGGTGCCGCTGGCCGAGCAAGAGCTGCCGGTGACCCCCTCGGCCTTGGTGGTGGGCGGAGGGCTCGCCGGCCTCACTGCGGCGCTTAGCGTGGCGGAGCAGGGCTTTAGCTGCACCCTGGTGGAAAAGGACAGGGAACTGGGCGGCCGCAGCCTGCTGCTCACGGCGGACCGGTTCGGCAACCGCCCGGCGGAGATGATCACCGGGCTGGTGCAGAAGGTGCGGGAGCATCGACTCATCACCATTTTTACTGAGGCAACGCTTGCCAGCACCTCGGGCTATGTGGGCAACTTCACCTCTGCCATTGACACGGGGCGCGGCAGCGAAGTGATCAACCACGGCATCATCATCCTGGCCACCGGCGGCCGGCCTTATGCGCCAAGCCAGTACCTCTACGGCCAGTCCGACCGGGTCCTGACCCAGCTTGAGCTGGAAAAGCGCCTTGCCTCGTCCCGGCCCCTGGCCAAAGGGACCAGACAGGTGGTGATGATCCAGTGCGTCGGCTCCCGCGGCGAGGACCTGGCTTACTGCAGCCGGGTCTGCTGCGGCCAGGCCGTCAAAAACGCCCTGCGCCTCAAGGCCCGGCAGCCGGATCTCGCGATCACCATTTTCTACCGTGACATGCGCACCTACGGCTTCCAGGAAGATCTCTACCGCCAGGCCCGGGAACAGGGGGTGCTGTTCATCCGCTACACCCCGGACAGGCCGCCGGTGGCCAGCAGGGATGCCACCAAAAACAGCCGGGTTCATGTCAATGCCTATGATCCCCTGCTGGGGGAAGAGGTGGAACTTGCCGTTGACATGGTGGTGCTGTCCGTGGGCATCGTGCCGGAAGACCCGTCTCTGCTGGCCAGGATGCTCAAGGTGCCGGTCACTGCGGAAAACTTTTTCCTGGAGGCACACGTCAAGCTGCGGCCGGTGGATCTGCCGGTGGACGGCGTCTATGTCTGCGGCCTGGCCCACGCCCCGAAAACCATGGATGAGACCATTGCCCAGGCCCAGGCCGCTGCGGGCCGCGCCTGCCAGCCCCTGGCCCGGGGCAGCATCGTGCCGGAACCCATTGTCTCCCGGGTTGACCCGGAACTATGCATCGGCTGCGGCGCCTGCCAGGCCTTCTGCCCCTACAAGGCCATTGACATTTATAAGGAAGGCAAGCTGCGCAAGGCCCGCACCCTGACGGCGTCCTGCAAGGGTTGCGGCGTCTGTGCGGCCCGCTGTCCAACCATGGCCATCGACATGGGCCGTTTTACCCTGGCCGGCATCCGTTCCCAGATCCATGCCTTTGCCGGAAAAGGAGAATAATATGACAAGCGAACACTATCATCCGAAAATACTGGGTTTTCTCTGCAACTGGTGCTGTTATACCGCGGCTGATTCAGCCGGGGTGGGCCGTTATCAGTACCCCCCCAACCTGCGGGTCATCCGCATCATGTGCACCGGCCGCCTGGACCCCTCGTTCCCGCTGGAGGCCCTGGCCAGCGGCGCCGACGGGGTCTTTGTCGGCGGCTGCCATCCAGGAGAATGCCATTATCAGGACGGCAATTACCACGCCCTGGTCAGCGCCGCCCTGGTCCATGAAATGCTGGCGCGAGTCGGCGTCAGCCGGGAACGGTTTCTCATTGCCTGGGCCTCGGCGGCGGAAGGCCCCAATTTTGTCAAAATCATCACCGCCTTCACCAAACAGACAGAACAGCTCGGCCCCTTGGGCCTGGCCGAAAACATCCCGGCCCAGAGCCTGCGGGTAAAGCTCACTCAGGCGGCCGAGGCGGCAAGAGAGCGGAAAATTCGCACCGGGCTGATCAACGCCTCCCGCGAAATGTTCAAGTCCGGCGATTTTTCCAGGAAAAACATTACAGAACTGGTGCAGGCCAAATGTGAAAAGGCCCTGGATGAAATGACTGCTCAGGCGGGTAGTCTGTAGGGGTTTAGGCGTTTAGCAGCTAACCGACGACAGACTACTCACCTAATTACCTTATTACCCAAACAACCTTTTTTTGCTCAAGGAGACGAAACAATGCTGGAAATGACCCAAATGGCAAACGAAAAACTGAAACAATATCTTGACCAGAATAATCTCAATTCCGCGGTACGGGTGGCGGCCATGAACAGCTGCAGCGGCCAGTCCCTGGTGCTGTCGCTGGATGAGAAAAAGGCCGGAGACACGGCAATCGTCAAAGGCGAGGTGGAACTGATCATCGACCAGGGCCTGCTGGCCCAGCTTGGCTCGGTTACGGTGGATTTTGTCGAGCAGAAGGGTTCCGGCTGCGGTTGCGGGGGCGGGGGCGGCTTTTCCGTGCACTCTGCCAATCCCCTGCCCAAAAGCCAGGGGAGCTGCGGCGGTTCCTGCTCATCTTGCGGTTGATTTTCCCAGTAATCCCCGGTACAAGATAAGAAAGGTGCCAAGGTGATGAATTCGTAAAAACAAAAAATTAACCACGGAGAGCACAAAGTCCACAGAGACAACTCATTGCAATTAAAAATATTTTCTCTGTGACCTCGGTGAGCTCCGTGGTGAAAATAGACTTTTTACGATTTCATCATCGCGGCGGTTCATCTTCTGACAAACTGCCAAGGGACCCTCATTGCCGACCTGGAAACTCAAAACAGCTGGCGAAACCTTGTTTTATCACCTCTGCGGCAACTGCAATATGCAGTCAGCCGAGGCCCTGCTCAAGGCCGGCTGGCAGAAAATCCGTGACGGAGAGCCGGTATCCTGCAACGAATGCAGCCGCAGATGCGCGTTAACCTCCGCAGGACTCTGGGGAGCCGAAGATCAGGTGCGGTATGCGGTCTGTGCTGCCTGCCCGGACCTGGCCCCCTGCCCGCTGAAGGGCCGCTATTACTGTTAACGCCTTGATTTTTTTTATGATCCAGCAGGACACCCCGGCGGCGGCAGAGGGAGCACATGCTTTTCATCACCAACACCCTGATCATCCCCCTGCGGGAAATCCATTTTTCCTTTATCCGGGCCTCCGGGCCAGGCGGCCAGCACGTCAACCGCTCGGCCACTGCCGTTCAGCTGCGCTTCGACGTGCGGAACTCGCCATCATTATCCGCCGAGATCAAAAACCGGCTGTGCCTGTTGGCCGGTTCCCGCTTAAGCAAAGACGGCGTCCTGACCATCGAGGCCCAGGAGTTCCGCAGCCAGAAGAGAAACAGGGATGAGGCGCTGCAGAGACTGGCCCGGCTGCTGCGCCTGGCGGCCATGCGGCCAAAGACCAGACGGCCTACCAGGCCGACGTTGGCCGCAAAAAAGCGCCGGCTCGAAACCAAGAAACGGCGCAGCCTCACCAAGCAGACCAGAGGCGGTCACCGGAGCGAAGAATAACAATGCGCCGGCGGACTTGCCCCACCAACTCCAGGGGGATCCTCAGACAGAAGGACCCAACACCTGATAAAGCGCCCGGCTCAACTGCTGGACGGTAAATGGTTTGGGCACCACCCCTTTAAAGCCGAACTGGGCATAATTTGCCATGATCGGATCGTTGGCATAGCCGCTGGAAACAATGGCCCTGACAGCAGGGTCGATTGCCAGCAACCTCTCCATGGCCTCCCTGCCCCCCATCCCCCCGGGAATGGTCAGATCCATAATCACGGCAGCAAAGGGTTCTCCCGCTTCCCGGGCCTTTTTATACAGATCGACCGCTTCGCTGCCATCACGGGCAAGATGAGGTGCAAAGCCCAATTTCTGCAGAATCTGCACCGCCAGATCCCGGATAAGTTCCTCATCATCCATGAACAGCACTTTGCCCCGGCCGGTGAATACCTTGTCCTCAACCGGCTCTTCCGCCTGTTTTCCCGGGACAAGGGCGGGGAGGAACAGGGTGAAGGTGGTCCCCTGCCCTTTTTCCGACTGCAAACTGATATGCCCTGCATGATTCTGCATGATCGAATAGACCACGGCAAGTCCCAGGCCACTGCCGGTCTGCTTGGTGGAAAAATAAGGGTCAAATATCCTTTCCCTGTGCATTTTTTCAATGCCGGTGCCATGGTCCTGCACCGCTATTGCAACGTATTTCCCGGCCGCCATCGGCGGCACGTCACCCTGCTGCAGCTCCACATTACGCCCCCGGATCGCTATCACGCCGCCTTCCGGCATGGACTGCGAGGCGTTAATAACCAGATTCTGAAAAACCTGGCTCATCTGCCCGCGGTCAGCGTTGACGGACCACAGGTTCTCGGCAAAATCATAGACACAGACGGAGCGGGAGCCGCGTATGGCAAAGCTCGATGAATCCCGGATAATGTCCACGATGGATGAGGGGCTTTTCAACGGCGCGCCGCCCTTTGCAAAGGTAAGCAGCTGCTGGGTGAGATCCCTGGCCCGCAAGGCAGCCTTTTCCGTATCGGCAAGTGATTTCTGCAGCATTCCGCCCGCCTCGGCCGAAAGTTTGGCCAGGCTGATATTGCCGAGAATGCCGGTAAGCAGGTTGTTGAAGTCATGGGCGATTCCCCCGGCAAGCACCCCGACCGACTCAAGTTTCTGGGTGCGCAAGCGATCCTCTTCCCGTTTTTTCCGCTCGGAAATATCCCGGGCCACTCCCAGC
>JALNXE010000132.1 GCA_023230525.1 Desulfobulbaceae bacterium
ATTATTATAATTTAACAGAAAACATCACCAGAATCAAGCATTTTAATGAAAATACAACAAGTTGATTATGTTTGATCAACGTAATTTGTCAAAACGAGCTGCGTAAGTCCGACAGACTCCTAGCGATGATTATCGCCCACGACCTGCGAAAACAAATGCCGGACCGGCAGGTCGAATTCGTCATCGCCGACAACATAAAGGCCAACGGCGACGGGACGATGCTGCAGGTATTGCTGGAGAACCTTTTCCACAACAGCTGGAAATTCACGGGCAGACATGCAAAAGCGAGAATCGAATTCGGTTCCCTCCAGCTGGACGGCAGGACGGTATTCTTCGTGCGCGACGACGGCGCGGGTTTTGACCTGCGATACGCGGACACGCTCTTCATGCCCTTCAATCGTTTCCATTCGGCATCGGAATTTCCGGGCATCGGCATCGGCCTGGCCATCGCCCATCGCATCGTCCGGCGCCACAACGGCAGACTCTGGGCCGAAAGCGCGCCGGAGCAGGGCGCGACATTCTTCTTCACCTTGTGAAAATTTTCGGTCAGCTCAGTAATTTGCCCCTTGTTCTTCAGGGGCTTTTTTAACCCAATATTTTTTGCCAGGGAATGTTCTGTGTTCCTGACTCCTGCTTGACAATACCACCATTGCCACCTATGTTTTATAAATAAGAGATCAGCATTTCAATGGAGCAACGATATGGCTGTCAATGAAATCACCTCTACCAATCCCATTCTGGCGGCGGCGCAACAAATTCCAGGCGGCAACGCTGCGGTGGGTGCCTCTGCCCGGCTGAGTGCTGCAAATCAGCTGCAGACGGCGGCCGTGACGCTGAAACCAAATCCCATTCCGCCAAATGAGCTGCTGAGTAATCCGGCCCTGCAGAATTTGAGTTTTGTGCCCCAGCCCCAGGCCGATACCCTGCTGACCAATGAAACACCTGTCCAGCTGGCGGTAAATCAAACACTGCAAAACATTTATGCCATCCAGCAGAACGCGCTGCGGGCCAACCAGGCGCGGCTCAACTTAAACGCCACGGCTCAGGCAACCAACCCTGCAACAGCAGCGGCGGCGACAAGCGCCGGGACGACAGCCGCGCCTCCACAGGCAGCTGCCGCCGCCCCACAACAGCCAGTTGCCGCTGCACCTGCCGTGACAACGGCGGCGCCGGTTGTCCCCTCTGCCCCAGGTGAAGTCACCCCGCAGGCGGCAATTACCTCTCCTAATGCCGTGCCGTCTCTGCCGGCGGCGCAACAAATTCCAGGCGGCAACCCAGGAGCAGCAGCGGCAGCATCTGCCCCGCTGACCGGCGCAAATCTGGCCCCGCAAAATTTGAGTTTTGTGTCCCAACCACAGCCAAACACCCGGATCAATGCGACGCCCGCCCAGCCGGCAGCCAATGAACCGCTGCAAAACCTTAATGCCGCCGCTCAGAACCCGCTGCTGACCAACCAGCCCTTGCTCAACTTGACCCCCACGGCCCAGACCAACATCCCCGCGCCCGCAGCCGCGGTAACCGCCGGGGTGGCGGCTGCCGCGCCACGGCAAGCGGTTGCTGCCGTTGCGGCTGCTGCGGCGCAGGTGCAGGAACCAAATCCCGTCCTGCAGAATGAGCTGCTGATTAATCAGGCCCTGTTGAATTTAAATTTTGTGCAAGGCGGTTTAGCAAATACCCCGCTGATCAATATAACGCCGCCGCCCCTGGCTAATCCAGAGACGACGGAGGGGAACATCATTTTGCAGAATGAACTGCTGATCAACCAGGCCCTGCTGAATTTGAGTTTTGTGTCCCAGCCGCCGACAAGCGCCCTGCTGATCAATGAGACCCCTGCGCAGCTGGCAGCCAATGAAACACTGCAGAACCTTACCCCTGTCCAGCAAAACCAGCTGCTGACCAACCAGGCCCTGCTCAACTTGAACGCCATGGCCCAGACAGCGACTCCCGCGGCCCAGGCTGCGGCAATCGCAGGGGTGGCGGCTGCCACCCCGCAGCAAGCGGCTGCTGCCGCGGCGACTGCTGCCGCCGCCGCGACGCAGGTGCCGGTGACCACAGTTGAAACCGCAACTGCCGCGGCAACCGCCCCGCCGATTGTCCCCCTTGCCCCGGGGGCAGTCACCACCGTTTTCACGGCAACTCCTGTTGCCGCTACCTTTGCGGAATCCTTTCCCGTGCCGTTCTCTCTGCTGAATCCGGACAGGACGCCATACGTGGTCGCTGTTTATGAGGTCAGAAACCCGAACCCGGCCCCTGGTGAACCAGCGCCGATCCCCAATGAAGTCCGCCCGCCCCTGCCCGCCGACAGGGCACGGCAAATTGGCCGGGCAACTCTCAGACAGGCGTGGGCTCACTACCAGGCTCGGACATATGAGGGAAATACCCCCCCCGCCACACCGGTTGGGGAAAGAAACGTCAGGCAGGTGCTGAGCCAGGTCAATGCGGATATGGCCGCCAACGGCCTTCCCCTTCATCTGGTTTTTGCCAGGAATGAGGTGGGGTATACCCTGAATGTCTATGACTGCTCCGATAATGAGCTGTGCCGGCTGACCCGTGACGTCCCCCTCAAGTTCGAGGACGCGACCATCACCAACCTGCTGCAGGAAACCGGCATCATGATCAATACCACGTCGTAATACCCATCAAGGAGTCAGCGGCCTTAGGCGCCCCCTCCTCCCCTGCCCCATCACCTGCTGACCACATTCACCTGGGCCGGCCCGCGCTGCACCGTCCGGTGGAATTCCACCGCCGGCGCGCCAAAGGCCATGGCATAACCAAGAATGTGATTTGCCGGGATGCCGAGCCGCGGGATAAGGTCCGGACAGAGGGAAATCACCATCATGAACAGGCCGTCCCACACCGTGCCCACCCCCCGGGCATGGGCCATCAACTGGAAGGTGGTCAGGGCGATGTGGGTGTCCTGCACCGGACAGGGAGCATCCTGCGGGGCGCTGGTCACCAGCAGATGGGGCGCCCCCCGGAAGATGATATCCATGCCCGACTCCTGCCAGGCCTTCACCGCCCGGCCGAGATACTGGCCGATGAAACCTTCCGGCAATTGCCCGCTATCTTTGAGTTTCGCCAGACGCGCCATCACCTCGGTCCTGAGGGAATTCATGACCGCCCGTTTGTTGACCACGGTGAACAGCACCCCGCGGGCGTTGACCCCGGTGGGGGCGTGGCAGGCGATGTCCAGCAGCTCGTCAATCAGCTCAGGGGGCAGGTCCTCTTCTTTGTAACGGCGCACGGATCTTCGCCCCTTGATCAGGGTCACCAGCCCGGCCGGGTCCGGCATATTGCCGGCCAGCGCCACACTCTCATCGGGATTTTTGCCGAGAATCGATATGGCGGCGGTGGGGCAGACGGCAAGACAGTGCTGGCACTGCAAGCAGCCCTCTTCGTCAGTGATCTTCGGGAAATCTTCCAGGGTGATGACCCCGGCCGGACATTCAACCTCGCATTCGCCGCACTGGATGCAGCGCTCCTCATCGACGTGAAACTGGATCATGGTATCCTCCTTTATTTGCCCGCGTGAGCCTTGCGGAAACCGATCTTCCCAGGATATCCACCGGGCAGGTCAGGCAGGCTGCCGCGGTAATTTCTTGCTATGTTTTCTTATGAAAATACCAGGAGTGGGCCGGGAAGACAATTTTTTCTCTGCAATGACCGCCTTCCGGCTTTCCCCGCCCGCAACCGATGACATGGCTCCCGGTGGGCAGACCCCACTGCAACAGCGTGGTAGTGCCTGATATTGCTTAAAAAAAATGTGGTACTCTGATCCGCAAAAAAATTGACACCGCCCGGCTTGAGGGGTTTAACTTGATAGCAACTGACAATTTTTTTCATTATCACCACATCATGACAAAGGAGAAGAAATGAAAAAGGTAATGGTTGTAGCGTGCGGATCTTACATGGACAGCGGATATGGCTGCCCGGGGGAATGGCGTTGTCTGAAGGCGGCGGCTTTGGGCGATGGCAAGTTTGAAGAAGAATCCCAGGTGGTTTCCATGGTGAAATGCCAGTGCCCCGGCAGATCCACTGTGGCCAATATCGGCATGGCGATCAAGCTTGCGGAAATCAAGCCGGATGCAATCTATCTGAGCAGCTGCATGGCCAACGCCAAACCGGACTGCCCCTATTCAACCGCGGAAGAAAAGGCGCAGATGATAGAAGGCAAAACCGGCATCAAGGTTGTGCTCGGCACCCATAATTACGCCTGACAGGCTGCGTGTATGCGGTTTTGATCTCACTTGCGACTGGAGAGAGGGGCTGCAGCCGTCCGCAGTCCCTCCGCAGTGAATCCTTTTCTTTTTTTACAAATCTTAAAGAATTGCCGTGGAAAATTTATACATCCACTCCACAAAGACCCAATTGGCCTCCTTGCCGGAGGCCAGATCGGCGGCAAACTCATCGGGCCAGAAATGGCCGAAGCCAACCTGAATACTGTTGCCGTGGGCAAGATCAAATTTGCCCACCAGATCAAACTCTCTGCCCACCTCATCGCCTGAACTGCCCGTCTTATCCCGGTACTGGGCGGCATTGAGGTACCAGGCATCCTTTTCTTCGGCCAGCCGGAATTTATGAAACTCCGCCTTGAGGTAAAACCAGTCCCGCGGTCTGACCTCCAGGTTAATCTGGGCATCCCGGAGATTCATCCAGTGGAAGAGATTCATCCGGCCATACATGGTATCCCTGGCCCCGAATGCCCCATCAAAGGTTTCATGCCGGCTGTCCCCCGGGTCGGCATCCCCTGAGGCAAAGCTGTATTCGACACTCACCCTGGGTTGCATGCCCACATGCTTCAGGTTGTAAGCCAGCAGGCCATGGTAGCCGTAAGCCCGGATGTCGTCGCCGGCATAATGGCCAAACTGCCGCACAGAGGTGAGAGAACCATCAAAACCGTGCAGATCCTGTTTGAAGATTCTGATGCCGCCATAGTAGGAATCAAGATTGCCGGTCCCGCCATCCTCGCCGGTGTAGGATTCGTGGTCATCCCGTTTGCTCAGAAAAAAGGGCTCAAAACCCAGGGCACAAAATCCCTCCGCCACGTACTGACCGTACACGCCAAAGGATTCGTAAGAGTGGCGGTGGTTCAGGCTGAACTCCACCGGCTCGTGCACCATGGTCCGGCCGTAATATGTATCGACGAATCCGCCCTGAAAGGTGTGGGAAAGCTTGGCCGCATCCCACGTCCATCTGCCGGTATTGCCCCACTCCCCCGGTCCGAAGATTTTTTTGTCCCCATAGTAGATCCGCTGTCTTCCCACTTTTATTGCCAGGGGAAGATCTGCGGGCCCGGTGATCTCCAGGTAGGTTTCCCACAATTCCCATTGATCCTTATTGGGGTTATCCTCCATCTCCAGTTTCCCGTTATAAAAAGCGCGGTCAGGCAGGGCCATGTCCCAGCATTCGGAATCCTGCAGCCAGAGCGCCAGATGGATCTTCCCAGAGGGTTTATAGTCAAGGCCCGCCCTGATCCTGCCCAGCAGGAAGCCATCGTCGGCCGACCCCAGTTGGGGATTTTCCCCATAGTACTTCTGGTTGAAATTATCCTGAAATTCATAGCGGAAACGCATGGTCATGCCGAAGCTGAGGGTATCATCCGCTGCGGCCTGGGCGCTGCCAGCCGAGGAAAGGATGAGAAATCCGGCAAGTGCCGGAAAAAAGATTTTTTTTGTCCTGGTCATTATCCGGTGAACCCCTGGCCGAAAAAAAATTTGCGCTTACCCGCAGACGCAAACCCTGCCCTTTATCCTGCGTTACCCCGGTTGTGCCGGGGATTACGTCTGTTTACCGAGTCGCTACGTATCGTAAAATGTACCGCTGGTCAAGAATTTTCCCGCCCGCAACTGCCCAGCCAGGGGTAAAGAATAGTGCTCAGCCGCCCAGGTGCGACAATCTGCCGCATTTACATCCCAGCCCTGCCATTATACCCCATTGTTAGGATAGCAGCAGGTAATGCCGGACAGCCGCCACAGAAGAGGCTGGCCTGCCGCCCTGCCCTGAAGAGCCACCCCAAATGACAAGGAGAACCGCTATGATACTGATGCAAACCTTCTACTGGGACTGCCCGCGGGCCGAGGGCAAAGAGGGGCAGTGGTGGAACCATCTGCGGACCACCCTCCCCGCCCTGGCCAAGATCGGCATCACGGCCCTGTGGCTGCCGCCCTCCGCCAAGTCAAGCCATGTGGACAGCATGGGTTACGCGCCCTATGATTACTATGACCAGGGCGAATTCAATCAGAAGGGCGGGGTCAAGACCTGGTTCGGCGCAACTGCTGAGCTGCGAGCCCTGACCCAGGCGGCCCATGACCAGGGGATGATCGTTATTGCCGATGCCGTGCTTAATCACTGCGACATCGGCGACGCCAAAGAACTCAATCCCCTCTCCGGCAATGAGCTGATGACAAAATTCACGCCGAAATCCGGCAAATTCCCCCGGGACTGGAGCAATTTTCATCCCTGCGAATACTCCTCCGCCGACGCGGGCTCGTTCTACGGCGACCTGGAAGGCTACGAGCTGCCGGACCTGTGCCATGACAATCCCTACACCTATCTTGGAGTCATGGAGTACATCCGCTACCTCAAAGACCGGCAGCAGGGCATCGGCTACGACGGCTTCCGCTACGACGCGGTCAAATACTACGACTCCTGGATCGTGCAGAGTATCCAGGAGTGGCAGAAGTGTTTTGGCGTGGTGGAATACTGGGACGGCAGCAAGGACGCCATCAAAGGCTATCTCGATTACGTGCGCTGGTCCTGCTCCGCCTTTGATTTCCCGCTCTTCTACGCCCTGCGGGAGATGTGCGACAACCCCCATTATGATATGCGTGGACTGTGGGGCAGCGGGCTGATCTTTGACGAGCCCATGCACAGCGTCACCTTCTGCGACAACCACGACACCGACCGCAGCCAGCCCATTGTCAACGACAAGCTGCTGGCCTACGCCTTTATCCTGACCCACGAGGGCGTGCCCTGCATCTTCTGGAAGGATTATTACAACTACGGCCTGGCCCTGCCGGAGAGTCCGGGCGGCATTGACCGGCTCTGCCAAATCCACCGGGACTATGCCGGCGGGGCAACGACCCGGCTTTACAGCGACGAGCGTCTCTACATTGCCCAGCGCCATGGCTATCAGAGCCAGAAGGGGCTGGTGGTGGTAATCAATACCGACCCCATGGCCTGGCGCGGCGCCTGGGTGCAGACCAGCTGGCCGAATACCTCGCTCACCTGCACCGCCTGGTGGGGCCGCGACACCAGCCAACCTTACGGCCAGCACTCGGACGGCGGCGGCTGGACCCAGGTCTTTGCCCCGCCGCGCGGCTACGCGGTTTATGTGCCGGAGTAGGATTTTTCATCTCAGACGAGCATGCAAACCAAGACGTCATTCCGGGCAAGCGAAGCGAGACCCGGAATCCATGGATTTATTTCGAGGTAACCCATGTATTATATCGTTGAAAGCGGCAAATCATTTGACCAAGCCTCCGCAGACCTGGAGGCAGCGGTGAAGCGTCACGGCTTCGGCGTGCTGCATGTCCATGATCTGGGCAATTCGCTGCGCAGCAAAGGCATTGTTTTTGATAAGCAGTGCAGGGTATTCGAGGTCTGCAATCCGGGCCAGGCGGCAAAAGTGCTGTCAGCGGATATGCGGCTCAACATGGCGCTGCCCTGCCGGATCTCGGTGTTCACCGAGCAGGGCCGGACCAGGATCGGCTTCATCCGGCCAAAGCCCATGCTTGCCGCCCTGTCTCAGGATCCGGCCCTTACCCTGATTGCCGCCGAGGTAGAGGAAAAAATCACCCAAATGGTGGAAGAGGCGAAATAGACCTTTCGCCGCTTAATGCAGGGCCTTTACCGGGAAATTGCCTGAGCCAGCCGGCCAGCAGCCTTTCCGCCTCGGCAAGATGGCTGTAGCAACCCACCCGCAGGGCTGGATTGCCGGCGATCATGGCCGAGAGGCGCCTCTTTTCCCCGGGCCGGTACAGGCAGAGGATCGGCTTGCCCAGGGTCTGGGCCAGGCCGATTTCATAGCCGACCCCCAGGGAGGGGGTGGAAACCTCGGCGATCACCAGATCAGCCGCCCCAAGCCACTGCATATCCCGCCGGAAGATCTCCGCCTCGGTTAAGGATTTTTCTTCCAGCAGCAGCCCGTCATCACCCACATGCTCGGTGAGCACCGTGCCGAAGGTTTTCAGGTAAGAGATCAGTTGGCCATAGAGCTGGCCATCTTCCCGCCCTCCCCGGATGGCCCCGGCAAAATAGATATTGAGCATCCGCGTCCTCCGCTCATCGGTCCGTGGTTAATGGAGACATCATCGCCACCGGCTGGCCGGCGCTATCCATCTCCATGACCTGGCCCAGGGCCTGCCGCAGGAGGACGCGCTTTGCCTCCCAGGGCATGTCGCTGAAATTCATGGGTTTTCCGGCACTCTTTTGGTTGAGCCGAAAGCACCAGAAGCCGTTGTCAACCTCAAAAACCGGGCTGAGTTCATGGGGCTGCAGACGGCTGAGCTGTTGATCGAGCGGCTCAAGCGGGTCGAGAAAGCGGGAGCCCAGGCGGCCGCCCAGCTCTCTGGTCGCCCCCTGGGACACCCGGGCCGCCACCAAGGCGAAATCCTCCCCGGCCAGCAGCCGGCCTCTGGCCGCGCTGCAGCGGTTTTCCTGCTCCTGCCAGCGCTCCGTGCTGTCCAGCCGATGGGCGAAACAAAAGATGCCGCGCAGTTCCACACTTGCCGGCGGCATGATTGGTTCGCGCTGCAGTTGAGCCAGGGCCCGGGGAACGGCCTGTCTGACGGCCGCCTCAAATTCCTGCCGGCGCTCCCCCAGGGCCTGATCAAGTTCTGCCCCAGACAGGGGGGGCAGGGCGCCGCCCAAGGCCTTGGCCAGAATTTCCCGCAAGGGCTCGTCTTTACCGGCGGTCTGTTCCCGGGACCCGCCCGGGATGCAGTTGCTTCAAAGCGGGACGGCCGGGCCGTTGACGTAACGGATCCTGCCCTTTGCTGCATCGGTGTAGGCCGTTACGGCCACGGAGCCGTGCAGCAGGTGGCCGAGGCTGAACAGGGCGATGCCGTCATAGCCGTTATTTGCGGCGACCTGGGCCTCCCCGGCGATCTGCCGGTAGTCCTTGATATAGGCGCCGAGCCCGGCCCACATCTTGACGGGCGAACCCTGCTGGCGGCCCGCGGCCACCTCCCGCAGCTGGGCTTCCACCCGCTGGCTGCTGCCGAAATAGGCCATGGGATACAGGGCGTCAAGCTGCGCATCGGCGACCCAGCTGCGCCAGTCCTGACCGTTTTCCAGGTAGGCCTGGCCCGGGTCCGGAAAGACGGCGGCCGAGAGTTTGATATCATCCCCGCCATATTTTTTCATGGTCCGGCGCACCTCCCGGAGCAGTGCCGACACCTGGGCGGCCCGCATCTCCTTCCAGTAGAGCGCCCCGGTGGTGAGAACCCGGTCCGCCGCCGCCTGCCGGCCATACAGCCAGTCAAACAGCTCATCCCGGCTCAGCTGCCCGGGCAGCAGCCGGGGGTCGATGCCCATTTTCCGGGTAAACTCCCGGCCAAGGTCGCCGCTGCGGCCAAAGTCCGGTCCGGGGTAGCGGATAAAGTCAAGATGAATGCCGCTGACCGGGTAACGGCTTACCAGCTCCCGCACCACCTCGGCAAACAGCTTTCTGTAGGCCGGGGAAGCCGGGTCGGCATATGCCCCTTCCAGCCAGTGGCGTTTCAGGTCAAATTCACTGTAGGCGGTGAGGGGCCGGCCCTCATCATCGCGT
The DNA here is from genome assembly GCA_023230525.1 of Desulfobulbaceae bacterium. Taxonomy (GTDB): domain Bacteria; phylum Desulfobacterota; class Desulfobulbia; order Desulfobulbales; family SURF-16; genus SURF-16. The sequence goes on from JALNXE010000132.1 coordinate 9,773, forward strand.
AAAATCCAGGGCTGGGCCGGCGAGCCGGGGTGGGCCGGATTTTTCGGCGGGGTTGTATCGCCCCACAGGTAATAAACATTGAGCCAGGCCTGCACCGGCAAAGGGGCGCACTGGCTAAGGGTCCGGGCCAGGGGATCAAAATCCGGCGGGGCAGGGGCCAGGCTTTCCGGCCACGGCGCGATATCGCTCTGGTAATAGGCATCGGCCCGGCCCCGCACCTGGACCAGCAATTCGTCAAAGCCGCTGTTTTTGGCCGTGGCGCAGAGATCGTCAATTTTTTGGGGTGAATCCACATCATGACGGATGACCCAGGCAGCGGTTCTGGTGCGGGGAAAACAGGCGGTGCAGCAGAGCAGGGACAGCAGGGCAAACAGGAGGAAACAGAGTACCCTCTTGCCGGGACATGAAGCGTATGGTGCCGGTTTCCGGCAATTTCTGCGGTTGGGCATCAGATGGGTTTTCACTATGGTAATAGCCGGTTACACGGCCTTTGGGCAATCGCCTGGCAAAGCGGAAATGTTTCAAAACTCCCTCTATCCTAGGAGTCTGTCGGACTTAACGCAACTCGTTCTGACAAATTACGTTGATCAAACATAATCAACTTGTTGTATTTTCATTAAAATGCTTGATTCTGGTGATGTTTTCTGTTAAATTATAA
>JALNXE010000133.1 GCA_023230525.1 Desulfobulbaceae bacterium
GGAGGCATTTCGCTCAATTCACATAGGTGAATAGACGCAGCAGTTTAAAAAAATCTACCTGCCGACTTTGACGAGGTTACTTTGTCATGAAAAATAACCGCTCAAACTCCGACAGACTCCTAGGGAGCTGAGATCCACGGTCTTTTCATGCAGCTCGCCGCGGGTCAGCCGCGCCATGTTCAGCAGGGCCTCGATGAGCTGGTTCATGCGGCGGCAGGCGGAGATCACCCGCAGCAGGTAATCCCTGCCCGTGGCGTCAAGGTTGCCGGTATATTCTTCCTGCAGGGCCTTGGTAAAGCCCTCGATGCTCCGCAACGGCGCCTTGAGGTCGTGGGAAACGGTGTAGGAGAAGGATTCAAGCTCACGATTGACCGCCGCCAGTTCATATGCACGCTGTTCAAGCTTGGCGTGCGCCGCGCGCAACGCCTCCTCGGCCTTTATCCGCTCGGTGATGTCCAGGACCTGCGACATGACTGATTCCATCCTGCCGTCGGCATCCTGCAGCACCGTATTGTGCCAGGTGCAGGTAATCACCCTGCCGTCCTTCCGGTAATTGCGATTGGTGGTCACCACATGGGGCGCTATGCCGCAGGTCAGCTTTTCTATGGTCTGCAGGACAATGGGCAGGTCTTCCTCGAAAATCATGCGCAGGTCCATGATTGGTTTGCCGACGGTCTCGGTTGCGCTCCAGCCGAAAATTTGTTCAGCCTCGCCCGCCCACCGCGTTACCAGTAAACGAGCATCCCACTCGACAACCGCCAGCGGAGAATTTTCCACGTGATAGCGCAGACGTTCCTCACTCCGGCGCAGCGCCTCCTCGGCCCGTTTGATCTCCGTGATATCCTGAATGGCAACAGCACTGCCGACGATATTTCCCTCGGCGTCGCGCACCGGGGAGGCGCTGTTGATGATAAATGCCTGGGAACCGTCGAACCGCCGAATCCGCATCATCTGGCCGACCACCATCTCGCCCTTCTGCACCGCAATGGCTGATGCCCATTCCTCGGGGGCAACAGCCTTGCCCGTGTCGGCCCACCAGGCCTGGTAAGCGTCATAGTCATCTACTGATTGAGTGATCGGCCGCGGTCCGCCCCAAATCAGATCAAAAGCGTTGTTGGCGAGGATAGTGCCGCCCTGAATGTCGGTAATGGCCATGCCTATTGGCAGGGCATCCAGCACGGCCAGCAGGAGGCGCTTGTCAGTCTCCGCCGCATCACGGGCCTTTTTCAACTCTTCGGTGCGCTGCCGGATGGTCTCCTCGGCCCGTTTACGCTCGGAGATGTCCCGGGCGATCTTTGATGCGCCGATAATCTTGCCGCTTGCGTCCCTGATGGCTGAAAATTTGAGGGAAACGGGAATAATCGTGCCGTCTTTGCGCCTGCGTTCGGTTTCGAAATTTTCGATCTGTTCCCGCCGTTTGATCCTGGCGAGAATGTCGGCGATTTCATCGCCATGCCCCGGCGGTACCAGCAGAGAAAGAGGTTTGCCGATTACTTCCTCCGCCTTGTATCCGAAGATATGTTCCGCTCCCGCATTCCACGTCTGGATAATACCGTTGAGGTCCTGGCCGATGATCCCATCGTCCGCGCTCGCAACAATGGCTGCCAGACGGGCCCGCACTTCATCCGCCTTCTTGCGTTCCGTGATGTCGGTGAAGCAGATGGTTATGCCGTCGCCGAGCTTCACCGTCATGTTGCGGAACCAGCCGTCTATCCCCTCTGACTGGTAGGGCAACTCGTAGTCGTGGGGTTCGCCGGTTTCGACGACGCGGGCGTAACGATTAAAAAGGTCGCTGCTGGCCTTGTTCCCCGGCAAAATTTCAAGCAGCCGCTGGCCGGCCAGTTCCTCCGGCGGCCGCCGCAGAATCTGTCCGGCCTTGGGGTTGGCATACACCCAGCGAAAGTCGACGATGACCCCGCGCTCATCCCGGACGGCGTCAAGAATGGTGAAGGCGTCCAGGGACATTTCCTGGGCCACGCGAAACCTTTCCTCGCTCTTGCGCAGCGCCTCCTCGGCCCGCTTGCGCTCCGAGATGTCGCTTACGGCTGTATGGCAGGAATCATTCGTTCCCTCTTTGCTCGCCGCGCCGATACTCTGCAGTTGGACCGGGAACAGGATCCCGTTCTTTCCTTTCAGGTTGATCTCGCAGGTCTGGCGGGTACGCGTCCTGAAGGCCGCGGTGAGATGGTCGCGGAATATGGCGAGACTGTCAGGTTTGATGAAATTCTGAAACGGCATGGCATGGAGGGAGCACTTTTCCATGCCGAGCATCTCGGCGCCGGTATGGTTCACTTCCCGGATCAAGCCGTGCCTGTCAAAGGTGAAATAGCCCACCGGGGAGAAATCGTACAAATCGGCATACTTGCTGCGCGAGGAGGCAATCTCCGTTTGAGCCCGCCGCAACTCCCCGTTCTGCTTCTCCAGCTCGAACCTCTGTATGTCGAGGGCCTGAACCAGCCTTTGCAGCTCTGTTGCAGTGGCTTCCGCCGGGGGCTCTGTTGTCTGGCAGGCTGGTTTGCCGGCATCTTTTGCTGAGCAGGTTTTTTTCTTTTCAGCTGTCTTCAACTTCGGGGCAGGAGATTTTTTGGTCATGGGTTTGCCCGGCCCAGGCGTCAGCCTGCGGGTTTATTTTTTTTGATGCGCACCCAACGCCCTGCATGTCGGAGGGCTGCTGTGCAATCCAACGCCGCGGTGTTTTAAACTGTTTTGCTCATTTAGCATAATATGATCGTAAATAATTTTCCGCTATTTAATAGTGATTATCTCTTAAAAAATTGGTTTGCCACCTGAAGTGAAGAAGCAGCAGAGATAAATGACACTGGATTTACTGGCCGATAATCAGGAGCTTGCAGGCCAGCAGGGGGAGGCGAGGGTTTTCACCCTCAGGGGCATAAATACGAGACAGTCAACATTGTTGCCGCCGGGCTTTCAGTGAATGCTGATTGTGCGCCGCCCGTCGAACAGCATTTTCGCCTCGTCCACCTGGCTTAGAACCAGGGTGCGGTGGTGCAGTTGCCCGAGGTTGGGGTGGAAGCTGATGTTCAGCAGGGAGGCGTTGGGCAACTCGCGGTAAAGCATCTCGAGGATGAGCCGCTCGCCCTTGGGGTCAAAGGCGTCGGTGGCCCCTTCCAGGAACACCCAGGCCGGCCGCTGGAGGAAAACGCGGGCTAAGCTGAGCCGCTGCTGGGCCCGCTGCAGCAGTTCCTGTTCCCAGTTGGCCTGTTCCTCCATGCGCGAGACGAGCCAGGACAGGCCTGCGCATTCAAGGGCGTGCCGGATGGCGGAGGTGGGGAAGGCATCCGGGGGGTGCGGGTAGCAAAGCACTTCGCGCAGGGTACCCTCGGGCAGGAAGGGACGATGGGCAACAAACAGCATGCCGCCGTCGTTGGGCAGCCACACCCGCCCGCTGCCCCAGGGCCAGAGCCCGCCGATCACCTTGAACAGGCTCCCGGTCACCACGGAGTCCCCGGTGATCAGCACCCTTTCCCCGCGGCGGATGTCAAGGTTGAAGTGCTCGAGCAGGATGCGCCCCGATGGTTCGGCGATGCAGAGATCCTCAATCTCCAGGCGGGCGCGGTCCGAGCGGGCCACGGCAATGCGCGGGCCGTACGACGCCTGGGGGGCGGCATCCAGCTGCTGCATATCCTCGTAGAGGGACAGCACCCGGTCGGCCGAAGCGCGGCAGCGCGCGATCTCGCCGATGTTGTCCACCGGCCAGGACAGCGCGGAAGTCAGGCGCTGGAAAGCCTGTGCAGCCTGCATCAGGGCGCCGAGCGACATCGCCCCGTGGATGTACTGGGGCGCGGCGACCAGGAGCGGAAATACCGGCAGCAGCGCACCGTAGCCCGTCCCGAAGGAAACCAGCCCCATGAAGGCCAGCGACTGCCGGTCATATTCGCGCACGATCCGGACGAAGCGCGATGACGAACCGGCCCGTTCCAGCGGCTCGCCGTGCATGAGGGCGATGGCTTCCGTGTTCTCCCTGGCCCGGGACAGGCCGAAGCGAAACGTCGCTTCCGCGGTCTGCAAGTCGTTTGTCGCGCGCACCAGCGGGCGGCCGAGCATCCAGCCGAGCGCGCTGCCCAGAGCCGCGTAAACAAAAGCCAGCGGCACCATGAAGCCAGGCACCTGCACCCCGGTGCCGGGAACGATGATCGCCCCTGACACCGACCACAGGATGTTGATGAAAAGACCCAGGGTCATCAGGGAATAGACCAGGGTGTGGCCCATGGCGATGGCGCTTTCCGTGGCAATGTGGATGTCTTCGGCGATACGCTGGTCCGGGTTGTCATGTTCGCCGGCACTGAACATCAACCGGTAGTGGCGGCCCTCCGCCAACCAGTTTCCGACCAGCTGCTCGGTCAGCCAGGCCCGCCAGTCGATCTGCAGCCAGCGCTTGACAATCAGGTGCCCCGCCGTTACGGCGACGGAGATTGCCAAAATCAGCGCAAATACCGCTATCTGGAGCAATACGCCCCGCACGGAGCGCTGTTCGAGGGCGTCGAACAGCCCTTTCTGCCAGTAGTTGCCCCATACCGAGAGCCCGACTTGCCCCATGGTGAGCAGAAACAGCAGCAGGGTCGCGCTGCGAACCTTTGCCCGGCGCTCGCAGTTCCAATACGGGCCCGCGAGGCGCAGCACCTGCCGCAGAAAGCGCTTGCGGGTGACGGTCACGGGGCCAGGGCTGGCGGCCGGCGCTGGATCTGGCTTCGCATCAGTCATAACGGCAACTCATATCCCATTTCGAGAGCATTGGCGGCGTGAGCTGTTTTGGGTGCATGCTGCCCAAGGGTGGAAAAAAAACGCAACTGCTCAGGTTGTTTAGACTGTAGTCTGTTAGGACTGGGCAAATTCCTTGATGAGCCACGGGAGAGAAGCGCAACTTCATCGGCCTATGCAAATGCGTTGCGTATGGTGTGATCTCACATAGTGTTTCTCTCTATCCACCTGAACACCTGCAGACTGTTCACCTGAGTCATTAAAAAACAAAGCAAAAGGAGAAGTGCCAAGAAAGCGGAGATCAGCCTACAGGAAGTAAGAGAAATTTTCAACGGGACAGTTCGTCCAGCCAGACTTTCGGTAATCCCTTGACAGGGTTGATTTACCGCATTGCGCAGCCCGATGATGGTCACTACCGCTTTTTATCCATGGTATTTACCGGCTACTCGTAAAATTCATGGGCATCAACTTCCCGTAACGCGACCCGACCCGACGATCAGGAATTTATCTATCTCTTTGTCTGGTTTTTAATAAATGGGTGGTGTGACCCCGGAATTCCGGAGATAGCCTCGACGAAAGCGGCATCCTCTGTCGGGCAGAGGCGCTCGTTATGTGATCTCAGATGGAAATATCAAGAATAAAGATTTGCCCCCCAGCCCTGGAATATATCAAGAGTAAAGATTTGACCCTCATCCCCTTCCCATCCCGTGGAAATGGGATGCAGCGCAGAAGGAGGCGGGTGGGGGATTTGGGGTCGGGACCCTGGCTCCCCTTGGTGCGAATGTTAATAGGAATTTTTTACATTGACAAATATTCAGGAAAAAAGTACCGATTTTGTTCCAAACTGTTTATTGAATCTCCCCCCACCAAGGTGCCTCCCGCTGTGCGCTGCTGCTTTTCAGCCATGAATCTGCAGCCGGGGATGGATCAGACCGGTTGCGCCGCCGGCAATAATTTTGCAAGGAGTTCGGTATGCCCCGACGCCGTTCGCCGGATAGCGAGGCAGGATCAGCGAAGAAAGTGAAGGTGGGCCCCTGTCTGGAGAGCTTCCCCGAGAAAAATCCCAATCCCGTCCTGCGGCTTGCGGCCGATGGCACGGTACTGTACCGGAATCCCGCCGCCGGTAAACCGCCCTGGCGCTGTGAGATGGGGCAGCCCGTGCCGGTGGAGAGCCTGCGGCTGCTGGTCGGCCAGGCCCTGGCTGCTGGGAGAACCTGTCGGCAGGATGTGGAACTGGACGCCTTTCTTTTTGCGGTGGACATTGTTCCCCTCCCGGCCGAAAACTGCGCCAATGTCTACGGCCATGACATCACCGAACGCAGGCGGGCCGAAGAGGAGTTCCAGCGCAACCAGAAGACCTTTTTCGAGCTGGTCGAGCGCGCTCCATTCGGCATCTATGTGGTGGATTCCGGCTTTTGTATCGCCCAGATGAATATCAGCGCGCAGCTCGGGGCTTTCCGTAACGTGCGCCCCATAGTCGGTCGCGATTTCACCGAGGCCATGCATATCCTGTGGCCGGAAGATGTTGCCGAGGAGATCATCGGCCGGTTCCGCCATACCCTGGCCACCGGCGAGACTTACTCGTCGCAGCATTTCTTCAATCCGCGTAACGATGTGGCGATTCTTGAATCCTACGAGTGGGAGCTGCATCGCATAAGCCTGCAGGATGGGCGGTACGGCGTCATCTGCTATTATTTCGATTCAACCAGGCTGCGGCAGGTCGAGGCCGCGCTGCGGCGGAGCGAGTCGCGCTGGAACGCGGCCATCGAAAATTTTGGCGAGGGGGCAATCATCGCCACCGAGGAAGGGCAGCTGATCTACTGGAATCCGGCCGCGCGGGCCATGCACGGCTTCACCAGCGAGGAGGAGTGCACCAGTGCGCTCAAGGATGCTGCCCATACGTTTGAGTTATGGACCCCTGATGGCCGGCGGCTGCTGTCCATGGAGGAGTGGCCGATGCTGCGCATCCTGCGTGGCGAAACAGTACGCCAGCTTGAGCTTCGCCTGCGCCGCCTTGACCAGGGCTGGGAGCGCATCGTCTCCTATTCCGGGGCCATGGTGGAAACCGCTGAAGGCGAGCACCTGGCCTTTCTCTCGGTCTATGACCTGACCGAGAAGCGCATGGCCGAGCAGGCGGTGCGGGAGAGCGAGGCAAAATACCGCAACCTTTTTATGAACATGGCCGAGGAGGTGCATTTCTGGCAGGTGGTCCGTGATGCCGGCGGTCGCATCAAAACCTGGCGGCTGGTGGCTGCCAACCCGCCGGCCCTCAGGACCTGGGGCCGGGAATCCCTGGACGAAATCAAAGGCAAAAACACTGACGAGATCTTCGGCGTCGGTGCCGCGGAACACTACCTGCCGGTGGTGGAAAAGATCATGGCCGAGGGCCTCCCCTACAGCTATGAAGACTATTTCACCCATCTCGATCGGCATTTCCGTTTCACCAGCGTACCGCTGGGCGACTATTTTATCACCACCGGGGCCGACATCACCGACCTGAAGAAGGCCGAAATGGCGCTGCGCCAGAGCCGGGAGGACCTTGACCGGGCCCAGGCGGTGGGGCAGATCGGCTGGTGGCGGCTGGATACCCGGACCAACGTCCTGACCTGGTCGGAGGAGAGCTATCGCATCTTCGGGGTGCCGCCGGGCACGCAGCTGACCTATGGCACATTCATGGCTAGCGTCCATCCCGATGACCGGGGTTATGTCGATACCCAGTGGAACGAGGCGATGCATGGCACACCCTATGATATCGAACACCGGATCGTGGCCCACGGCCGGGTGAAATGGGTGCGGGAGAAGGCCTACCTGGAGTTCGACGACCATGGCCTGCTGCGGGGCGGTTTCGGCATCAGTCAGGACATCACCCAGCGCAAGGAGGTCGAGGAGGCGCTGCGGCTGGCCATGGAGGAGCTGCAGCGCTCCAACGCGGAGCTGCAGCAGTTTGCCTATGTGGCCAGCCACGACCTGCAGGAGCCACTGCGCATGGTCAACGGCTTTCTGAAACTGCTCGATGAGCGCTACCGGGCGCAGCTTGACGACCGGGCCAGGAAGTACATCGGCTTTGCCGTGGAGGGCGCCACCCGCATGTCGCAGCTGGTGCAGGAGCTGCTGGAGTTCAGCCGGGTCGAGACCATGGGCAGCGAGCTGCAGCCCACCGAGGCCGGCGAGGCCCTGGCCCAGGCGTTCGCCAATCTGAGCGGCGTCATTCAGGAGGCCGGCGCCGTGGTCACCCATGACGCGCTGCCCCTGGTACTGGGCGATCATACCCAGCTGATGCAGGTCTTCCAGAACCTCATCGGCAATGCCGTCAAGTTCCGCCGCCGCGACTGCCAATGCACCGTGCATGTCAGCGCGGCCAGGGAGGCGGGCCAGTGGCTGTTCTCGGTGCGGGACAATGGTATCGGCATTTCCTCCACCGCCTTTGAGCGGATCTTCGTCATATTTCAGCGGCTGCACACCCGGGAGAAGTACGAAGGCACCGGCATAGGCCTGGCCATCTGCAAAAAGATCGTCGAACGCCACGGTGGCAGAATCTGGGTTGAGTCGCAGGTGGGGGAGGGCAGCGCCTTTAACTTCACTCTGCGGGAGGTCAGCTCTTTATGAACCCTGATACTGTCTGGAGAATCCTGCTGGTCGAGGACAACCCGGGGGATGTGGCCCTCTTTGAGGAGGCCGTTGAGGTCTGCGGGTTGCCGGTTCGCGTACATACCGTTGACCATGGCCTGGAGGCATTGCAATTCCTCCGCCGGCAGGGGCCTTTTGCCGACGCACCCGGGCCGGACGTGGTGGTGCTGGACCTGAATCTACCGATCATGAACGGTCAGGAGTTGTTGGCGGAGATGATGGCTGACCCGCAGTTGCAGCGCCTGCCGGTTGCGGTCCTGACCACCTCCGCCTTCGACCAGTATGTCTGCGACCTGTGCCCGCCCGGTCGCTGTCTGTACTTTTCCAAGACCGATGATTTCCAGCTCCTCCAGGACATCGTCCGCCAGATCGTGGACCACGCTGCGACTGCAGCCCGGTAAACGGAAAGGCCGTCACCCTTTTCCGTTGAGGTAAGCGGGGAGCCAGGGTTGATTTCCCGTCATGCCTCGGCTGGAAAATGACCGCTTCCGGAAAACATCTCAGGGCCGCCGGGCATATTTACTGGATGAAACCAGCGCAAGCCCCCCAGCCCTGCCCAGCCCTGACCCCCAGCCCGAGTAGACTTAAGGCAAAGGGGCGTTGCAGAAAAAGCCATTATTAGGGGCAACACCTATGCGAATCTGGCTTGTGTCTTGGGGGGGCTTGTGCGAACAACGCCGTTTTTTTGGAATATATCAAGAGTAAAGATTTGACCCCCATCCCCATGCCCATCCCCATGACCCCCATCCCCAGCCCATCCCCAAAAACGGCTCTCAGCTCGCCTGCGGGGAGCTGAGCTTGATTTCAAAGGGAATAATGCCGAAGGGGCCTTCCACCACCAGGCCAACCTCTGATTTGTCAATGGTTCTATAATAGGAGAATTCAAGCTGGGTGGCCATGGTTGCCTGGAGACCCCTGGAGTCCCCGGAGATAGTCTCGACGAAAGCGGCATCCTCTGTCGGGCAGAGGCGCTCGTTATGTGATCTAAGATGGAAATGTCAAGGATAAAGATTTGACCCCATTTCCCCCATTTCCCCCCATTTCCGACCTTAATTATTTTTTATGGGGCTTCCTGGCCCACCAACTACCGTGCGAAGTTCAAGCGCGTTTGAGAGTATTCTGTCCCAAGGCAACTTACCAAGTTTTATCCAATCTAACGCAAATTGAAGGCAAGCAAATCCAACACCATAGCTAATTCCAGGGACAATTCTTGTCCCATAATCTGAAGTCGGAGACATGAAAGGGGAAAAAAAAGATTCACCATTCTCTTTAATTGAAGGAGTGACAACATAACTGTCTCCGAGAACCATCAGGTCGGTTGCAAGTGTTCTTCCTGGAGGAACCAAAAGAGTTTTTCCTTTAAAATATTTGTCAATGTCGGCAGAAGACAGATAATCACTTGAGTTTGCAGTACGCTTAACATTCCGAGCGAAGATAACACCATACATCGGGTTGTTAATTGAAAATCCAGCAGGAGCTGGATAGTTAATTGGATTTTCAACATAAGGATTCCAGCTGCCCAATTTTACAGATTCTCGCATGGCACAAAGAGTCTTAACTTTTTCAACTTGCTTACATGCGGTATGTAGGCTTGCAGGCCCTTCACCTTCGAGAACAAGAGTGTGTTTTGCCTCAATGTAGGCAATTGCAGCTTCTATAGGAATTTGTTCTTTAACCGTTAAATCTAAACCGACTCCTTGTCTTAAGGTAAAAAAACGATCTTGAGCGAAAATTATTATGTCATCCCCGTTCATATTTCCTTCTTCATCCACAACAAACCCGCGACAAACACCAAACTTTTGAGGTAAACAATTTAAAAGTACACGGCAGAGAGCAATTTCAAATTCTGGCCCAAAGTCAAAATTATATCCTGCCTCAATTGAATTAAATTGGGCATGGAGTTTGTCTGATAATCGCCTTACGTAATTATTATATAGCAGTTTATTCATTTCTAAACCTTACTAGGAGTCTGTCGGAGTTTGAGCGGTTATTTTTCATGACAAAGTAACCTCGTCAAAGTCGGCAGGTAGATTTTTTTAAACTGCTGCGTCTATTCACCTATGTGAATTGAGCGAAATGCCTCC
>JALNXE010000134.1 GCA_023230525.1 Desulfobulbaceae bacterium
GTCCTCATCCGTCAACTCATGAAAGGGGGCGAAACTGCCGACCCCGCCCACATTGTTGACCAGGATGTGCAGGCTGCCGAAATGGGATACCGTTTCGGCCACCACCTGCTCAATATCTTCACCACGGGTGGCATCGCCCACCACTGCATGCACCATGCCGCCTGCCTGGCGGATGGCCTCGGCCGTTTCGGCCAGCTGCCTGACATTGCGGGCGGTGACCACCACCCGGCACCCCTCGGCAGCCAGGGCTGCCGCTACCGCGCTGCCGATGCCCTGGCTCGAACCGCTGATGAGCGCCACCTTATTTGCAAGGCCGTAATCCATAACATTGCTCCTTAAATATTGATGAAATCGACAAAACTGAAAGTTAACCACAGAGAGCACAAAGCCCACAGAGATAACTTGCTGAAAATAAAAATATTTTCTCTGTGATCTCGGCGTGCTCTGTGGTGAAAAGAGACTTTTTACGAGTTCATCAACATTACTTCCCGTCTGATTTCCGGAAATCTCCATGGCGTGAAGGGCCGTCAATGTTGACAATCTATCAATTTGCATGCCAGCCGGGTATCCGGCCAGCCGTTTGGCAGCCTGCTTGCATAACCTGTCAGCACCGTCTGTTTGCCCTTATGAGCCGGCCGGTAACTCAGGAAAACGCTAAGCCGCCCCCGGCGGGCCGGCGAGGAAGCGAGCATGGATATCAGGGTGAAACGGGCCTATGAACGGCCGGACAACAGCGACGGCATCCGGGTGCTGGTGGACGGCATCTGGCCCCGCGGGCTCCGCAAAGAGGATGCCGGACTTGATGAATGGCTGCGGGATATCGCCCCGAGCAGCGGCTTACGCAAGTGGTTCAACCATGATCCTGCCAGGTGGGAGGATTTCGTGGAAAAATACTCTCGGGAGCTGGACAGCCGGGGAGAGCTGGTGCGGAAACTGGTTGGCCTGGCGGCAAAAGGCAGGCTGACCCTGGTGTTTGCCGCCAGGGACAGGGAACACAACAACGCCGTGGTGCTGTTGGGATACCTGCGGGACCTGCTGGGCGGATGACCCGGGCAGCAGAGCAAAGCCGGCATAATCCGCTTGGTCCCTTGGGGCCATTTCTGTCTTGTTGTTCAGGATTTTGTCCTGCCGGACCGGATAATTTCCGGGTAAAGACCCGGGGCCGCAAATCAGCTTGTGGGCAGCGGACCAAAACCTTTTTTTTTACCAATCCATCCGCTTCGCTGAGCGAGAGATAAAACAAGGTGCGCTGGAGGGAAAAATAATGATGAAAGAAGTGCAGACAAAAGTAGAGTTGGAAAAAATAGCCCGGCTGGTCCGGCATGACATCCTGACCATGACCACCAATGCCGGCTCCGGGCATCCCACTTCGTCGCTGTCCGCAGTGGAACTGATGGTGGGGCTGATGTTCGGCGGCACCTTCCGCTTTGATGCGGATCATCCGGATCACCTCAACAATGACCGGCTGCTGTTCTCCAAGGGGCACGCCTCGCCGCTTTTTTATGCCCTCTGGAAGGCGGCCGGGAAATTATCCCGGGCCGATCTGCTGACCTACCGCCGCTTCGGCAGCGCCCTGGAAGGCCATCCCACCGCCTCCTTCCCATACGCCGAAGCGGCCACCGGCTCCCTGGGCCAGGGGCTGTCCATCGGCCTCGGCCTGGCGCTGAATGCCAAACTGGATAAACTGACCTATCGAACCTATGTGCTGCTGGGCGACAGCGAGATGGCGGAGGGGTCGGTGTGGGAGGCGATGGAAATTGCCGCCCATTACCGGTTGGACAACCTGGTGGCGGTGATTGATGTCAACCGCCTGGGGCAGCGGGGGGAAACCATGTACGGCCATGACCTGGAGGCCTACCGGCGGCGGGCCGAGGCCTTTGACTGGCATACCATGGTGATCGACGGCCATGACCTGGAAGGGATCTTGAACGCCTACCGCCAGGCGGACCAGTATGTCGACCGGCCGGCGATGATCATTGCCCGGACGATCAAAGGCAAGGGTGTTTCCTTTATTGAGGATAAAAACGGCTGGCACGGCAAGACCCTGAAAAAGGTGGAGCTTGACCGGGCCCTGGCCGAACTGGGGGAGGTGGATGAACAGGTGCGGGGCTTTATCCCACTGCCCCATGATCTGCAGCCGGACCGGCAGCCTGCGGCCGAACCGGCTCCTCTCTCCTATGCCCTGGGCGACGCGGTGGCCACCCGTAAGGCCTACGGCAAGGCCCTGAAAAGGCTATTTCCCGCCTTTCCGGATATGGTCGTCCTGGACGGCGAGGTGAGCAATTCCACCATGGCGGAGTATTTCAAGGAGGAACATGCGAATCGTTTTTTTGAGATGTATATCGCCGAACAGAATATGGCCGGCGCGGCCATCGGTTTTTCCGGCCGCGGCAAGATTCCCTTTGTCTCGACCTTTGCCGCCTTCATGAGCCGGGCCTACGATCAGATCCGCATGAGCCAGTATTCCGACGCCAATATCAAGTTCGTCGGCTCCCATGCCGGGGTCTCCATCGGCCTGGACGGCCCGAGCCAGATGGGGCTGGAGGACATCGCCTTTTTCCGCACCATTATCCATGGCGTGGTGCTCTATCCCTGCGACGCGGTGAGCACCGAAAAGCTGGTGGCCGAGGCAGCCCGTTACCGCGGCATCGTCTACCTGCGGACCACCCGCGAGGATACGCCGGTGCTGTATGAACCCCAGGAGGAGTTCCCCCTCGGCGGCTGCAAGGTGTTGCGCCAAAGCGGGGCCGACCGGGCCACCCTGGTGGCCGCAGGCATCACGGTCTACGAGGCCCTGGCCGCCTGGGAGACCTTGCAGCAGGAGGGCATTGAGGTCCGGGTCATTGATCTGTACTGCATCAAGCCGGTGGATGAAAAGACCCTTCGGGAGGCGGCCGGGGACACGGGGCTGCTCATCACCGTGGAGGACCATGTGCCGGAAGGAGGGCTGGGGGAAGCAGTACGCAGCGCCCTGTGGAACACCGGGGCAACGGTGGCAAGTCTTGCGGTCCGAAAAAAACCCAGAAGCGGCAAGCCGCAGGAGTTGCTTGATTTTGAGGAAATTTCCGCCAGAGCCATAGCTGACAAGGTCAGGGAACTGTGCGGCAGGGAGGGTTGATCATGAAAGAAAATCCACTTATTGCATTACAGCGGTTCGGACAAAGCATCTGGCTTGATTACCTGCACCGGCGCATGTTCGATTCCGGTGAACTGGCCAGGCTGATCGACGGGGATGGTCTGCGGGGGGTCACCTCCAACCCGGCCATCTTTCAGAAGGCCATCGGCGGCAGCGAGGTCTATGATGAGGCGATCGCCACCCTGGCCAGGCAGGGCAAGAGCAGCGAGGAGATCTACCAGGCCCTGGTGGTGGAAGACGTGCAGCGGGCCGCCGATCTCTTCCGCCCCCTGTATGACTCCTCCGACGGCCTGCACGGCTATGTCAGCCTGGAGGTCAACCCGCATCTGGCCGATGACACCGAGGGCACCATACAGGAGGCCAGGATGTTCTGGCAGCTGCTGGACCGGCCCAATGTCTTCATCAAGGTGCCGGCCACCGAGGCCGGTCTGCCGGCCATCCGGCAGCTGATCAGTGACGGGATCAATGTTAATGTGACTCTGCTCTTCGGTCTGCTCCGTTATCGCAAGGTGGCGGAAGCCTATCTGGCCGGCATTGACGACCGGATCTGCCTGGGAGAGCCGGTGCAGCGGGTGGCCTCGGTGGCCAGCTTTTTTCTGAGCCGCATCGATGTGCTGCTTGACGAACGCCTGCCCCAGAAGCAGAAAGAGAGCGGTCCGCCGGCCGGGGTTCCCGCTGCCCTGCAGGGGGAGGTGGCTATTGCCTGCGCCAAAAAGGCCTATGCCATCTATCAGGAGATCTATACCGCGCCGTCATTTATGAGGATGGCGGGCAAGGGTGCCCGGCCTCAGCGCCTGCTGTGGGCCAGCACCGGCACCAAGAACCCGGCCTACAGCGATGTCAAGTATGTGGAACCCCTGATCGGGCCGGAGACGATCAATACCCTGCCCCAGGAAACCCTGCAGGCTTACCGGGACCATGGCCGTCCGGCCGCCCTGTTGCAGGAAGGGCTGGAGCTGGCCGACAAGGTGCTGGAGGATCTGGTCAGCCTGGGCATCGATATCGACCTGATCGCCCGCAAACTGGAAGAGGAGGGGGTGGACAAGTTCAACCAACCGTTTGACAAGCTGCTGGGCGAGATTGATCTGCGGCGGCGGAAGGCACTATCGAGATAAGCTGTTAAACTGATGAGCTGATGAGCTGGTAAGCTGTTGAGTTGATGGTCTGCTGTTCGAGCTTTACAGCCAGCAGTTGCTTAGCCGCTTAATAGCTCAACAGCTTTTCTCCCCCGTCCTGCCGGGGGAGAATCGTCCTGTGCGGCAGGACAGCCGGCCGGCGGAATCTGTCCCCAGGAACGGGGCTGGAAGGCCGGAAGGGTTAACTGCGCGGCCGCGGGCCTTGCCGGGCATAGCCGCTATCCGTGGCATATTGCTTGCATTTTGTTGGTGCCGGGTACCTTGACAGTGGAATTATCCGAACTCAAGTGGAAGGACTCGTAAAAACTGAAAAATTAACCACTTCATCAAAATGATGTTGCAGAAAAACGGTCAGGTGAAGAGGGCGCCACCCGTCAGCGCCTTCTTCTTCCTCGCCGCCGGGTTTCTGCGGAGTAAAAAATGCTTGAATTGACCAGGCGGGCCTTTCTCCGACTGTTTGCCAACAGCAGTTTCGCCGTGGCAGTGGGCGGCCAGTTCCCGGACAAATGGCTGTCGCCCCCCCTGCCGCCGGAAGAGAACCGCAACATGGCCGAGCGGCTGATTTATGCCACCACCTGCCGGGAGTGCCCGGCCGGCTGCGGCATGCATGTCAGCCATGTCAACGGCCGGGCCATTAAGGCGGAGGGCAGCCCGGACCACCCGGTCGGCCAGGGAGGGCTTTGCGCCCGCGGCCAGTCCGCCCTGCAGGGCATCTATGATCCGGACCGGCTGCGCCAGCCCCTGCGGCGCGGCGCCCCGGCCCGGAATTTCCCGGATACCGGCCTGACGCCGGCCAGCTGGCAGGAGGCGCTGCTGGCCATCGGCAACCGGCTGCAGAGCGGCAAGGGCCGGGTGCTGGTGATCAGCGGCCTGGAAACCGGAACCCTGGCCGATATCCTGGCCGCCTTTGCCGAACGCTTTAACGGCCGGCTGCTGATCCATGAGCCCTTCGATTATCAGCCGCTCCGGGACGCCCACGCCGGCTTGACCGGGCGGGCGGTCATCCCCTGGTACGGGCTGGACCACTGCCGGCACATCATCAGTTTCGGGGCCGATTTTCTCGAATCCTGGCTCTCCAATGTCCAGTTCACCGCCATGTTTTCCCGCATGCATGCCTTCCAGGGCGCGGCCACCGGCAGATTCACCTACGTGGGGCCCCGGCTGTCCATGACCGCGGCCAATGCCGACGACTTTATCCAGATCGCTCCGGGCCAGGAGGTGCGGGTGGCCAAGGGGCTGCTGCGGATCATGGTGGAACAGGGCTGGGTCACCAGGGGCAGGGAGCAGCTGGCCGCCTACAGCCGGGAGGCACGGCCCGAGGAGCTGCCTCTGGAAAACGGCATGAAAAGATTGGTGCGCCTGGCCCGCGAGTTCTCCCGGGCCGAGGCTGCGGTGGCCCTGCCGGGACCGGCCCACGGCGCCGGGGAAGAGGCCCGGCGGCTGGCGGAAGCGGTCTTTCTGTTGAATTATGCCACCGGCCGCGTAGGCCAGGGCCTGGATTTTTCCCGCATTCATGCCCTGAGCAGCTGCCACCCCGATCTCGAACTTTACCGGAGTCTGGATGATCTGACCCCTGAGGATGTGGTTTTCCTGCATGGAGCAAATCCCGCCTACAGCCGGCCCTGGCTGGCGGAACTTCTCAAAAGGGCCGGGCTGGTGGTGAGCCTCAGCCAGCTGGCGGACGAAACGGCCCTGCTGGCCGACTGGGTGCTGCCCGTGGATCATCCCCTGGAGAGCTGGGGCGAGTATACCCCCTGGACCGGCATCCATTCCCTTGTGCAGCCCGCCATGCGGCGCCTCTATGATTCCCGGCCCGCCGGCGATATCTTCCTCTCCCTGGCCGATATGGCCGGCCGGCCTTTGCAGCGGGGAGCGGACGGCGGCACCGACAACAATTTCTACTCCTGGCTGCAGGCCGACTGGGGGCAGCGGGACGGGCAGGGGGCTGCCGCCCGGCAGGAGCTGCTGGCCCGCGGTTTTGCGCTGAGCCCGCCCCAGCCGGAAAAGGAGCTGCAGATCAGTCTCGAACAGCTGGAGGTCGCGACCGCCCCGCCCCGGGAGATTGACCACGCGCCGCACCGGGCCGCCCTGGTGCTCTGGCCCTCCATCTTCTTTTTTGACGGCCGCACCGCCAACCGCTCCTGGCTGCAGGAAAATCCCCATCCCATCAGTTTCATCGCCTGGTCGAGCTGGCTCGACATCCACCCGGACAGGGCAACCGCCCTGGGGCTGGCTGACGGCGATCTGGTCAAGATGACCACCGCCGGAACAGTGGCCACCCTGCCGGCGCGCCTCACCGCGGAGATGCATCCCGAGGCGGTGGGGCTGGTCCTGGGCCAGGGCCATTGGGCCATGGGCGAGGTGGCGGCGGGCCGGGGCGTCAACGGCTTTGCCTTTCTCAAAGGCGAAACCGGCGGCAATGGCTCGGTCACGGTCAGCCTGGAAAAAACCGGGGGAAAGGAGCCGCTGATCTGCCTGGGGGCCAGCTTTGATCAGCACGGCCGCGACCTGCTGCGCTGGCAGAAGCTCGGCGATGCGCCGGCAGCCGGCCCCGGCCGGGAGCAGGTCACCCTGCCCCTGCCCGCTGGCTATGAGCGGGTAAACGATCTCTACCAGGGCCACCAGCATGCCCGCCACCGCTGGGCCATGGTCATCGACCTGCAGCGCTGCATCGGCTGCGGCGCCTGCTCGGTGGCCTGTTATGCGGAAAACAACATCGCGGTGCTGGGGCCCAAGGCCCTGCGTCAAGGCCGGGAGATGAGCTGGCTCAAGGTGGTGCCCTACCGCCATCCGGAGAAAAAAAATATGGTGGGTTTTCTGCCCCTGCCCTGCCAGCACTGCGACCAGGCCCCCTGCGAGCCGGTCTGTCCGGTCTTTGCCGCGGTGCACACCGAGGACGGGCTCAATGCCCAGGTCTACAACCGCTGCGTCGGCACCCGCTACTGTTCCAACAACTGCCCCTACAAGGTGCGCCATTTCAACTGGTACAACATCGACTGGCAAAAATCGCTGCAGTGGCAGCTCAACCCGGATGTGACGGTGCGCTGCCGCGGGGTCATGGAAAAATGCACCTTCTGCGTCCAGCGCCTGCGGAGGGCCGAGCAGCAGGCAAAGGTCCAGGGCCGCGAGCTGACCGAAGCCGAGGTGCAGCCGGCCTGCGCCCAGAGCTGCCCGGCCAGGGCCCTGGTGTTCGGGGATCTGCTGGACGAAAAATCAGAGGTGCGCCGGCTGTTTCAGGAAGACCGGCGCGGCTATCAGCTGCTGCACGAATTGAACACCAAGCCGGCAGTGCTCTATCTCCAACGCATCGAACAGGACTAAAATCCGTGGCCGAGACCTTTGCCGACATCAATGAAAAAATCCTGCGGGCCACCGCCCCGCCGCCGCTGCGCTATTATCTGGTGCTGCTGGCTCTTAGCGCCGGGGTCAGCGGCCTGCTCTACGCCTGGATGTATCAGGTGTTCCAGGGACTCGGGGTGGCCGGCATCCATGATCCGGTGGACTGGGGCGTTTATATCGTCAATTTCGTCTTCTGGGTGGGCATCGCCCATTCCGGCACCCTGATCTCCGCCATTCTCTTTCTGCTGCGGGCCGGCTGGCGCGACGCCGTCTCCCGTTCCGCGGAGGCGATGACCGTTTTCGCGGTGACCATCGCCGGGCTTTTTCCCCTGATTCATCTCGGCCGGGTCTGGGTCGTCTACTTTATCCTGCCCTATCCCACCGAGCGCTTCATCTATCCCAATTTCCTCAGCCCCCTGGTGTGGGATGTGCTGGCCGTGTCCACCTATATGAATGTCAGCGTTATCTTTTTCCTGGTGGGCCTGATCCCCGATGCCGCCGCGGCCCGGGATTACTACCAGCAGAAAGAGGGGCCGGGGCATGTCAAAACCTGGTTTTACAAGATTCTGGCCGGGGGCTGGGCCGGCACCGAGCTGCAGTGGCGGCACTATGACCGGGCCTATCTCTATTTCGCCGCCATGGCCACGCCGCTGGTCATCTCCGTGCATTCCATCGTTTCCTGGGATTTTGCCATGGGCCTGCTGCCGGGCTGGCATTCCACCATCTTTCCCCCCTATTTCGTGGCCGGGGCCATCCATTCCGGCCTGGCCATGGTGCTGGTCCTGCTGATCCCCATGCGCAGGCTGCTGCACCTTGAGGCTCTGATCAAACCGCACCATTTCGACATGGTGGCCAAAACCATGCTGGTGACCACGGCGATCATGGGCTATTCCTATGGCGTCGAGCCCTTCATGGCCTGGTATGCGGGCGGCATCTTCGATCGCCAGTTCGCCGCCTGGGAGCCCTTCGGCTGGGTTGGGCCGGTCTACTGGTCCCTGATCCTGCTCAATGTCCTGGTCCCGGCGCTGCTGATTTTCAGAAAGTTCCGGGCCGATTCCCGGGCCCTCATGCTCATCGCCCTCGCCGTGGTCATCGGCATGTGGCTGGAGCGCTTCATGATCGTCACCGCCTCCACCAGCCACGATTTCATGCCCCATAACTGGGATTCCTATTTCCCCACCTGGGTGGAGATCACCATCACCTTCGGGGCCTTCTGCCTCTTTTTCCTGCTCTTCCTGCTTTTTGCCAAGCTGCTGCCCACCGTGCCCATGGCCGACCTGAAGGCCCGGCAGGAGGAGGCCGCCGGCACGGTGGGCGAAGAGGGGGAAAGCGATCAGGCACCCCTCCTGGCGGCCGGGGCGGCCGGCCCCGGCGGAGACGGCAGCGTCATGCTGGCCGTTTACGGCGAGGCCGGGCGGCTGGTGGACGGGGTCAGGCGGCTGCGGGACGCCGGTTTCCTGCACATCGAGACCTTTTCCCCCATCAGGCTGCCGGCCCTGCTCGGGGAGCTGCATCTCACCCGCAGCCCCATCCGGGTCATATCCCTGCTCGGGGCGATCAGCGGCATGGCGGGCGGCTTCTGGCTGGCCGGCGGCACCGCGGCGGTGAACAATCTCATCGTCGGAGGCAAGGGGCCGGATTCCTGGATCCCCTTCTGCATCCCGGCCTTTGAGGGGACCATCCTCCTCGGCTCCTTCGCCAATTTCCTGGGGCTTATTTTTCTCGCCCGGCTGTGGCCGTGGCGCAAGCATGCCCGCTATGACCTGCGCTTTTCCCGGGATAAATTCGGGCTGGTGGTGACCTGCCCGCCGACCCTGAAGGAGAGAGCCGCCGAGGTGCTGGCGCCCACGGGCATGGAGGAATTCCATGCCGACTAAGCAGCTGAAAACAACGGAGTCGTGCATACCCCGCATCAATCTGCTGTGGTCCGTGCTGCTGGCGGCCGGCCTGAGCGTCTGGCTCTTCGCCTTGTCCCAGACCGGCGCGGAGCGGGCCTGGCTGGGGCTGCTGGTCAACTTTCTCTATTTCGGGCCCCTGGCCGCGGGGCTTACGGTCTGGCTGGCCATCATCGCCATGTCCCGGGGCGGGTGGGCAAAGGGCTACGAACACCTGGCGGCAAACGGCATCCTGGCTGCCGGGCCGGTCATCCTGGCCCTGGCCGCGCTGTGGCTCGGCAGCTCCCAGTGGTCGCCCTGGCTCGGCAGGAACCTGCCCCAGGGGGTGTGGCTCGACACCAACTTTGTCCTGGGCCGTGATCTTGCCTCGCTGACCCTGTTCTGGCTCTTTGCCTGGTTTTACCTGGGCAGGCGGCAGCGGGGCAAAAGGGGCGGGGCAGCCGGGGCCCTGTTCATCCTGGCCTATGGCGTGGTCTTTTCCCTGCTCGGTTTTGATCTGGTCATGGCCCTTGATCCCGCCTGGCACAGCTCCCTGTTCGGCGGCTACTTCGCCGTTTCCGGGCTCTATATGGCCGTGGCCGCCCTGGCCTTCATGGCGTCCTGGCAGCCCCGGCCGCGCCTAGTTTTTCTGCATGACATCGGCAAACTGCTGCTGGCCTTTTCCCTGCTCACCACCTACCTGATGTTTTCCCAGCTGCTGCCCATCTGGTACGAGAACCTGCCGGGGGAGACCACTTTCGTCTTTGCCCGGCTCCAGGTGCGGCCCGCCTCCGCCCTCAGCGCGCTGCTGCTCGTGGTCATCTATCTCGGCCCCCTGGTGCTGCTGCTCACGGTATGGGCCAAGCAGCACCGTTATTATCTCGGCGCGGTGAGCGGCCTGGTGCTGCTGGGCATGTGGCTGGA
>JALNXE010000135.1 GCA_023230525.1 Desulfobulbaceae bacterium
AAAGCGGCTCATGGGCGGGGTGAACTTGGTGAATTTGAGGCCCTGCACATAAAGCAGTTCGTTGTCGTCGGTGCGCAGTCCTTTCTGTCTCCGGAATTCCTTGACAAAATAATCCGGGGGCCGGCTGTTGACGCTCTTGCCCGCCTCGGTCAGCACCAGCTCGATCTGTTCCGGCACCGGCCATTCATTGACGTACTTGTTGAATTTTTCCGGGTGATTCCATTTTTCCAGGATGGTGGCCGAGGTGGCCCAGCACGACGCCCCGTCTGGCTGCCGCAGGCGTTCAACCGGCCGGGGAATATAGTAGCTGGTCGGCAGTTTCAGATCCGGGTTGGTCGGCGGGTCGGGGAGTATGTTCTGCACCTGGCCGTCCATTCTGCTTACAGTATTCTTGCCCACCACCCCATCGGCGGAAAGGCCGTTCTTCTGCTGATAGGCCACCACGCCCTTGTGGGTTTCCGAGCCGAAAATGCCGTCCAGGGTGCCGTTTGGTTTGGTGGAGCGGGGCATGGGGTGGCCGAGTGCCACCAAGGCCATCTGGATGAGGCGCACTGCCTGACGATCCATGGACCCCATGGCAATGGCCGGGGAATTCAGAGCTGCCTTGGCCAGGCCGGCATTGCCGGCAAAAAAACGGGAAACGAAAACCATGGGCGCAACCTCCTTGATCTATTTTGTCGAAATAACGGTATTTTTTGTAACATAGTTGCCGCTCTGATCTCCGTCATGGGAATTTAGAAGACAGAAGACAGAATTCAGAATAATTTGATTACGTTTTATTCTGACTCCTGTCTTCTGAATTCTCTGAAAACAAGCTTCGGGCAACCTGAAAATATCTATTTAATTTCAACATGTCACCACAACTCAGAAAGTTGAATTAAAATAATTGATCCCCTCAGCACTATCAACAAATTTGGCAGGGAAAAGGCGAAAAGAATTCGTTGTTTTGCAGCCTCGGGCATGAACTGCCTGATGAGGCAAAGTTTGCGGCTGATGGGTGGTGACGAGAGACGAAAAAAGGGGGCATAAAGCCCCCTTTCCCCGTTTACTGCATGCGGTGCACCTGACAGCACCCCTTTTGGGAAACTGCCGCGTACAGCCGAGACAATGCTACGCCTCGGCTTCCTTGGTTGTGTCCTTGTACTCCTTGCTGTCGGTGACCTTCTCGCCTTCGATTTCCTCTATCTCTTCCCGGGTCAGATGAATCTGGCCGCAGGTTGGACAGGCGCCATCGAAGTTATTGCCTACAGTAACCTTTCTTAATTCATCAACAGTCATATGGCCCACATAGCCACAGGCGCTGTCTGTCCTGGTGACACGTATTTGATGTCGCTTCTTCTGGGTCGTATCAGTCATCACCAAGTTCTCCTTATATATTGAGCCTCTTACAAAATGAACATCTACTCCGATCGGCTAAAAATAACCTGTGCGGCGTCTTCCTGGTGAAACCGTCCTCAACGGAGCACGGCTACGCTTCCGGGCGATTTCACCACTCATCCTTGCACAGCATATTTTTCTCTCGATCTCGCTGCGACGTTCATTTTGTAAGAGGCTTTGTTGTATGCAGCAATTCCTTTGACAAGGAATTGCTGCGTTCATTATTCCAGGTTGGTCAGAACGTCAATTTCTTTTCCCTGGGCATCAATGATAGAAACGGTCAAAGGCATACCACCATCCAGGTGGTGCGTGGCGCAGGAAATTCAGGGGTCGTAGGCGCGCACCGCCATTTCGACCTTGTTCAGCATGCCCTGGTCATAAACGCCGTCTTTGATCAGCATGGTTGCCGCCTGTTTGACGCTCATATTCATGGGCGCAATATTGTGGGTGGTGCCCACAATCAGATTGGCGCTGACAATGCAGCCGTTATCATCGGTTGTGTAGTCATGGATAAGAGAGCCGCGGGGAGCCTCCACACAGCCCACCCCTCGGCCGGCCTTGGGTTCGACCTTGGCCCTGATGTTGGGATCGGTGATGCTTTTGTCCTGCAGCAGCTCGATGGTCCGTTCACAGGCGTACACCAGCTCGATCAAACGGGCCCAGTGGTAGAGCAGGGTGAACTGGGCCGGTCTGCCGAATTTAGCCCGGAACTCTTCCAGGGCTGCCTGGGCCTTGGGGGTGGCGATGTGATCGCACACATTGATCCGGGCCAGGGTGTTGGAACGGTAGATGCCTTTGGGCTGGTCCAGATCCATGGAGAATCCCTCCTGCCATGACTTGGCATAGGGCATTTTGGCGTAGGCCCATGGTTCCACATGCTCGGCCAGGTAGTCGGTGTATTCGGAACAGGGGAAGTCGACGTACTCGCCGGTGGGCTGCATGAGCCGCAGTTTGCCGTCATAAATCCTCAGCGCGCCATTGTCGTCCACGGTGCCGAGGAACCCGGTGGTGATGGTGCCCAGCTTGGAAATGACGTCCAGATACTTGTTGAAGACATTGTTTTTGGCAAAGTCCAGGGCGTAGACGGCAAAATCAAGCAATGTCTGGGTGTCCCTGAGCAGACCGACGCGTTCCGGTTCGGTCATGGGTTTGGCAAAGCCGCCGGTTACGCCGGCGATGGGATGAATCGCCTTGCCGGCAAAACGCTCCAGCATCATCTGGCCCAGCTGCCGCATCTTGACCACCTGTTGGGCAAGCTCCGGCGCCGCCTTGACGATGCCGATAACATTACGCACGGCATAGTCGCTGTCCGGACCAATGACAAAATCAGGGGCGGCCAGGAAAAAGAAGTGCAGAATTTTATCGTTGATATGGGCCATTACCTGGCAGAGTTCGCGCAGCTTATGGCCGGCCGGGGTCGGGGTGACGCCGAAACAGGCGTCCACCGCCTTGACCGAGGCCAGATGATGCATCCACGGACAGATGCCGCAGATGCGGTTGACGATACGCGGTACTTCCTCCGCGGGCCGTCCTTCAATGAATTTCTCAAATCCCCGCAGAGACATGAGATGCAGTTTTGTGTCTTTTACGTTGCCGTTATCGTCAAGTTCAATGGCAATACTCGCATGGCCCTCGATCCTGGTAACCGGCTGAATAGTTAATACTTTTCCCATATTTATCTCCTTACTCTGTAGGCCGTTGCTGTTTGATCAGGCCGTGGGCGCCAGAGAATCGCAACAGGTTTTTACGGTCTATGACGGATTTGAAATCAATGCCGTTGCTGGCCAGGGCATTCATCATGTCAAGCATCTGGTTGCCGCCTTTTCTGACCGGGCCGAAACAGCCGCGGCAGGGCACCCGGGCGATGATGCAGCTCGGTGCTCCGCGTTTGGCGCAGCCGGCCAGGGTCACCGGTCCCATGCACATGAAGCCCTGCTCCAGCAGGCAGCGCATTTTGTCGATGGGTTCCTCGGCAATATAGGCCGCATTTTCCAGAAAACGCCTTACCTTCTTGACATCGCCTTTGCCCTTCCGCACGGTGGGGCAGGTGTCGCAGACGCTTTTGGTCGGCAGCTTGACCTCTTCACCGTGGAGCAGGGCGAGAATGGCCCCGGCAATATGCTGGGAATTGGGCGGGCAGCCCGGAATCATCAGATCGATCTTGACCTTCTCATCCAGGGCATACACCCGGTCAAGGGGTTTCGGCACCTTCTGATCCGGTACCGTGCAGGCATCGGTGGTAACCGTCTGGTAGATCTGTTTATGGGCTTCGCCGACATCCCAGTTATTCATCAGGGCAGGCAGCCCGCCGTGGGTGGCGCAGGTGCCCAGGGCAATGAGGATCTTGCATTTCTTGCGCATTTCCTCAAGAACTTCCAGATGTTCTTCGTTGGCGACACCGCCGGAAACAATGCCCACATCCGCTTCCGGGATGTCAAGCACCTTTCCCTCGCCGGTCTGGCCGTAATACTTGTGGTCCATGAGTACGGGTATGTGAACAAACTCAAGTGCCGACAGCAACTCAACAAGGGGTTCACCGATATTGAGTATGGCAATCTCGCAGCCGGAACACGAGTGCAGCCATTCTTCCGCAATTCGAACAGCCATATCAACCTCCTTTGTTACGCTGCATGTGCAGCTTCGCTTTTGTGTGGGCCGAGTTTTTTGACTCGTTCCGTCACCTGCTTAACCGCTGCAACGAATTTGTCCGGTTCTGCCGACGATACCCAGTTTATTTGAAACCGCTGCGGATCAACGCCGAAATCCTCCAGAAGAGAGGTGATCATCTCCGAGCGGGCCATAGCCTTATAATTACCATCCAGGTAATGACATTCGCCGAGGTGTCAGCCGAGGACCATGATGCCGTCGGCCCCCAGATTAAAGGCCTCCACCACCGTTTCCGGATGAACCATACCCGAACACATTACCCGGATAATACGGACATTGCTCGGATACTCCATACGGGATATCCCGGCCAGATCTGCTGCGGCGTATGAACACCAGTTACAGCAAAAGGCAATTATTTTTGGTTCATAACTCATGATTGACTCCTTATTTCAGTAAGCTCATGATGTGTGCTTTGCGTAAATTGCATATTCAATCACCCCGTCTACACCGCCAGGGCGGCGGCAACCTGTCGGTTGATCTGGTCAAGGGAGAAGCCGGCGACAAAGACCCCCCGTTTCGGGCAGGTGCCCTGACAGAGTCCGCATCCCTTGCACTGAGCCTTGTTGATTTCAATGCGGCGGGAGATTTTGCCTTCGCTATCCGTGCTTTCCTTCAAGCTGATGGCTGAAAAGGGGCAGACATCCAGACAGAGGGCGCAGCCGTCGCAGTTATCCTCCACCACGGTTGCCTTGATGGCCTCCAGGGTGATCGATTCCTTGGACAGCAGGGTAGCGGCCCGCGCCGAGGCGGCCATGGCCTGGGCAATGGATTCTTCCACCGGTTTGGGATAATGGGCCAGGCCGGCGACAAACATGCCGTCGGTGACAAAATCCACCGGCCGCAGTTTGGCATGTGCTTCCTGGAAGAAGCCGTCAGAGTCAACAGGTATTTTAAAGAGCTGGGCAATCTTCTTGCCGTCCTGGTTGGCCAGAATCGCCTCCGCCAGGATCACTACATCGGCGCTGATGAACAGGGGGCGGTGCAGGACATGATCCCATACCTCCACCTGGATACCGGCCATGTCGTGTTTGACCAGGGGTTTGCCGTGCAGCTCATAATTGATGAAAATAACACCCAGCTGGCGGGCCTCCTTGTAGAGAAGCTCCCGTTCCCCGTAGGTGCGGATGTCCCGGTAAAGGATATAGACCTTGCGGGTGGCATCCTCCTTTTTCAGCCTGATGGCTGACTGGACGGAATGGGTGCAGCACACCTTGGAACAGTATGGCCTGTCTTTCTGGCGGGAGCCGACACATTGGATGAAGACAAAGGTTTTGCCCTCCCGGACATTGACGTCGCCCGCCTTGCGCAGGGTATCGAATTCAATGCCGGTGTAGACCCCCTTGATCTCCCCGTAGCCGTATTCCTTCAGGGGGCGGTAACGCTTGCCGCCGGTGGCGACAATGCCCGCTCCGTGTTCGATGACGGTCTTGCCGCCTTGCTTGTTCTGCACCGTGGTGCGGAAATTGCCGACAAAACCCTCAACCTCTTTTACCTCGCTCTGCAGATGCAGGGTGATATTATAGTGGTTCTCGATGCTGGCAGACATCTTGGCCAGTTGGGGTTTGATCTCGTCACCCTTCCAGGTATGGTCCAGCATGCGGGCAAAGCCGCCGAGCTGGTCGCTCTTTTCCACCAGATGCACCGGAAAACCCTGGTCAGCCAGGTTGAGCGCCGCGGTCATACCGGCCAGACCGCCGCCGATAACCAGGGCCGTCCGGGTGACCGGCACGGAAAGCTGATGCAGGGCAAACTGGGGCGACACCTTGGCCACGGCCATGCGGATCAGATCCTTGGCCTTGTCCGTGGCCTTGGCCGGTTCCTTGGCATGCACCCAGGAATTCTGGTTGCGGATGTTGGCCATTTCAAAGAGATACTCATTGATACCGGCAGCTTTGAGGGTCTCCCGGAACAACGGCTCGTGGGTGCGGGGGGTACAGGCCGCGACCACCACCCGGTTCAGCCCCTTTTCCTTGATCAGGTTCACCATGAGATCCTGGGTGTCCTGGGAACAGGTGAAGAGGTTGCGTTCCACATGGGCGACCCCCGGCAGGGTGGCGGCGTAATCCGCTACCGCTGAAACGTCGACCACGCCGGCGATATTGGAACCGCAATGGCAGATAAACACGCCGATCTTCGGTTCCTCGCAGGAAATGTCCCGTTCGGCCGGGAAGGTTTTGTCCCGGGTCAGGGTGTGGCGGGCCGTGGCCAGCAGGTTGCCGGCGCCGGCTGCTGCCGCCGATCCCTCGATGACCGATTGCGGGATATCCTTGGGTCCGGCAAAGGCGCCGCAGGTGAATATGCCGGGTTTGGAGGTCAGCACGGGCATGAAGTTCGAGGTGGCGGCGAAGTTGCCGCTGGTGAGCTGGATACCGAGATCCTTGGCCAGTCTGACCACGGGTTTCGGGGTCTGCAGACCAACCGACAGAACCACCATGTCATAATATTCTTCAACCTGGCGGCCTTCCTCATTAATATAGTGCAGACGCAGATCGCCATCCGTGCCGTGGGGCTCAACGCCATGTACCCGGCACCTGATGAAGCGGACGCCGGATTCTGTTTTGGCCCGCTGGTAGTAGCGGTCAAAGTCCTTGCCGTGGGTCCGCATATCCATGAAAAAGATGGTGGTCTGCAGTCCCGGGACATGGTCTTTGGCAATCACCGCCTCCTTGATGGCGTACATGCAGCAGACCGAAGAACAGTAGCCGTTGCCGCACTTGTTTTCATCACGGCTGCCGACACACTGCAGAAAGGCGATTTTCCTGGCCGGCTTGCCGTCGGAGGGGCGGATGAGATGCCCCTCGGTCGGGCCGGTGGCCGAACAGTAGCGCTCAAGCTGCATGGAGGTGATCACGTTGGGCAGGGTGCCGTAACCCCAGATGCCGGCCTCTTTGGGATCAAAGGCTTGAAAGCCGGGGGCAAGAATAATGGAGCCCACGTTGATTTCGTGATGTTTTTCGGTGTCCTCGAAATTGATGGCGCCAGCCGGGCACACCTTGGCGCAAAAACCGCATTTGCCCGGTTTCTGCAGATAAATACACTGATCCGCATCGATCTGGTATTTGAGGGGCACCGCCTGGGGATATTTGACGAAAATCGCTTTTCGCTGTTTGGTGGAGGCGTTGTAGTCATCATCGATTTTTTTGGGACATTTTGCCGCGCATTCACCGCAGGCAATACATTTACTCATGTCCACATAACGGGGATGCTCCTTTACCGATACGGTGAAGTTGCCTTCTCTGCCGCTGACTTGGGTGACCTCGCTTAAGGTCATCAACTTGATATTTAAGTGCCGACCGCACTCAACCAGTTTTGGCGCGATGATTCACATCGAGCAGTCGTTGGTGGGGAAGGTCTTGTCCAGCTGGGCCATGGCGCCGCCAATGGCGCCGCTGCGTTCCAGCAGATAAACATAGTAGCCTGAGTTGGCGAGGTCCAGGGCCGACTGCATACCCGCAATACCGCCGCCGACAACCATTACCGATCCTATTGTTTGCTCTCTTGACACGGTTTGTTCCTCCTTGCATAGGGAAGTGAGAGAAGAGATTTTTGCTATTTCTTAGTGGGAATGATCACTGAGTCTGAAACAAGCTCCCAGAGATATTTCACCTCAATGCCGAGATCGAATTCCTTGTTGAGCGATTTTTTCAGCTGGTCACGGCAGTTATGGCAGGGGGCGATGACCATTTTCGCGCCGCACTCCTGGATCTGGCGGGCCTTGATCCGGCCGTAGAAAACCCTCTCCGGGGCATAGGGCATGGCCCAGGCGCCGCCGCCGGCGCCGCAGCAGTAGTTGCTGTTGCGGTTGGGCTCCATATCGACAAAGGAGGGGCAGCAGGCCCGCGTGATAATTCTGCCTTCCTCGAAATAACCG
The DNA here is from genome assembly GCA_023230525.1 of Desulfobulbaceae bacterium. Classification (GTDB taxonomy): domain Bacteria; phylum Desulfobacterota; class Desulfobulbia; order Desulfobulbales; family SURF-16; genus SURF-16. The sequence continues at coordinate 7,916 of JALNXE010000135.1, forward strand.
TGGCCGAAGGCTTTCAGGGATTTACGGCCATAGTTGCACGGGTCGTGGTAGGTGGCGAGCTTGGTATGGATGGTATTGTCAAGGGTAATGCGGTTATCCCGCATATATTCGAGCAGAAGATCAAATACGGAATAAATTTTGATTTTTTTAAGTACTTCAGGAAACCATTTGTTCAACCCGAACCGGGTTGCATAATAGGCGTGGCCTCATTCGGGTAGGAGCAAGGCCTCGCAGTGCAGCCTCTCCAGGTTGTCGACAATCCGGCCGACAATGGTCTTCATGGCCTCGTCGTCACCGGAAAACAGACCCCAGTTGACTCCTTCCCAGTTGTCGGCGGAGACCGTCCAGGATTCATTGGCGGCATAGAAAATTTTCCACCACCATTTCATGTCATCCGGCTCGGCAAAGGGCTCTTTTGAATTGACGGTAATCAGCAGCCTTGAACCGCGCACTTCCAGGGGGGTCGTGAAACCGGGGCATGTATCCGCGGCCAGTTCTTCACCCAGGTCCTGCAGCAGAAAGGCAAAATCATCCTTGGGAATGCCGAGATTGTTGCCGCGTTCCAGGCACATGGAGACACCCTTGTGGATGGGACCGGGCACCAGATTTCTCGGCCGCTTGGCGCGAAGACGGCGCATGAGCTTGACGATCTCCACGTTCATGGGGCAGGCCTCTTCGCATTTGCCGCACATGGTGCATTTCCATGGCCAGCTGCTTTCCACCAGTTCCTCTTCCAGCCCTAAAACCGCCATGCGCACCACCTTGCGTGGATCAAGGCCGTTAACCCCGGCGATGGGGCAGGCGCTGGCGCAGGTGCCGCAGGTCAGACAGACATCACCCCAGGACGGATCATCAAAAAGGGTGTTGTTTTTTTCGCCGAGTTGCAGCACCGGCTGACCATTTTGAGCAGTGGTGATGGTTTTGAGTTCTTCTATCTCGACTGCCATTTCCATATTGACTTTCGGCAGGATGCCGAACTTGTCACATAAGGCTACATAATCTGACACCTTCATAGCATAACGCTTGCCAGGCCCCTCCTGCGCAGGCAAGGTTCCCGAGTTAATCCAATTGCGAATGGTGTTTCGGTGGACACCAAACTCCTCCGCCAGATCAGCAACTTTGAACTCATACATCATGGACAGTCACCTCGCTTTGGGTTGTGGATAGGATATCCATTATTTTCTGACAGGCTTTAGGGACGGCAGCTGCCATTGCCGGGGAAAGACCAAGTGAAACCTCGTCGGGCAAGGATTCGACTTGTGCCACCACTATCGTTACTTTCATGTCGGTGAATTGCTGCAGTTCCTGCAGCATATTTACGGTGGGGAACTGATGAAGAGAAAAATCGTGAAGTTTTTTTGCCGGAACGGCTGATGGGTCGATTTCAAAGACTTCTCCGGGGCTTTTATCCTCCCGGTCTATGGCATCGACAATGATCAGATGCCGTGGCCTTTCTTTTTCCGACAGAAGGTAATCGAAGAGATATTCGCGGACTCCGGTACCCACATCGGCGACACTGACACCAAGCGGCAGGTGTCTTTTGCTCTGCAGTAGCTGTTCGATCACCGCAGGCCCGAATCCGTCATCCCCGATCAAGGGGTTGCCACATCCGAAAACAACGGCAGTAGGTGCTCTTTTTGAGTTTTCCATTTTGTGCCTCTTGTGCAAGTTGTGCATAAAAATACTTAGAGCAATAAAATACACCACAATAGGTATTTATACTTATTTAATACTAACTCCCTAAAATTGTGTCAATAT
>JALNXE010000136.1 GCA_023230525.1 Desulfobulbaceae bacterium
GAAACTGGTCACCGACACCTTTACCAAGGGAGGCATCTACACGCTGTATCCCATAGGAACAGTCTTCCTTTTTTCCTTTATCCATGGGGCGTTTGCCAGCAACCTGCTGAGCCTGCTCGGCATTGAGGCCAAAAAGAAATAACCTGCACCTGTAAGCAATTATTATCTATATTCGAGGAGTTAATTCAATGAAGAGGTTAGTCATAGCCGTACTGTTTTCACTGTTTCTCCTGCCGCTGGCAAGCGCTGTTTTTGCCGCCGGCGGGGCCGGCCCCGACAAGAGCATGCTGAAGGGCGTGTTCACCGAGATCAACGAGGCGGCCCATACCGCTGTCCTGCAGAAGGACGGCACAACTGAAATGAAGAGCCTGATCATCGGTGAGAAAGTCAAACCGGAGACTCTCCGCCTTGGTAAAAAGGTGCTGGTCAGCATGGACCATGATGCCGGCGAGAACGTGATCAAGGATGTGTCCATCATGTTCATGGATATGACCCTGCAGAAGCTGCTGGCCCTCTTGACGGTCGGCCTGGTGGGCGGCATCCTGAGCGGTTTTATCGGATCGGGCGGCGCCTTTGTCCTCACCCCGGCCATGATGTCCCTGGGCGCCCCCGGTGCCGTGGCCGTGGCCAGCAACATGTGCCACAAGTTTCCCAAGGCCATGATCGGCACCTACAAACGCTGGAAATATGGTCAGGTTGACATAAAACTGGCCATAACCATGTCCGTCACCGCCATCGTCGGCGTCCAGATCGGCGTCATGATTCAAAAGTACATCCTCAATCAATGGGGCAATGATGGTTCAAACCTCTATGTGAGCGCGATGTTTGTGATCGTGCTGGTCGTGGTCGGCAGCTATGTCGCTTATGACGCCTACAAAATTGCCAAGGGCGGAAAGGATGGCCCAGAAAAGGCCTCGACCCTGGCCCTGGCCATGCAGAAGATCAATCTCCCGCCGATGATGAATTTCAAGGTGGCCAAGGTGCGGATCTCCGCCTGGGTAACCATCCCGGTGGGTCTGGCTACCGGTATGCTGGCGGCCACCATTGCCGTGGGCGGCTTTATCGGGGTGCCCGGCATGATCTATGTGATCGGCGCCTCGGCCATGGTGGCCAGCGCCTCCGAACTGGGCATCGCCTTCATCATGGGGTTGTGGGGTTCCATCCAGTGGGGCCTGAGCGGTCTTATCGATATCCGTCTGTCCGTCCTGCTCCTGGCCACCTCCCTGATCGGCGTTCAGGTTGGCGCCCTCGGCACCACCTATGTCAAGGACTACATTATCAAGATCACCATGGCAGCCACCATGCTCATCGTCGCGGTCAGCCGCGGGGCCTTGCTTCCCGGTTATCTTGCCAAATTCGGCCTCGTTGGCCAGATTACCCCGTCCACCGCGGCATTCCTGGAGAGTGTGAGCTTCTGGGCCCTGGTTGCCGCCCTTGCCGTTGCCGGTCTGATCAGCACGGGGGCCATGGTAAAAGGGATGATTGCCGACAGAAAAGAGACCAAACTGCATATCGTCGCGGAAGTAGTAGACCGGGCATAAGATTGCCTGTTGGGCGCGATAACGTGACCCTTGCCGGCAGGCCAGTCCTGCCGGCAAGGAACTTTAATCTCAAAAAAAACATAACCGGACAGAACTGCTGGCCGCTTCCAGATTCCGCGGCACAGGTCAGCGAGAACCAAGCAAGGGGAAAGCATCATGGCCTCAGAAAACGGCAAGATATTTGCGATCGGGGATATCCACGGCTCCTTTCACAAGCTGCGTGATCTGCTGGACCGTCTGCCCTACACCCCTGGCCGGGACCGCCTGGTCTTCCTCGGCGACTACCTTGACCGGGGACCGGATTCGGCCAAGGTCCTGGACCTCCTTTGCGAACTGAAAGAACGCGACGCCAACCTTGTCACCCTGCTCGGCAATCACGAGTACGTGCTGCTTGAGTATTACCGCAGCGGCGACCCGATACTGCTGCCCTACCTGCGGGGCATGGGCCTCGACGCAACCCTGGACAGCTATGGCCCGGACCGCAACGTCAATCTGCAGACCTTGAGTTTTCTTCCCAAAGAACACCTGGACTTTCTCCTGGCCCTGGTGCCATACTGGGAAAGCCCGCATTACATCTTTGTCCACGCCGGCCTTGAACCGAATATCCCCCTGGCCGCCAATGACCTGACCACCCTCTGCGAGGTGCGTGACACCTTCCTGGCCCTTGACCATGATTTCGGCAAAAAGGTCATCTTCGGCCACACCCCTTTCGAGCTGCCGTTCGTCACTGCCAACAAGATAGGCATCGATACCGGCGCCATGTACGACAATCTCCTCACCGCCATCCAATTGCCGGATGAGATTTTTTTCCACGCCTGAGAGCTGACCGGTCACTTCCCGCCGTCAATCTCCTCCTTCAGCCCCGCCAACTGGTAATCCCCGTCGAGAAAGGCCTGGGCCACCCTGGGCACCAGCTCATCCCGGCGCATGACCGCATCCAGCAGCCGGGAAAAGCCCAGGATACGGCCGATCACCTTCAGCTTCTCCTCAATCACCTCGGCGGCCCCGCCCTGGATGGCCGCGGTCAACAGGTCGTCGCGCTGGTCGCAGAAGAAACCGGCGGCAGTGAGAATCTCCGCCAGGCAGCGGACCCGCCGGTTGCGCTGCTCCGGCCCGGTTCCGCCGCCCTTGAAACGGAATTTGATGTAATTGAGCCGGGAGTCGATGCCGCAGATGGCATCCACCATGGTGAAATGGAAATCCATGCGGGCGTTGAGATTCAGGAAATCCCTGGTTACCAGGGCATAGTTGGGCAGGCCGATGGGACGGGCGGAACGGTGGTCGGTGAGAAAGCGGGAGACAACCGAACCAACGGCCACCCCGCCGGCCGGCCCCCAGTTGATCCCCGGGGTGGTCACCCCCTGCCAGAGGGCGGTAAACGGCCGGGACAGCACCTGCTTTGGCGGCACCCGGCGGGCGCTGCCGGGCAGCAGGCCGCCGCCCAGATCAATAAGGGAAACCATGAAGGGCACCTCGCTATCCAGATGGAAAATGACCCCGGATGCCTGTTCAACCGCCTCGTCGCCTGCCTCGAACATGGCCAGAACCGCCTTCTCATGGGCATAGCGCACCAGGTCATGCATGGTCTTGCATTCGGCAATGGAAAAGGTGGGCCCATAGGCGTCGGTCAGATTCAGCGGGACAATACGGTCATAGAGGGCGGCGGCCACCGGATCTTCAGGCCGGGGCACCCGGTCTTGCCAGGTGGCGATTTTCCGCTGATGGCGCTCCCGGTGCTGGGCGATTTCCTGCTCCGTGGCGGCATAAATCAGACCTCGCTCGCCATCAACCAGCAGCGCCTGCCCGTCGTGCAGTTTCCGGGTGACATGCTCCAGGCCGGTGAGCATGGGCACCCCGTATTCACGGGCCACGCAGGAGAGATGATCGGCCGGGTTGCCCAGTTCCACCAGAATGGCCGCGGTCTGGGGCAGGGCGCTGACCGCCTCCACCATGCTCTGATGCATGACCAGCACATAGGGCGGACTGGTCAGCCCTTCCAGATCCTGCCGGTTGCCGATGATGCGGGCCTGCCCGGCCACCCGGCCGGGTGAGGCGACCTGGCCGGCGGCCAGCAGGGGCTGCCTGCTGTCCCGGGCCTCAATCTCCGCCGGGCTGCCCAGATTTACCTTGAGCGGCCGCGACTGGAGAAAGATGATCTGGCCCTGTCGGTCCACCGCCCACTCTATATCCTGGGGACCGCCCAGCTGCTCCTCAGCGGCCATGCCGAGCCGCACCATGGTCATGATCTCACTCTCGTCCAGCACCGGGGCATCCCCGGCCTCAGCCGCCAGCTGCTCCTCCACCACCCCGCCCTGGCCGGCGCTGACCAGCTGCCTGGTTTTGCGCACCACCTGACTTTCCCCCGGTCCGGACCCGTCCCGGAACGGATGATAAACATCCGCCGCTGCACTGCCGCCCACCGCCAGTTCACCAAGCCCGTAGACCGCCGTGATCAGCATCCGGTTGCTGGCCCTGAAATTGGGATCCCTGGTAAACAGGATGCCGGCTGAGCGCACATCCACCATCTCCAGGCAGAGGATGGCCAGATCAAACTCGTAGGGAGGAAGCCCGGCATGCCGCCGGTAGGCGAGGTTGCGGACATTAAAGGCGCTGGTCACCACCTGTTTGACGGCGTCCTCCAGCTGCGCCGGAGTTTTCACATTAAGAATGGAGATATACTGCCCGGCAAAGGAATGGGCCTTACTGTCCTCGCTCACGGCGCTGCTGCGTACGGCAAGCCCCCGCCCCCCGGCGAAGATGGGGGCGGCGGCGGCCTCCATGGCGCTGGTGAGTTCAGTGGGCAGCGGGGTTGCCATGATCATCTCCTGCACCGCCTCGACACTTTCCTGGTCAGGCAATCCGTCCCCGGCCTGTTCGCCGGCCCGCAGCCGGGCGACAAGCCGCAGGTAGAGATTTTCCTGATCAAGAAAAAGACGGCAGACGGACACCGGGATGGCAAAACCGGCCGGCACCGAAAACAGCCCGCCCCGGCGCAACTTGGCGAGATTGGCGGCCTTGCCTCCCACGGCGCGGCTCATGGTCGATTCCACTTCGTCCAGGGACAGGCAGAAGGGGAAGCGCTCCTCCCGGGGCAGCCGGCCGAGATCCTGCCGGATAATTTCCCCCAGCTGGGCCTGCCGGCGGATCAGCCCGTTATAGCCGCCGTCGGCCAGGTGATCCAGCTTCTCCACCAAATCGGCCGTGACCCCCAGCAGTTCATGAATAACGCCGGTCAGCACCCCGGGCCAGAAAACCGGGGAACGCAGGGAGGCGCCCAGCTCGGTGATAAGCTCCACCGCCCGGTGGTTGTCATCCAGCAGAATCCGAAACACCTGATAGCGGGCCCGCAGCCGCGCCAGCTGCTCGTTGCGCCTCTGCTGCTGCAGCCCCCGCAGAGTGGCCAGGGGATGAAAGAGCCACTCACGCAGCATATCACTCCCCTCCTGCATCAGGCACCTTGCCGACGCGGTTGATGAACTCGCTGAAAAAATGTTCAACCGCCGCGTCATCGACCATTTTCACATCCAGCTGCCGGGTGAAGGCCACCAGCTCACCCAGATGCACCAGAATACTTTCCAGGTGAGCCCGGGCGAGCATCTTCACCTTGCCCAGCACCAGATCGCCCTTGACCTCCACCTTGAAATGCAGGCCGGCCAGCACCTGGGAGATCATCTCCGCCCGCCTCTCCCGCTTGCCCGCCTCGGCAAAGCCCCCGACAAAGCGGAAGTAGACATGGTTGTCGTCCGATTCATCGGAGAGATAGCAGTCGATGATGTTGAAATGATACCCCAGGCGCAGGCTCAGATTGCAGTAATTATCGGCAATAATCGCCAGATTTTCCCCGCTGTAGGGCGGGGCATTGGTCAGCATGGACAGGGGCCGGGTGAGGCCGGAAAAAAAATCCCGGAAGCCGAATTGGGCCGGTTCCTGGTCCCAGAAACGGGTATCCAGCACCCCCTGCAGGAGAAAACGGAAGGGCATGCTGGTCACCTGCTCCAGGGTCACCCGTTTATCATTGGCGGGATTATCCAGGCCGCGGCCGATATCGATGATGCGCAGCCGGATGGGCAGCTCGGTCTTCAACAGGGGCGCCCCGCCTCCTGATACCAGTTTGCCCGAGGTGTGGAAGCTGATCAGTTCGGCCACGGCCCGTTCATGGCAGAAACGGAGAAAATCATGGACGGTGCGGCAGTTCTCCATGCGAAAGGCGGAAGAGGCCGGATTGGTCAGGTTGAGCGGGGAAATAAGGCGCAGCAGGCTGCGCAGCATTGATTCCTCCCGGTTGTTGATCAGGGGCAGCAGGCCCGCGGCCCGGGGCAGATCAATCGGCAATTCCACCTTTCCTTCGTAAACGGTCTGCTCCTCCACATCCACCATGACGAACACCCCGTCCGGCAGCAGGGTGCTGGCCTTTTCCGCCCCAAACAGGGCCGGGGTGCGGTATTCCCTGGCAATGGTTGCCAGATGGCTGGTCGGACTGCCGATATCGGTGATGATCGCCGCGGCCCGCCGCACTATCTCGGCCAGCCGGGGGCTGGCATAATGGCTGACCGCCACCCCGCCCACCGGAAAACTCTCCACCGGGGTGTCCTCGTTTACCAGCACCACCTTGCCGCCCGCCAGACCCAGCTGGCAGATATGCCCCCGGCCGGCCATGAGCACGGGCAATTTGGCCAGCTCCGCCGCCAGCTGGTCAGGGGTGCGGGTCTCCTTGCTTGCCGGCAGCCGGAGAGGGCGGGACTGCAGAATCCAGATATTTCCTGCGGCATCGAGGCACCACTCGATATCCTGGGGCGACTCGAGCCGTTTTTCCAGCAGAATCCCGTATTCGGCGAGCTGCCGGAGATGGGCCACGTCCACCACCCCCGAGCCCCGGCGCAGGCCGCTGGGCATCCTGGTCATGGGGTCAGGAACTTCCTCCTTGCTGTCCGCCCAGGGAATACCGATATTGCTGGCCCGCAGGGTAAAGGGGTGATTGCGGTCGATCACAAAACGGTCGCCGCTGGCCCGGCCGGCCACCAGATTTTCGCCGCCCCCGGCAACCGCCGAGAGCACCATGGTTTCCGCCTCGGGATTATTCGGATCACGGGTATACAGGACGCCGCTGGACCGGGCCGTAACCATGGGCTGCACCAGAACCGCCATGGGCGCCGCCTCGGCCGGGGTGCCATGCTCCAGATAGCGGCAGACCCGCTTGGAAAAACGGGAGGCCATGACCCGCAGGCAGGCTGAAGCAACCTCACCGGCCGGCACATCGAGAAAGGATTGAAACTGACCGGCGAAACTGCGTTCCCCGTCCTCATCCACCCCGCTGCTGCGCACGGCAAACCGCTCCGGATGCTGCGGCCCGGAGCGCACCTTTTTCAGGGCGTGGCTGATGGCCGAGGCAAGATCATTGGGCATCCTGGCCCTGGCGAACAGTTCGCTGATACGGCTGGCCTGCACCGAGGGATCGGCAGCCTGCCGGAGAACGTCGTTGATGCGGTTAAAGAGGTCATTGGCCTCCATGAAACGCCGGTAGCCGGTGGTGCTCACCACAAAGCCCACCGGACAGGGCAGCTCCAGGCTGTTCACCACCTCGCCCAGGCTGGCGCCCTTGCCGCCGGCCAGATGCCGCAGGTCGCGATGGAGCACTTCCCACTCCAGGACCAGCATCGGCCCATACGGCCCAGGCCCGCCGGCCAGGATGTCGGCCAGTTGATCGCCGGTGGTGGTATAGCGTTCGTAAAGCAGGTGATAGCGGTCATCGGACATGGCATTGAGGTGGTAAATGACATGCCGGCCCTTTTCCACAATATCGGTCACCGCATTCTGCAGGAAGATGATATCATAGATGTATTCGCCGCCCAGAACCCGTTCCAGATCAGCGATTTTATCCAGAATCTGGTTGTTGATGGTCACCACCCGGCGGAAATGATTGAACAGGGCGCCAAAGGCATCCGCCGGCGTCCGTCGCCTGACAATACCTCTGCGCCACCACAAAAGACTCATCGCTGGTCCTCACGGCGGGCAGCGGCAGGAAACGGCAGGAACTGGTAAGGCGAAAAACACGTCCGGACCGGTGGTTGCGGCCCGGCTGCCGGCCACCGGGAACAGCCCCGCGCCAACCTGTTTTCTCGAAGCATCGCAATCATCTAAGGGTAACGGAAGGTATCCACTCTGTCTGGGTCAGGGAAAAGTAGTTTCAGAACTGGGATGGGTATTGGCCAGGGAAGCCGGATTCGGCCCTGCAATCTGCCGGCAACCTGCGGCCTCAGGCCGGGGTGCGGCAAAGCAAAAAACAGAGCATGGCCCGTGGCCTGTCCTCTCTTCAGACCTCAGTCATAACACAAAAAAGACGGCCACGGAAGAAAAAATCCAAACAGCTTTTTATGCGGCACGCGCCCTCTGCCAGGACTTTTGCTGCGAACTGAAAAATCAGCGGGCATCTCCCTGCCTTGCATAACGCCGGTTGCCCGCCCTCAAAACATAATTACCTTGCCAAAACCCGCTGATTTGGCTATTTAACGAAAATTCCGTCTTTCCTGTCCCGGCAGATTACCGACCGGCAAAACATGGCAGAAGGGACAGAAACATTTTCCCATTTTGACCCAAAGCGCCCGTAGCTCAGCTGGATAGAGTACCGGACTTCGAATCCGTGGGTCGGGGGTCCGAATCCCTCCGGGCGCGCCAGTAAAATCAAGCCGTTAACTCAATACGAGTTAACGGCTTTTTTGTTGGGGGTAACTTATGATGGACTCGTAACATCGGAAAATTTACCACAGAGAGCACAAAGCCCACAGAGCTAACTAGCTTAAATAAAAAAATATTTCTCTGCGATCTCTGGGTGCTCCGTGGTGAAAAAAGACTTTTTACGAGTTCATCAACTTATGGATAACCGGAATCCGTTTTTCATCTGTGAGAAGTATCTCGCTGCAAACTCGAGGTATCTTTTCAGCCGAACATCCTGGCAAAACGTTCATCGAGGATATTAAGGTATTTATCCTGCATCTCACCGGACAAAAAGCTTATCCCGACCAATGCCCGCCACTCCGGCAGGTCGAAGCGCTTGATAAAGGGTGTAGCCGTTTCCAGAATCCTTCAATATATCCCGTTCCATTAAATAGATATTCATTATATTCACTTACATTATCACCCACCCTACTCTCCTTTATCGATCACTGCCCACCTGCCGTCCGGGGTGATCTCGAAGTCCGCGCCCAGATCGGTATTGCTGTCGCCGCCGACCCAGACCTGGAAACGGCCGGGCTCAAGGACCTCATGACCATTGTCATCCAGATAAGAAACTTCCTTCGGGCCGAGTCTGAACAGAATGGTTTTGCTCTGGCCGGCCTCAAGAGAGACGCGCTCGAATCCTTTCAGTTCCCTGACAGGGCGCGCGACACTGGCGACGACATCCCGCACGTAACATTGGGCGACGGTTGTCCCGGCCCTGTCGCCGGTGTTCGTCACCTGGGCGGCCACGACGATTTCCGGTATTTGCGGATCCGCAGTCGCACACAGATCGCCGTATTTGAAGGTCGTATACGACAATCCGAAGCCGAACGGGAACAGCGGGGAGTCGAGTGAGTCTATGTAACGGGAATGACGACGGCTGCCTCCAGGCAACGGCCTGCCGGTGGAACGATGGTTGTAATAAAGCGGGATCTGCCCGGTAGACCGCGGAAAGGTGATGGGCAGCCGCCCGGACGGATTCACATCCCCGAAAAGGACGTCGGTCACCCCCAGACCGCCGGTAATGCCCGGATGCCACGCGAACAGGACGGCGTCGGCCCAGTCCATCACCCGGGTGAGATTCAGCGGCC
>JALNXE010000137.1 GCA_023230525.1 Desulfobulbaceae bacterium
AGGAGCCAGAATAAAACGTAATAAAATCAACCATTCTGAATTCTGTCTCCTGTCTCCTGAATTCCCATGACGGAGATCAGAGCAGCAACTATGTCACAAAAATACCGTTATTTCGACAAAATAGATCAAGTCAGAAAGTTGAGTAATAAGTTACGACAAGTCCTGGTCCGTCTCGTCTTTCTGTCTGATAAATTCATGGTGCGGCAGCGGGCCGGTGCCATGCCCGATAACATAAGCGGTGCTTCTGCTCAGCAGGGTGTCCATGAAGGCGCAGGTGAGGCGGAAGGCTTGGTTGAGGTCGCCGGTGCGCATATGATAAGCGGTGAGGGCGGAAGCAAAGGTGCAGCCCGTCCCATGGGTGTTGCGGCTGGAGATCCGGGGATGCTCGATTCTGGCGATATGAAAGCCCGCCGCCCCCGTCCCTTTTTCCGGCGGTGTTTTCTGCACCAGGTAGTCGGTAACGGTTTTCCCCAGGATATTCATGTGCCCTCCCTTGACACAAACCGCCTTGAGGCGGGGGGAAAGGGCAAAAATGCCTTGGGCCGCGGCAAGGGCTCCGGCTTCATTGCCGCACTGGAGGCCGGAAATGATTTCCAGCTCGGCAATGTTTGGCGTGAGAACAGTTGCCTGGCTGATGATATGTTCGGTTATGGCCGTGCTGCCCGCGGTAAACAGGGAAACGCCGCCCGAAGATTTGATGACGGGGTCATAAATGACCTCCCCGGTAAATCCGGTCAGCACTTCGCCGATGGCCCGGGCAATTTCCCGGTTGCCCACCATGCCGATTTTAATGTGGGTGACATTTAAGTCATCAAGCACGTCTTGAATCTGCTTTTTGACAAAAGCAGCGGGCAATGGCAGATACGATGATACTCCCAGGGTGTTTTGTGAGGTGAGGGCCGTGATCGCGGCCCCGCTATAGACGCCGATGACGGTGAATGTCTTGATGTCCGCCTGGATGCCGGCCCCGCCGGATGGATCTGATCCGGCAATGGACAGCGCCATGGGCCTGTTGTGCTGGGGGTGCATTGCCGCCATGTTTCAAACACCTTGTCTGGAGGGGAGGGAAGACGCCGGCAGCAGGTCAGTTCTGGGTAGATCTGGCCGCTTGCAGCGGTTCTATGTTCTGCAGGGTTATCCTGTAAAGGATTTGTTTGCCGGCCAGCGGATGGTTAAAATCAACGGTCACCTTGTCACCGGAAACCTCAGTGACCATGGCCGGCACCTGATGCTGCTCGCCATCCTTTTCCATGGTCATTCCCAGCACGACGCCCGGCTTGATGTCCACCTTGGCATCCCAGATTGAACGGCTGACGGTGTGGATCAGTTCTTCTTTGGGCAAGCCGTAAGCCTCTTCCGGCTGCAAGCGGATTTCCCTGCTTTCATTGATTTCCATACCGATGACGGCCTTTTCAAAAGCGATCATTACGCTGCCTGTTCCTATGCGGAACTGCAGAGGACCGGTATCCTGGGATGATTCAAAAATTTCACCGTTTTCAAGAATGCCTTCATAAATGACGGTGACAAGATCACCGGGTTTTGCCTTGTGCATGTGTCCTTACTCCTTCTGTAAATGTTGTGGGCCGCTCTCTACCAGGTCACCCGACCGCGGGTAGAGCGCCGCATAAAATATAGCATTGCCTTGCCGGGTCTGTTCTTCCGGCAGGTCTTATTTGTGATTCTGCAGGGAACGGAGGCGGGCGCTGCCTGCCGCAATCTTGTTTAACAGCCGGCCCAGCAGGACTTCCGCGCTGTTCGGCGGAGATGGGGAATTGTCCTCTGCCGGGTCCGGTCTCTTTTCGGCCTTGAATTGCGCAAAGTCTTTTTCCATGAGGCAACCATAGGTGGTGATCGCCTCATTTATGAGGCGATAAAGATCCTCATACGGGTATGGCTTGCTGAATTTGCTGATAAGACCGTCAATAAAGGCCGGTAGCCTGGCCGCATCTTCACTGTTCCCGCAATAATAGTAGGGGCAGGAAGACAGGGCAATGAATATTTTTTGGCTGAGGATCTCTTTATCAAGTCGTTGACTGCTGTCCGTGGTGGATAAGGCCAGCTTGATACTGCGGATAATTCCCCGCAGGCCCCGGAAATAACCGCTGCCGATCTCCGCGGCAATGACCTGGGGACTCAGGTGGAAGCCTTTTGCTTTTATTGCCACCCCAAGATGGGGGAAATAGGAGTAGCGCAGGGATTCATAGAGGGTTTGTAAATTCTCAAGCAGTTGTTCGATGTTTTCAATTTCTTTGATGAAGTTTGCTTTATACTGGAATTCACTGATGTTTCTGCCCAGTTTTTCCCCTTCTTTTGTCAGCGATTCGAGAATTATGGCAAAGGGTTTCGCGCGCAATGACCGGATGTCTTCGTTAATGATGTCGATCTGGGTGATCTCGCCTTTGAGCGAACAGTTGATGAATGCCAGAAAGTGATGAATTTCCTGAAAGGCCTCATAACAGGTGTCGATCTGGCAGTTTAAGATAGCCTTGGCCAGTTCAGGGATGGCCGGCAGTTCGAGTTGGCGGAATTTGGCTTCAATCCGCTCGGTTTTTGCCGAAATATCATGGATGCTTAAAAAATCCTCCTTGCCGTTGTTAGCCTGGGTTACCAGTTTGAAAACCATGTATCCTTTCTCAAACATCTCCCGTTCCCTGGCGGATCTGGCGGCATCTGAGCTGGCAATCTGGAGGAGATTTCTGAGAGAAAATTTCTCCTGGATATCTTTAGCCGCGGCAACCAGTATCTCTTTGCATTGCCTTATCCTGGCCAGGGGCACCTGCAGTTCGCCTGCGGCCGTCTGCAGTTTGCGGGTCATCCTTTGGGCTTCATTATCAGCAAGGCTGTTCAAGCGCAGGTCCGCCTCCAGGTTGCTCAGCTCATTTTCCAGCCTGGTCACCTGCTGCAGGGTATCGCCAACTGCTTTCCGGTACCCGTTGACGGCTGAAGCCACCTCTTGACGGTTGATCCCGAGATCGGCAAGGAAGGCCGCGTGTGGTCCGATGTCAATGTTACTCCATTGCCTTACGATCGGGTCACTTAATATGCCCTGTGACTCCGAGCGGCACTGGCTGAGAATGGTTTTAATGCCGGCAATGGTTTCTTCTGTATTTTCCATGGGATAGATTTTTTTCAGCCTGATGAAAAAAATAACCTAAAAATTTGACAAGTTATTGATAGGCAATATATAACATATTCAATTGTAAGCAAATTGTAAAAAAAAATGATCACCGTGAAATTTCGGCACCCCGCCGCGGGAGTGCGGAGAGGTGCCGAGCTGGTTACTCCAGAGCCGGTCGGGACAGGCCTCCTGGCCTGATCTCCACTGTGGAAAATCCTGTCCGGCATAAAGAAATGCTTGCAGGAGGAGTGGTGCGTGAAGGGCACTGAAAAGACAACACACAATTTTTTGGGGGAAAAAAATGAAATGGCGAATTGTCTGCTGTATGGCATTGGCCACAGCACTATCGACCAGCGCTGTGTACGCCGATGGTGGGGCGCTTTTTCGGCAGAAATGTGGTTCCTGTCACCAGAAGGGGGGGCAGGCTCCACCCGTAAACCCGGCGGACAAGGCCGCTGTGGTTTGGCAAAAGTTTTTTGATAGAAACCGTCACGCTACCGATATCTCGGGAGTTATTACTGCTGATGAGCTGAAGAGTGTCATCGAGTATCTCAAGCAATTTGCCGCAGACAGTGACCGTCCGGAGACCGCGGCTATTCCAAAGTAAAAGCATTATCAGGGAGAAAAGAGATGAAAAAATACTTACTGACAGCAGGAGCGCTGCTGTTGTGGTCGGGAACAGCATTGGCGGGAGGGGCGGATACCGTTACCATGCCCGCCAATACCTATAAAGCCATTATGGACAGGCTGGATGCCCTGCAGAAAAGGGTTGATATGCTGGAGGAGGGCGGCAAAACCGCCCCGGCCCCGGCGCCGGCCGCCGTCAGCCGGGAGGAGTTCGATAAACTGAACGGTGATATCAGCAATATCTATGATACCCTTGATGTGGTGGAAACCAAGACGCTGAAAGACCGCATCAACTGGGGGGCTGAAGTGCGAACCCGGGTGGATAATTACAAGTTGTCGGATCTTGGTCCGAATGATACTCAGATTAAATATGTGAACGGCGCGCCGACACTCTCGCCGATGTCTGGCGACGAAGATGATGACAATAACTGGACTAACCGCTTCCGGTTAAATATGGATGCCCAGATCAATCCAACCTTGAGCTTCCATGGCCGGATGACGGTTTACAAGAACTGGGGTGATTCCGATTACACCACCACTGCCCTGTATAACGACATGAACAGGGCTCACCGTCCGGAAACCAGCGGAGTCAAGCTTGACCGCGCCTATGTCGACTGGGTTCCCGATTTTGCCGTCCCTATCGCCCTGACTGTCGGCCGTCATCCGTCAACTGAAGGCCCGCCTCTTGAGTATAAGGAGAACAGGCAACGGCAGTCCACCTATCCTGCCCTGCTCTTTGACGCGGAAAATGATGGTATTGTCGCAACCCTCGGACTTGAGCGCTATACCGGTCTGAAAAATTCCGGCTGGCGCTTGGCCTATGGTAAGGGATACCACAGCGATGATGATGATTCCTCTAGCTTTTCCTTTTTTGATGATGCTAATGCCGGTGATACCAATATGTACGCCACCTTTCTTGAAAGCGAGATTCCCGGTCTGAAAAACAGTCTGGTGGTGTTGAGCTATGCCCAGATGACCGATCTGCCCAGTTCGTTTCTGGGGAAGGATTCTCCAATCAGTGTAGGTGATATGGATCTGTACGGCATCCATATGCAGGCATCCAACTTTCTTGATTCGCGATTTGATATCTTTGCTTCCTGGGCAGCGGACAGAACTGATGCCAATGGTAATTTTGTTGATTACTCCACATTGTTCGGTCGGCCCACGTATATGGGACTGTTGTCTGACGGAACTGAGGATAGAAGCGGCTCAAGTATCTTTGCCGGTGTACGCTACACTATACCATTCACCCCGCTGCATGACCCGAAAATCGGGTTCGAGTACAACCATGGCTCCAAGTACTGGATGAGCATGACCATGGCCAGCACCGAGATGTTCAATAAACTGGCCACCCGCGGTGATGCCTATGAGCTGTACTATATCCAGCCGGTGAACGAAAATCTCTTCTTCCGGATCGGTTATACTTTCATCGAATATGATTATACGGGCAGCGGTTCTCATCTGGGACAGCCTGTTGAGACGGATGCCGAACTGGAGAATTACTATCTGCTGATGGATGTGCGTTTTTAAACCGTTGCAAGCGGAGTCGGCCGGTCCAGAATAGACCGCTCATTTTTTTGCTGGGCGGTCTATTTTATTGCAACGAAAACCGGGGAATCTGCTCCGGATTCCTCCGGGGCCTGAGCCGGAATCTGCCGGAATGGCGAACCTTTCGAGACTTGGTAAAAGGCTAGCAACAATTGCTGAGTCCCTATAGATCCTGCAACCGGAGTTTGCTGAATATGATCAAGGAAATACCGCAGAAATTTTCTTTCCGGGGCTCGTTGAAGCTTAAAATCCTTACCCCGTCATTTATCATCATTTTTTTTCTCATCGTCATTGCCTCGCTGAGCTATAAAAATTTCCATTCTCTGGGGGCCACGGTTTCCGGCATCATCGACAGTTCGGAGAAGACCCTGACCTCCGAAAACAGGTTGACGACCCTCATCGGCCAGACCCAGCAGACTGCCAGCCGTTATTTCTATTTTACGGGTGATGCTGACCGGGATGAGGCAAAAAGCACCATTGCCGAGTTGAAAGCGCTGGAGTCCATTGCCGGGGATAAAAATGTGATGGACGCCCTTAGCCAGCTTGAGCAGCTCATTGAGGCGGCCGGGGTGCGTTTTGCCGCCCTGGCCAAACAGCAGAATTCTTCCAAGGACCTGATCGGGGAAATCCGCGCCGCGCTCACTGCCGTCCCGCCGGAAAAGGCCAATGAGATACTCAGCGTGATTGATCTGGTCTCAGCCGATATGAAAGATCCCAACCCCAAACACAAGGAGCAGATTGAGCAGCAATTCGAAAAGGTGCTGCCCGGCCTTTCCGGGGATATGAAACTCAATCTGGAGGATTTTTCCGACATCTGGGCCGGCCACAGCGCCGTTGCCCTCAAACTTCGTTCCGATACCACCCAGGCCCTGCAGGATACATTGCATACCCTGCGCACGTTTCAGGCAAAGCACATCAAGCTGAGTCAGGAGGAGATGGGGCAGATTCGGCAGAAAACCCTGCAGCAGATAGATTCCGCCGGTCTCATTATGGGGGTGGTTGGCCTTGCCGGTATCGTCATCTCTATTGCCCTGGCCGTTTTTGTCGCCATCTCCATCAGCAAGCCGATTCTGGCCTGCGTGGCCATGGCCGACAGGGTGGCCCAGGGTGATGTGCGTGAAAATCTCAATATGCAGCAGAGCGATGAGGTGGGTGACCTGGGCCGCAGCATGGACCTCATGATCGCCGGACTGCGTAAGCGGGCGGAACTGGCTGAAGCGATTGCCGCCGGTGATCTGACCAAGGAAGTAAATGTCTATTCGGAGCACGATGTGCTCGGTAACTCGCTGAGCCGCATGGTGGAGAATCTGGCCGGCATGATCGAGCAGATTCAGGAGAATTCCGTCAGGCTGAACCATTCTTCCGATCAGTTAACCGAGATCGTCAACCAACTGGCCGCAAGCTCGGACGGCATGATCAGCCATTCGGCCAAGGTCACCGATGCCACGGAGGATATGAACCGCCAGGTGGAACAGGCCTCTTTGATCGCCGGCGACATGTTGAAGGACATGGAAATGGTGGTCGAATCGTCGCGGCAGATGTCGGAATCCGTTGGTGAGATCGGCAAAAATGCTGATCAGGGGGCAAGCATCACGGAAACCGCCTTGAGCATGTCCGAGCAGGCCAGGGTGTCAATGGAAAAACTGAACGCGGGCACCGAAGAAATTGGCGAAATCACCAAGGTGATCCATGATATTACCGAGCAGACCAAACTGCTGGCCTTGAATGCCACCATTGAAGCGGCGCGGGCCGGGGAGGCGGGCAAGGGGTTTGCCGTGGTGGCCGGGGAGGTGAAAGAGCTGGCATTGCAAAGTTCCCAGGCGGCGGACCGCATCGCCCTGCAGATCACCGATGTGCAGAAAAACACCCACGAGGCGGTGAGGGCCATCGCGGATGTTGCCGAAATCGTCAAAAAGTCCCACGCCTCTTCAACAACCATCTCGGATTCGGTCGAGAGCCAGAGCAGAATGACCGATGCCATCTCCAGCACGGTTTCCCAGTCCCATGCCGGGGTCAACCATGTGGCTGAGGCGATTACTCTGCTCTCGTCCGGGGCTGCTCAGGTGGCGGACAATATCCAGCAGATTGATCAGGAAATCAAGGCCGGGGGCACGGAACTGCAGAAAATAAGCGCCTCAACCAGCGAGCTTGTCGAGCTGGCGGTGGGGCTCAAGAAACTGGTGGAAAAATTCAGGATCGGCTGATTATCTCTCTGGGAGGAAACGGGCCACCTTCCATGGCCATGGGCCGGTAAAGTCCCCAATGGCCGGTTACTCAT
The DNA here is from genome assembly GCA_023230525.1 of Desulfobulbaceae bacterium. Lineage (GTDB taxonomy): Bacteria > Desulfobacterota > Desulfobulbia > Desulfobulbales > SURF-16 > SURF-16. The sequence continues at coordinate 7,572 of JALNXE010000137.1, forward strand.
TATGATCCGCGCATTGCTCTTTGATGCGCAAAATGGTCTCCATGTTCTGCAGGAAGATATCCAGCAGATCGGGATCAAAGTGGCTCCCTCTCCCCTGTTTCAGGATCTCAACGGCCTGGTCGACCCCGATTGCCGATTTGTAAACGCGATTTGTGGTCAGGGCGTCAAAGACATCGCTGATGGCGGCAATCCTGCCTTCAATGGGAATAGCCGTTCCCTTCAGTTTTCGCGGGTAGCCGCTTCCGTCAAATTTCTCATGGTGGGTATAGGCAATTGAGGCGCCGAGGCGGAGGGAGTCAGACTTGGCATCGACCAGAATGCGATAGCCGATTTCCGGATGCTGCTGGATGATGGCGAACTCCTCATCGGTGAGCTTGGCTGGTTTCAGCAAAATGGTGTCGGATATGCCGATCTTGCCGATATCATGTAGGGGGCTGGCCAGCCGGATCTGCTCGCACTGGCTTTCCGGCAGGCCGCATTGCCGCGCCAGCATCTGGCAATAATGGCTCATTCTGATGGTGTGCTGGGCTGTTTCGTTGTCCCGGAACTCGGCGGCCTTGCCAAGGGTCATGATCGTCTCTTCTCTGGCAAGATAGAGTTCTTTCGTCCTGGCCTCAACCAATTCCTTTAGCTGCTGGTTGTATCTCCTGTTGATGATTTCCAGTTCCCGGCGGTGCAGCGCATTGGCGACATTGATGACCAGTTCGTTCATCTGCACGGGTTTGATGATGTACCCGTAGGCGCCGATTTCAAGACAGTTGATGGCGACATCACGGTCATCGATGCCGCTTATCATCAACACGGCCAGATCATTGTGGTTCTCTACCACGGTGCGCAGCAGATCAAGGCCGCTCATCCCGGGCATATTGATATCCGACAGCAGCAGCGAAAACTCCTGCTGCTCAAGCATTCGCAACGCCTCTTTCCCGTTCTGGGCGACCTGGCACTTATAGCCGGCATAGTCGAGAAGGCGGGAAAAGGTGTCACAGATGACATCTTCGTCATCAACAATGAGAAGTTTGTGTAACGATAGCGTGTTTTTCATAATTGAGAGATATTATCACGTCGCCGGTTGCTTATTCAACAAGAAATCAGGAGTTGTCGCCAGGCATGACAAAAAATACGCAAACCCTGTTTATTGCTTATGCGCCCGTGGTTAATTTTCGAAATTAAATTTAAAAAAATCAAGATAATATGAGCGGCTAACTTTTTCATTCCCACCCGTGGTCAGCGCTGGATGCCCCGGTTCCCGTGTTCCTTTAAGCAAGGCCGCAATCAGCCGGGGTATATGGGGGGACTGCCGCCGGCCTGAAGGGAGAACCAGGCGGATTTGCCCCTATTGTTACGGAAGGGCGGCAGCCTTGTCAAGGGCCGGGTATGTTTGCCGTGGTGGTAAAACTTGACAAAATCATTTGATAAGCATAAGCTGCTGGCTTTGGGTTTGGTTTGGCAGTTATTGCGCAGGTCAGGAAATGCCTGCCGGTTTTTTATGAGACGATACGGCAGGTTGACTGCCAGGGCAGGTAGAGTTTTTGGAGTTGCTTTGCGAGAAATATAAGGAAAAGGTCGACTCCGAACAGGCCGCCTGTTCCCATCCGGGTGAATAC